>JAHZHF010000077.1 GCA_019420405.1 Clostridiales bacterium
TCCCAGATTCCGGAACGAAGCATGGAACTCCTGTCCCTTCATCAGAATACGATTTCCAAAACATCCTGCCCCACTTCCGGACGTGATCCAACGACAAATGTTAGTGCACTAAATAGCTGAACTATTACCCTTGCCGCATTCTCGTCGAAGGAATAAAATGCCCCTCAGCCGCATATACTTTCCTTCAAAATGGCACTCTCGAACGGGGATATGATTTATGAACAGATTAAAAAAATATACACTTATTGGTATCGTCTTTGTCATCATTACAGGAACGCTCTCCCACTTTGTCTACGAATGGACAGGTAACAGTCCCATTGCCGCGCCCTTTTTTCCGGTCAATGAATCCACCTGGGAGCATATGAAACTCGTATTTTTCCCCACTCTTATTTATGGCGTCTTTATGATTGCTGCGCTCAAAGAGGATTCTCCCTGCATCACAGCCGCCGCCCCCACGGGAATCCTTGCAGGGACGGCAGCTATCCCCGTACTCTTCTACACTTATACGGGTGTTCTGGGATTCCATATCTTTATTCTGGATATTGCGGTTTTCCTGCTCAGCGTCCTTATCGCCTTTGGTGTGATTTTCAAACTCGCCAGCTCCTGCCGAACCCCCGTGGGTCCCGGAGTGCATCTTTTCCTGTATGCTCTTCTCCTCCTTATGCTGGCAGCCTTCGCGGTGTTTTCCCGGCAGGCGTAAAATATGGTGGGCTGAACTGTTACCTTTTAGTTGAATTTTCAATCATTTTTTTCTGTTGAATTTTCAATCATTTTTTTCTTGACAAATATCCCCTCAGACAGTATACTAAGGAAGTGCCTTGCGGAAGCAAAGCAGAATACAGGGGATTGGTCAAATGGTATGATAGGGGTCTCCAAAACCTTTGGTGGGAGTTCGATTCTCTCATCCCCTGCTAAAAACCGCTGAAATTCAGCGGTTTTTTTCATGTCTGGAATAAAATAGAACACGAGGTAGAACACAAATAGAAAAGAGCCTTTTTTTGCCAAAATTTTTCCTTTAATAGATATCCGATTTCTAAAACTTCGGTGTCTTTATATAGTTGCAGGGTAAGCCCTGCTTGTCCTATCATTTCATTCGTGTTATTTAAGATAACCGCCCACAGTCCAAAGCCATAATTTTTATATCTTTCTATTTGTCGGTCAAGCCATTCCTGCACATCATTGTCTGAAAAATCATGTTCATAAGCATACATAACGTTTGGATTTTGTAAAATTTCAGCTAAATCTCCAAAATCATTTTGGCTCATTTCTCTCAAATATAAACGCTCTGTTTCTAATATCATTATCTATTCTGCCCTTTCAAATTCTAATTTTTTCAGCTTTTTAGTGGTAATATTATATCATTCTAATACAATACTTTCATTTAGTTTCAATCTTGATTTTGAGCAATTGTAGAATAATTTAGTGTACTGTTTTGGATCGACACAATTCCTGAAATTCTGTTAAACTTTTTTTAGAATAATCCGGTTATTTATTATGAGAGCCTCAAATATTTTGTGCCGGTTCGCAGTTCAGCCGCTCCAAACAGAAGCGGCAGGGAGGAGAAAAGCGTTGACTGACAGGGAACTGATCCGCAAGGCCCGATACGGGAACCACGAAGCCATGAATGCGATTGCGGAAAAATACTATGACGACATCTTCAAATTCTGCCTTTATATGACAGGGAACGAAGCGGATTCCTATGATATCTCCCAGGAAGTTTTTCTGCGGTTTATAAAGTATTTTGACTCCTTCTCCTGCCGGAATCTAAAGGGATATCTGCTGATCATCGCCCGTAATCTATGTCATGATTATTTTTATCGGGTGAAAAGGGAGCATAATCTTTTAAGTCCGTCTTCTGAACCAGACCCGCACTTAAAAAGCAGCCAGAATCTCTCGTCTCCTGAGAACACGAAGCTTGAAAATGCAGAGCTTCGTCATCTGCTCCACGATATTTTGAAACAGCTTCCGAGGGAACAGCAGGAAGTGATCATTCTGCGGATCGGTGAAGAACTGAAATTCAAAGAAATTGCGCAAATTCTGGGATGCAGCCAATCCACGGCAAAGTCCCGCTACCGCCTTGCAATTGCAAGGCTGAGAAAGGAGATGACAGACGATGAAAACTGAAAAGAAACTGAAACTTCTGTTTCAGAAAGCAAACTCTCAGATTCCGATCCGCAGACCGGATAATTTCCGTCTTTTCCGGTCCGATGAAAATTTCAACTATATACAGGGCCGATCCAGAATATTTATAAATCTTCTCCTCTACATGGATAAGAAAATCTGGGCTGCAGATCTTCTCATTAATCTGCTTTTTATGATTTTCCTCGTTTTTCTCGAATCGCTGGGAGCCGGCACGGATGACATAACGGTTTTTCTTATGCTTGCGTCCTCTGTGCTCGGAAGCGCTTCGATTCTGATTCTGTCCCACCTGTTCGGAGGAGGTCTGGCTGAGCTTTCCTCCACCTGCTTTTTCAATACCCGGCAGCTCGCTGCTTTCCAGATGCTCGGGCTGGGAGCCGTGAATCTGGCCTCGCTTGCTTTTCTGACCCTTTTTACAGGATCAAGGTGGGAGACCGAAATCTTCCGCGTTGGTATCTATACGGCGGTTCCGTTTGTTTTCACCGTCACGGTATGCATAGGAATTCTGCAGGCCCGATTCTTCCGCAACCGGTCATACCCCGTTCCGGCTGCCGGAGCATTCTGCGCTTCCGCCTCCCTTGTCCTTGCATCCGTGCCGCATTTCTATCAGCCGTCTGCATTTCTGTTCTGGTGTATAGGGCTTGTCGCTGAACTATTCATGCTTGCCGTGCAGATCGGCCGGCTGCTTGCTGCTATTGATAAAGGAGAGATATTATGCACAGTTTAGAATTAATCGGAGTAAAGAAAACATTTTCGGATAAAATTGCGGTTCACACTACGGATCTCTGTCTGGAAAACGGGATTTACGGGCTGCTGGGAGAAAATGGCGCAGGAAAAACAACGCTTATGCGTATGATATGCGGTATCTTAAGTCCCACAGAAGGACAGATTCGATGCGATCGTATTGAAATCCGCCAGATGGGCGCAGCCTACCGTCGTTTTCTGGGATATCTTCCCCAGGATTTCGGATACTATGAAGATTTTTCCGCGCGGAGATTTCTGAATTATATAGCCGCTCTCAAAGCTCTTCCGAAAAAACAAGCCGCAGAACGGATTGAAGAACTGCTGGAACTGACAGGGCTTACAAAGGATCAGAATCGCCCGCTTCGTACCTATTCCGGCGGGATGCTGAGGAGGATCGGAATCGTACAGGCTCTGCTCAACGATCCTGAGATACTGATCCTGGATGAGCCCACGGCCGGGCTGGATCCCGGAGAGCGAGTCCGCTTCCGCAATATTATCAGCTCCCTTGGCAGAAACAGGATCATTCTTCTTTCCACCCATATCGTGTCTGACGTAAATTATATTGCAGATCAGATCCTGGTTATGAAGGACGGAAAAATCATAAAAAAAGGAACAGAACCGGAGCTTTCCTCCTCCCTGGAACAGATTGTTTGGGCATGCAGAATCCCTGACCATAATATCGGCAAATTCACAGATAAATTCATAGTAAGCAATATAAAATACTGTGAGGAGGGAGCAGAACTGCGCATTGTATCCGCTCAGCGCCCCACTCCCGATTCCATATCTCTAAAGCCTTCTCTGGAGGACATATAT
Organism: Clostridiales bacterium; assembly: GCA_019420405.1. Classification (GTDB taxonomy): domain Bacteria; phylum Bacillota; class Clostridia; order Lachnospirales; family Lachnospiraceae; genus Mediterraneibacter. Next base: position 3,697 of record JAHZHF010000077.1, read on the forward strand.
CTTTATCTGACTCGGAAAAAGGAGGAAGAAAAATGAGACTGTACAGAGCAGAACTTTACAAACTTATCCACAAACAATTCTTCTTGATTACATTTGCAGCCTTTGCCGGTCTGTTTGTTCTTTACTTCTGTTTCATCACTCTGGGGGATGAGCGGACAACCGTGGACGGGAAAGTATATACCGGTTATGAGGCTGTCAAAATGGACCGGAAGATCACAGAAGAATTTGCAGGAACGCTGACTGACAAAACCGCGGAGCAAATCATAGATAAGTATGGATTTCCTTCTCAGGTACAGGAACTGTACGGAGGGTTCCGGGATGAAAATTACCTGAATGGATTTGTAACAGAATTTCTGGGAAACGGGTATATGAGGGACTGGGAGGATTACCAAATATCGACAGATCTTATTCCGCTCTCACAAACTGATCTGGGAAAAGCCGCCAGAGAAACCGGTTCTGAGATTTCATTTGACTACACAAAAGGCTGGAATGCATTTCTGGATCTGCTTCAAATCGGAATGATTTTCGGCAGTATCCTGATTCTTGTCAGCATATCTCCGGTTTTTGCCGAAGAGCATCAAAGCCGTATGACTGCCCTTTTGTTCACCTGTGAAGAAGGGCAAAAGAACGATGTACCTGCGAAATTGTCGGCTTCTTTTACTGTCGCCGCTCTGATATATGCCGCTGCCGTCGTATGCGCATTTCTTCTGGCGGGCACTGTATACGGTTTTTCCGGAGCGGACTGCATGACCGGAATATCTGTGGAAAGTTTGTTTCTGAATCCGTTTTACCGTATCACTATGCTTCCCATATGGCAATTTACCTGTATTGCTCTTGCAGCAGACTTTCTGGCATTGATGTCGCTTTGTGCCGCCGCAGTATGCATCTCAGCTCACTGTACATCCGTTTTTCATGCTGTCACTATATCCGCTCTGGTCTGGCTGGGGCCTCTCCTGATCCGTCTGCTCGGCAGTGGGGCCGGATATTTCCTGATGATGGGGACTCCGCTTTTTCTCGTTATGACTGGGGTGATCACAGATCTTTACCGGACAGTTTTTTTGCCGCTGACCGTTACAGTATGTATTCTTATCTTCTGCACGATCAGCGGATACCGAAACTACAAAGCTTCAGAGGCCAGCTGATTTCTGATATGCAAAAGCCGGGAAGGACAACTGCCTGTCCACTCCCGGCACCTCTTTACGGCCTGCATCTTCCACAGGGTTCATATCCTCGTTCTATCAGTTCTTCTCTTATCCCGGTATACTCCTCCCGGTTTTTTTCTTTCATGTCCTTTACGCCGGAACAGTCCGGTTTATGGAACTTATGTGTGTTTGTATTCAGTATGTAAGTCTGTTCTTCGTCATTCTCACCGCTCTCATTGGCGCTGTTCTCCCGGGCTCCGGCCGTCTCTGCATCTGACGGTGAAGCAGTCTGGGGGCTTTCCCAGTTTTCCCCTGTTGAGTAGTCAATGGTGATCTCCGGCTGGACATTATAAACATAGACATTAAAGCTGATGCCTTCCCCGTCGTCCTCCACAGATTCCGCTTCCATGTGCACCCCGGAGGCGACAAGATCATCCCCTTCAAACACCGGCGTCACACGGTACATGACATGATATTCCGTTTCCTGTACATACTCCGCCACCATGTTTTCAAAAGGGAGCATCCCTTCCGTATTCATATACCGTGTCCCGGTGATCAGATTTTCCTCATTGGCATTCTCACCTGTGAGCTGATAGCCGATCAAATGGCAGCGATTGTAGAGATAACCGCCGTCCACAACTTCATACTCGTTGTTCTCCCACCCGGACGGAATCACCTCACTGATACTCTCCCGCTCTCCCTCGGGCATCAGATCCTCACCGATACACGCCTCCGCCTCGCCGCACCGGCCAAGCGAATCCAGTTTGCTGTACTCCTCATAGGATACCGTGGTCAATTCCTCTTCCGTGAAATCCGGCTGGTTGTCATTGATCTCCACATACGGTTCTCCACTGTACTCAGGCACATCCGAAACCGTGTCATAAGATTCCGTCTGCACAGCGCCTTTCTCAAAATCGGGCATCCGAAACTCATCGGACGCCCCGCAGGCCGAAAGCAAGAACACGGCACTTGCAGCACCGGCCGCAATACCGATTCTTCTCTTTTTGTTTTTCATTTTCCCCTTTTCTCCTTCCAGCTAAGTTATTTATACTCCATTACTCCCCTGTTCTTCTGCCTCCCGTAAGATACTCAAAATCAGTTTCTTCTCAGGCGCTTCCGCGGATCCTCCTGTCCTCTTGCCGGCACTCTCACCGGAATCGGCTCGGGGATCAGGCCCGGGATCAGACCGTTCAGGATCTCTTTGAGCTTCCTTCCCGCATCACTGTTTATGATTTTATAATATAATTCTAATGTCATAGATATACCTCCTGATCAAATACATGTTCGGCTGTTTCTCGTTACAGTGTGCATTTTATCAGAAGACAGGGGCTTTGTCAGTGATTTTATCACTTATTTTAGAATTGTTTACACTTCATTTAGAAAAATGAACATTCTGTGTCCTCTTTTCGTTGCTGTGAATAGTAACCTCTTTTCACGGGAATGCGCTTCTGTTTTATGTATTTTTCTGATTCTCCCGTTCATACATAAAACGGACATGCTCATATACCTCTGCGAAGTCAATCTCAAGCTCTCCGTCCCAGATCCCCACGGGAATCTTCGCGTTAAATCCGTAGATCGCCGGGTACTCGTCATGCTCAAAATCATAGACAATCACCGCCTTTTTCATGGGATCGATCATCCAGTATTCCCTGACGCCGGCGTTCAGATATTTATTGAGCTTTATCACGCTGTCTTTCTTCTTTGTGGACTTGGACAGGATCTCTATGATAAAATCCGGAGCCCCGTACACACATCTTCTGATGATCTTGTCCCGGTCACATACGACTACCACGTCCGGCTGAACCATCGTCTTATCGTCACAGTCAATCTGTACATCCAGAGGCGAAATCATAGGCAGGCATGTCCCGCCCTTATTCAGCACATGCTGAAGCAGCCTGCTGTAGATATAGCCTCCGATAATCTGATGGATCGAAGTGGGCGCAGTCATATTGTAGATCACGCCGTCAATCAGCTCCACGCGCATGTCATCCGGGATCATATAATAATCTTCCAGCGTATAACTCCCCTGAGGCTTGGTCAGGTACGCTTTCTTCGGCTCCCGGACCACCATTCCCCCGTGATCCGCCAGGACGTCCTCCAGTGCCATCAGCGTCTCATATCTGGGCGTCAGCGTAATCCCGCCCAGCACTTTCTGGACCGTTCCCAGCGGAACCCCCGACATCTCCGCAATCTGCGCATAAGTAAAGCCAAGCTCCTTCTTCTTCTCCTGCATCTCCTTGATGGTCATGTCACCATCCTCCTTCCCAGTACAGTGAATAATAACCTCAAACCTTTACGCACTTCATCTTCCTTCTCTTACCATATCGTATATTTATCCGAATTTCAACCTTTTTATTGTTACAAAAATATTAAATATCCATTTTGGCTATTTTTAGGATATTTTATGGATACTTCTTGATTTTCTCTTTTTCTCTGTCTAAAATAGTAACCGTCCCATGTCATCAGACTGCGGATTTCTATATCAAAATTGTCAGGAGGCGATACGATTGAAAACCATACTGATCGTAGATGATGATGTATATATTGGCGATATGCTTCAGGAGGTGCTCTCCCGGGAAGGATATCAGACAGCCCGGTCCTACTCCGGAACCGAGGCCCTGATGTATCTCTCTTCCCACCGGCCTGATCTGATTCTTTTAGACCTGATGCTCCCCGGCTTAAGCGGGGAAGAGCTGCTTCCTCTGATCCGCGATATCCCGGTGATCGTAGTCAGTGCAAAGGCAGAGGTAACAGATAAGGTGGATCTCCTGCTCGGCGGAGCCTGCGATTATATTACCAAGCCTTTTGACACGTCCGAGCTTCTCGCCCGCGTCGCGGTCTGCCTCAGAACCCATGATTCCTCTTCGGAACATATTCCAAACCGGATCACATTCCGAAGGCTTATCCTTAACACTGACACCCGCTGCGCATCCTCTTCCGATACAGGCGCGGAAGTAAAGCTGACCCAGACCGAGTTCGCCATTCTGAAGCTGCTCATGCAGAATCCTTCCCAGGTCATCCCGAAATCCATGATACTGGATAAAATAAGCGAGGATACCCAGGACTGTACGGAAAGTTCCCTGAAAGTGCACATCAGCAACCTTCGAAAGAAACTAAAAACAATCGAAAGTCATGATTATATCGAATCCATATGGGGGATCGGATTTAAAATGCAGGAAGAAGAATCTTAACTTTTTCTTTACGGTTTTCTTTACCGCTCTCTTAACTCTTTACAGATAGAATGGCACCTGTAAAGAAACAGCCGGCCGGGAGCTGTCTCCGTGACTGCCCACTCTCATGCCGGCATAACTGCAGGAGGTTTTCTATATGGATTATATTCTGACAGCGGAATCGCTGAGCAAACATTACCGCCACTTCAAGGCGCTGGACGGGTTTTCCATTCATGTGCCAAAGGGAGCAATCTATGGTTTCATCGGAAAGAACGGCGCAGGAAAGACCACCCTGATCCGTCTCATCTGCGGACTGCAGGAACCGACGGAAGGATCCTATACTCTGTACGGAAAGAAGAATACGGATTCCGGGATCACAAAATGCCGCCGGAGGATGGGCGCGGTGGTCGAGACTCCTTCCATCTATCTGGACATGACTGCCCAGGAAAATCTGAAAGAGCAATACCGGATCATCGGCCTGCCATCCTTCGAGGACATTCCGGATCTTCTCCATCTCGTAGGACTTGGCAATACCGGAAAGAAGAAAGTAAAACATTTCTCTCTCGGCATGAAGCAGCGTCTCGGTATCGCAATTGCCCTGGCCGGGAGCCCGGACTTCATCGTCCTGGACGAACCGATCAACGGTCTTGACCCCCAGGGTATTATTGAACTGCGGGAGCTCATCCTGAAACTGAACCGTGAACGCCAGATCACATTTCTGATCTCCAGCCACATTCTTGATGAACTCTCACGGCTTGCCACACACTATGGCTTTATAGACAGCGGCCGTATGGTAAGAGAGATGAGCGCCCGGGAATTGGATGCGGCATGCCGCAAATGTATCCGTGTACAAGTCTCCGACATCCGTGCACTCACCCGTGTCCTGGATGAAATGGAGATCGAATATAATATCTTCTCTGACACAATGGCTGATATCTATGCCAGGATAAATGTATCCCGGCTGACTCTCGCACTGGCAGAACAGGGATGCGATATCATTTCCCTCACAGAACGCGAGGAGAGTCTGGAGAGTTTTTATATCAATCTGATCGGAGGAGGCGAAAAAAATGAGTAGACTGTTATCTGCGGATTTCGCAAAACTTAAAAAGAATAAATTTTTCTGGATTTGTACCATAGGGCTGTTCCTGTTCGGAGTTTTCATGGCGGCGATGCACCATATTGCCATGATCCAGCAGAATGACGATCCCCATCTCACGAATGTGCTTTTTGTCTACGCCCTGGTCGTAGCCATTCTGATTCCGGCGTTTGTGAGCCTCTTCATCGGAACCGAATACAGTGACGGAACAGTCCGTAACAAACTGGTCATCGGACATACAAGACAGAATATCTACCTGTCCAGTCTGATCTCCAGCTCCACAGCCGGACTCATCTTCTGTCTTTCCTATCTGGCCGGCGCCCTCTTAGTCGGAGTGCCGCTCACAGGAATCGAAGAAGGAACGCTTCAAGGTATCGTCATACTGGTCCTTTTAAGCCTGCTGATGTCCGGCGCCTTTACGGCCCTCTGCACCATAACCGCACTGCTCTGCCAGAACCGGGCCCTGACAGTGGTGATCAACATTCTGTCCGCCTGTTTCCTGCTCGTGATGTCCATATACGTGATGAACAAGCTATTAGAGCCGGAAACCTATATGGGCACATACCTTGACACTTCCACGGGCAAGGTTACCGCAGGTGAGGAAATAAAAAATCCTGACTATCTTGAAGGTACGGAACGGGATATTTATCAGTTTTTCAATGATTTTCTCCCGACCGGCCAGTCGGTTAATATCTCCCAGGCCGGAGGTGTTTCCGGAAATCCCGGACTGATGGCCGCATACTCGGCGGGCATTATCATAGTTTCGACAGGGATCGGAATCTTCTCGTTCAAAAAACGAGATATCAAATAGCAGGATATCAATCGGCACAACAGCGCGATATCAAATAGCGCGACATCAGAAAGGAGATACTGTCATGGTATTCTGGCTGTGCTGTCTGACCGGCATTCTAATCACTATCATATTGTTTCTCATCATCAAGATCCGTCTGCTGAGAAAATCAGCAGACGAGATTTCTGATGCCTTTTCCAACCGTCTGGAGACTGATACAAATACAGCCATTGATATTTCCAGCCGTGATCCTCATATACAGCGTCTTGCTAAAGATATTAATAAAGAGCTTAAGAAACTAAGAGATGACCGTCACCGCTATCAGCAGGGAGATGCCGAACTTAAAAGCGCAGTGACAAACATCTCCCATGATCTTCGCACTCCTCTCACTGCCATATGCGGATATCTGGAGCTGCTGGAGAAAGAAGAACTAAGTGATTCCGCTGCGCGATATCTCAGAATCATCCGCGGCCGCACAGAGATCATGCGCCAGCTTACGGAGGAACTCTTCCGCTACTCTGTGTTCACTTCCGTCTCAAACGGAACCACAAATGAACCGGTCATACTCAATAATGTTCTGGAAGAGAGCATATCCGCACTTTACACTGCACTCCGCCAAAGTAAAATCACTCCTTCCATTCATATACCGGATGCAAAAATTCACCGCATGCTCAACCGCAACGCTCTCTCCCGCATTTTCGGGAATATTATCAGTAACGCGGTGAAATACAGCGACGGAGATCTCAAAATCACGCTCGAAGAAAACGGAACCGTCACATTTTCCAACCACGCAGAAAAACTGGACGAAATTCAAGTCGGACGCCTCTTCGACCGCTTCTATACTGTGGAGACCGCTTCGGCAGGTTCTACCGGACTTGGACTTTCCATCGCCCGCGCACTGACAGAGCAGATGGGCGGGACGATATCTGCTGTGTATGAGGATGGTGTGATTAAGGTGCAGGTAAGTTTTCCGGACTGATTGTATTTTTCAGCTATTTAGTTCAATAACTCACGTATGAAAAACGTCCGAAAACAGGGAAGATTCTCAAACATATTCTGCGGGGATGGAGGACGGCTCTGGGCTTCGCTCCAGGGAATAAGGGAAACTACAAAGTACCACTAATCCCTTTCCGAAGGCGCCCCTCGCCATCCTCCATTCCCGCAGAATTTTTCTCGAAATGGGGCTGTTTTCTGGGCTTTACAAGCCGGAAGTTAATGAATATATAGCTGCTACAA
>JAHZHF010000078.1:0-1600 GCA_019420405.1 Clostridiales bacterium
TCAAAACTTCGCTCCGATTCCGGCCGTATATAACAGAAAGTGTTAGTGCACTAAACAGCTCAACTTCTTATGCCCCGCAGCCTCTCCACTGCGCTCCCCTCTCGAATCATCGCCGCTCCCGCAGCAGCCGGAATTCCGGCGCATACCGCCACGGCAGACACCGCCATCCCCACTGTGGGCCACAACGGCACCACAAAGGGCACCTGCATATAATTCATGGACTGATATACCACCCAGGTAACACCAAGCCCGGCAGTAGCGGTGACCAGAAGGGAAGCCGCTGCAAAGAAAAGTCCTTCCAGAATAAGCATCCGGTTTCTCTGCCGGTCCGTCATGCCGATACTCTCCAGCACTGCCAGCTCAGTTTTCCTGCTCTGTATATTTCCGGTCATCGTATTTATATAATTCAGGATTCCGATGATGGCAAGAATCAGGGCTATCCCTGCCCCCACTTCCTTCATGCTTCCCTGCGCCCGTTCTACTTCTTCCATCGACTCGATCTTCGACGTCCAGGAAAAGTCTTCCGCATCCGGACCGCTCCCAATCAGGTCAAGCACTGCATTTTCCGTCTCCTTTTCGAACTCCTCCTCATACCGCACTGCCGCCTTCGATACATAACAGTCGCCGATGAACTCCTCCACAACAGACTGACTTGTGATAATTGTAGGCGGATATCCAGGCAGTGTCCCTGTATAATATGTCTCATCCGTTATCCCGCCGATCTGAAATGTCCGGCTGTTCTCCTGATTTCCATATTCGGCACATGTCACTTCTTTTCCGGCCAGATCCTCCATCGTCAGATCCAGTCCGTTCCGGTACAGCACACAGGTCTTTCCGGCCATAAAATCTGCTTTATTCAGCTCCGTATCCACAGTGTCCTGAAGATAGGGGAACTCTTCCTCTGAGATCCCGAGTATGACGGCCCCGAAGTTTTCCGGATACTCTCTGTATTCCTGCACATCGTCTTCATATGGCGTATTCATCCACTTTGCATAAAATTCTTCCATCCATAAATCTGCGAACTCCGGTTCCCACGGCACCATCGTCCTCCCGGTCACGACCGGACATACAGAGTGGATTCCCTCCAGTTCTTCCAGACTGCTCAGGAAGTGGTCTGATATAATCGGCCGCCACTCATCCAGATTTTCTTTTTTCATTGTATCATTCTCTATTACAATATCCGAATTCATATGGTCGGCAACGATCGTTCGCGCGCCCTGGCTTTCAAGCAGTGTGCTGATACAAAGAAATACCGACATTCCCGCCGCCATGGAGACTATGATCACAGCGCTTTTCTTCTTATCCTTCCGAAACTGGTCAAATGCCATCCTTAAAACGAGAGGCGCCCCTGACCTGCTTTTCCCAATTTTGTTCTTCCCCTGTACTTTCCACTTTCTTCCTTTCCCGGTGCAGGACGGCCGGTATCCCATTGCTTCCACCGGAGATATCTCCGAAGCCAGCCTGGCCGGCTTCCTGCTTCCCATATATATGGTAAATGCCGCCAGAAGTATGGTCAGAATCAGCACCGACGGATTCAGAGAGACATTGATCTCCCCCGCAACGCCCGTGCGTATTCCAAGCGCGCGGATAACCGACGGTA
>JAHZHF010000078.1:1610-11127 GCA_019420405.1 Clostridiales bacterium
CCACACAGCCTGCCAGTATTCCTCCCGTGATTCCTGTGCCTCCCAGAAACAGCATCTGCCTCCTGATCAGTGCGCGGATCTGCCGCCCGGTCATTCCCACCGTCTGCAGGAGCCCGTAGTATCTGACATTTCCCGATACGGACAGATACATGATATTGTAAATCAGCAGGTATGCGCACAGGCAGGTCACAAAAATCAGGGCGCACAGTCCGAAGAAAATCGGCAGGGAATACCCCATATCTCCAGTAAAATACAGAGCCTGCTGTTTCCCCAGGTTCATACTCTCAATAAACACCTCCTGTTCCCGGGACGTCATGATCCTGCTGCCGAAATCCAGGTGATATCTCCCGCACCTGGCCTCGGAAATATCGAATCCGGATGCCTGATAAAATGCTTCTGACACGTAAAAGGCACTCCGGGTTCCCCAGCCGTCCCACATGCCGGATATCGTAAACTCCTTTGTCGTCAGGCTGCCGTTCCCGTCCCTGTAATCCGCCAGAAAGGAATCTCCCACGGTAAGCCCCTCCAGTCCGGCGTCCTCCAGAGCTTCTTCTGTCACCATAACCTCGTTTTCCGCAAAGGGATAAGTTCCCTTCACCCACTGGCGGGCCGGGGACATCATCTCCTCCCAGCACGTTTCATCCGCCCAGATACACGACAATTCCACCGTATCGTCCGCCTCTGTGGCCTCGATATATCCGGACATGGCAAGTATCCCCTCCCGGATAATCTCCGGATCTGACTCGCACTTCTCCCGCTGTTCCTCTGTAATCCCATACATAATCGCGTCGTAATCTCCGCCATTTAAACGGATATTCTGAGTTCTCTGCATCTGAAAATAAGTGATGCCCACAGTGAAAATGCAGAAGAGCATAAACGCCGAAAGCGCGACGGCCAGAACGATAATCAGATTTCTGCCCCTGTTTTTTCTCACCGAGCTTTTCGCCATACGGCTGATAATCCTCCGGTTGTTATTCGCCAGCATAAGGATCACCCGCCTTTCTGCCTTTCCTCGCGGAAGCAGTACAGTCATCCCGTCTTCCCCAGCTTCCATCCTCCCATCCCGAAACAGCCCTGCCGCCCGGTCTTATGATCTTTCCATCTTCAATATGCACGATCCGGTCAGCCATCTGTGCGATATCATTATCGTGTGTGATCAGGATTACAGTCTGCTGAAACTGCTTTGCAGCCACCTTTAACAGGCCCATCACGTCATGGCCCGAAGCAGTGTCCAAATTGCCGGTGGGCTCATCGGCCAAAATAATACCGGGTTTTGAGGCCACGGCGCGGGCGATGGCCACTCTCTGCTGCTGTCCTCCCGAAAGCATCCCTGGAAAAGCGTCCGTCCTGTCCTCCAGCTTAAGGAGCTCCAGAATCTCCTGCACAAACTCCCTGTCTATGCGCCTGCCGTCCAATTCGACCGGAAGCACCACATTGTCATACACGTTCAGATCCGGCACCAGATTATAATTCTGGAAGATAAAACCGACTTTCCTTCTGCGGAATACGGCGAGCTGATTCCGGTTCATGCCGGAAAGCCGCTTCCCGTCTACATAAACCTCTCCGGCCGTAGGCGCATCCAGACCTCCGATCATGTGTAAAAGAGTACTCTTCCCGCTGCCCGACCTTCCGATGATCGCAACAAATTCCCGTTCCCTCACGGTGAAATCCACTCCGTCCAGCGCTTTTACCGTATTCTCTCCGAGCCGGTAATATTTTTTCAGTCCTTCTGTCCTTACAATCAGATCTTTCATCTCTTCCTACCTCCTCTGTAACTCCAGAATAACTTCTGAAAATCACAAACCAGTCTCATTTTGAAAGAATCACGAAACTGTGAGAATTCACCGCAGCGTATCACTCGTTCGGCAGGAAGACAGTAAAATCCGATCCCTGTCCCGGTTCCGACCGCACTTCCACATAACCGTTCTGCATCTGGGCGATCTTCCTCGTCAGATACAGCCCGATCCCAGCTCCATCCTGTGAGTGCACCTCCGGCTCTCTGTAAAACCGGGTAAAAATCTGAGCCTGCCGCTCAACAGGAATGCCTTTTCCCGTATCTCTTACATGGATTTCCGTAAAGATCTCCCCTTTCACGATACGGATTGCAGCACTTCCGCCCTCCTGCGTGTATTTCACGCTGTTGTCAAGCAGATTATAAACCGCTTCCTCTGTCCATTTCCTGTCATGGGGTACAACCACTTTCCTGTCCGCTTCCACAGACAGACGGATTCCCTTTTTTTCCGCCGACGGTACGATCGCCGAGACCGCTCTGCCCACTGTCTCAACCAGATCCGCGCTTTCCTTCCGGATCTGGATCACTCCGGTCTCCAGACGTGACATCTTCACCATGTTCTGAAACAGGAAATCCAGCTTGTCCGTCTGATGCTCCAGCTTGTCCACAAAACCACTGGCGTCCTCCGGAAGAGAACGGCTTTTCAAAATCTCCAGATAGATCTTCTGATTGGCAAGCGGCGTCTTCGTCTGATGGGAAATATCTGAGATCAGCTCCCTGATCTCCTCCCTGTCCTGCTGCCGTTCCGCCTCCTTCTGCTCCAGGATATGATTCACCCGGCACAGCTTTTCATTCACTTTCCCCAGGAGGGAATCCTCGGTCACACTGTTCTCTTCTGGCGTCTCTCCCCTGAGCACCGCGTCCAGGTTCCTCTCCAGAGAATCCGCAAACTCGTATACATCCTTTTTCAGCTTCCACATCCGCAGAGCCATAACTGCCGCAGCCACGGCGAAGCAGAGCGCAATTATCACTGACCAATCCATTGATATCCCATCCCATATACATTTGAAATATATCTGTGTTCTTTATCCTCAATCTTTCCCCTGAGACGGTTCATATTCACCGCCAGAGCATGACGGTCCACAAACTGGCTGCCGCCATCCCAGAGCCGCTCCAGGAGCACGTCATAAGTGAGGAGCTGGCCCTTATGCGAGATAAACTCACGGAGAATCCGAAACTCTGTCGGCGTCACCGGACATGGCTGCCCGTTTTTCTCCGCCTTGGCCCTGGTAAAATCAATCCGGAGAAATCCATCGTCAAAACCCTCGCCCCGCGTCTCGCTGCTCCTCTTTAAAATCACGTCAATCTTTTTCAGAAGGATCTTCATGGAAAATGGTTTTGTCACGTAGTCCTCCGCTCCCAGCTCATACCCTTTCAGCGCGTCCTCCTCCAGATCTCTCGCAGTCAGAAAGAGTACCGGGACACGCGATTTTCCCCGGATCCATCCGCAGAACTCGAATCCTTCTCCGTCCGGAAGGTTCACATCCAGCAGTACAAGCTCCGCGCCCTGCTCTTCATATACCCGCTTCCCCTCCGCAATCGAATGGGCGGGAAAAGCAACATAGCCGTTTTCATTCAAAACATAGCAAATCCCCTGATTCATCTCCCAGTCATCTTCCACTACCAATATTTTCTGCATCTTCTCACCTTCCATCCGCATCCGTTCCCTGCACAGCAGAGCGTGCCGGTTACACGGAGCAGTTATGCGTCCTGCCTGTCCCCGGCACATCATTCAGCGCACTTATTATACCATATCGGTCCATACAGAAAAACAGAGCGGACAGATTATCACAGAACTGTGATATGTCCACTCTGTTTTATATGTTCTATGTGTTCATTTCCTTTTTCTGTCTCTCCCGGTCCTCAGCAAGTTTCAAAGCCAGGCCGCGGACTCTGTCAAAAGCTTCCAGTTCGCTTTTCAACAAAACACAGACCATTTCTGAGATGTCTTCTCTTTTGTCATATCTTCTGAACGCTTCTCTGTACTTTCCGGTCGGCTGGATTGAGACAGGCAGTAACCCGTTATTGATTAACTGCTGGTTAATGATCATCCTCCCGGTTCTTCCGTTCCCATCTGAAAAAGGATGGATCCGTTCAAACCGGACATGATTGGCTGCAATTTTTTCAAAAATCTCTTTCACTGTCACCGCTTCTATATTTGCTTCCCTGATCCAGTTTTTCATAAGCTCCGGAACATCTTGCGGATCCGGCAGATAATATATAGCTTCCGACAGATTTCCAATATAAACCGTGGTATCTCTATACTCTCCCTGCATACGTCTGATACAGCCATTCGTCTTCTTGATCCATTCTTCATCAATGACTGTTTTCGCAAAAGGAAGCAGCATTTTCCGCGCTTATCAGCCTATTTAGGCAATACCATTTCCCGTTTAAGCAGTGTAGGAAGCGGAGCGGACAATTGAGATATACTTTCTGAGGAAGGGGCAGGAGGGACATGCGCCTGCTCCCTTCATCAGAATACGATTTTCAAAACATCCCGCCCTGCTTCCGGACGTTTTTGAAGGAAAATGTTGATGAACTAAATAGCTGCCAGCTATCATTATTGTCCCGCCTTCGTCTCCGCATACGCTTCCCTGATCCTCTCCGTCAGTTCCTCCCCGCCGTTTTGATACCATGTTTCTACAAAGGTGTCAAAATAATCCAGCGGTTTCTCTCCCACAATGATCTGCAGAAACGTCTGCTGTTCCAGTTCCTGCAGCTCCTCCGGGATTTCAGCATCCACATCCCCGATATACAGAAGCTTCTCCTCCCGGATGCCTCCGGCGGTCAGGGTATCGACGGCCGTCACCCTGGACGTGTACGCCGCCCAACCGTTGGCAGTAGTGAGGTTTCCGTCAACATACGAACGGCAGGTGTCATAATACGATTTTTCCAGGCCGGACAGTTCGGTGATGCTGATTTCATTTGTCAGTGCTTTTCGTATATTTGCCCCTGACCGGTACAGGGCGTCTTTATAATCTACGTTAATATTCATGGGCCTCGCCGTAGGATCTACGTTGATGGAAAAATATTCGTTTACTTCCCTCGCATACTGGTGGTCCTGGTAGCGGGCATAATCAAAAATGGCGCTCACGTACTTCCCGACAATCTCCGGATGCTCAAATCCTTTCCGCACGACTACATACATCCAGTCATCGTAGGACACGAACGTCTGAACCTGGCTTTCTTCCTCTGCTGTGAGGAAATAGGGCTTCCAGTCGGCTGAACTGTTCTCATCATAAGAATGGATCAGCGGATTGTTCGGCGCCCACCACCGCCCGAAGACCGCTCCGCACTTTCCTTCCGTGACAAGGTCGTCTATATTCTCCGTCTTTCTGAGGAGGAACCGGGTATCCAGCACTCCCCTCTCATACAGCTCGTTAAGATAGCCCAGCGCCTCCTTTGTCTCCGGGGTCAGGGAACCATATTCCACCTGACCGCTGCTGCCTAAGATCCAGTTTTCCGGAACGGAGCCGAATTTTGTAAATATGGCGTCCACCCCGTATGTCTCATCGGAGCCCGCGATCAGTCCTGTACTGCAGGCAAGTCCAACGGTTTCTCCGCCCCCGGCCACATCATTTTCTACAAATGCCTCTATGACGTCCATGGCCTCTTCCATTGTCGTCGGTTCTTCGAGCCCCAGCTCCCTGATCCAGTCCGCCCTCAGCCAGAGCATCATAGCGCCATCGTCGATCTCCGCGTTGGGAAATGCGTAAAGTTTTCCGTCAAAGGTTGCCGAATCCAGCAGGGAATCCCCGTAGCTGTAGTACATTTCCTTGATCGTATCTGTCGTACACTGCCTGTAGACTTCCGTCAGATCTTCCACCATTCCGCTCTCCACAAGCCTTGCCAGATTATCTCTGCCGCTGACTACCATCACGTCCGGTATGTCTCTGTCGGAAATCGCGGCTGCCAGCGCCTCCTCGTAAGAGCCGTCAGCGGGCAGTGCGAAGACATTTTCGTTCTGAATATTCAGGATCTCTTTCAGATACCTTGTATATGCATTGTCCTCAAATGTATCTCCTACCGGAAGATTCGCATTATTTGCGCCTGCAATCTTTCCCAGCGTATATACTACTGTCTCCGGATATTTTCCCAGGGGCGTAGTCTCCGCTTCCTGCCATAATTCCTCTTCTGACGCATCTCCCCCGGCGCTGCCTTCTGATCCGGCATTTTCCGCGTCCTTTCCGTCTGCTCCTCTCTGCCAGAGCAGGGCCGCTCCCAGCCCCGCCGCAAGGATACATGCTGCGGAGATCGCCGCCAGTGTTTTCCTCCCAAACTTCTTTTTCTCTCTCATCTGTTTTCCTCTGTTCTCTTCGGCATGGTGATCTGTACACACGTCCCCTCTTTCACACTGCTTACTATTTTCATACTGCCTTCCTCTCCGTAGAGTACCCGGATTCTGTCATAAACATTGTGGAGGCCGTAACCTTTCGAGTGGTAGGCCAGGAGCTCATCCGCCTTCTCCTGCTCCATCCCGGCCCCGTTGTCACGCACCTCAAATCTGAGATACTCTTCGTCCTGGCTGACCGTAAGCCACAGGTTCTTTTCCTCCCGCTCCACTATGTCCAGCCCGTGGTCGATCGCGTTTTCCACAAGGGGCTGCAGGATCAGCTTCGGGATCCGGTATCCGGCCGTATCCGTATCAACGTCCTCGATCACGCGGAAGCTGTCGTCATGCATAATGAGCTGAATCTTTAAATATGCCCGGATATTGCTGAGCTCATTTTCCACGGTCGTCATCGTTTCGCCCCGGTTCAGACTCGTCCGGTAATATGTGGACAGCGCAAGCGTCACCCTGCTGATGTCTTCCTGCCCGGCCTCCAGCGCCTTCCAGTTGATGATAGAGAGGGAATTATAGAGAAAATGCGGGTTGATCTGCGCCTGGAGTGCTTTCATCTCCGTATTCTGCAGCCTGATCTTGCCCTCGTACACTTCCGTGATCAACCGGTTCATCTCGTCCATCATCCTGCGGAACGAGCGGATCAGAACGCCCACCTCATCCTGGTAACCGCTGCTCACCGTCACCTTTCTGAACCCGAGCTGGATCTGGTTCATATTTTCTGTCAGCCGTTCCAGCGGCTGCACCATTTCTCTGGCGAAAAAGTATCCCATCGCCCCCAGAGCCGCAATGCACAGAATCAGAATAGGAATGCTCTCAATAATAATATTAAGTACTACATCCGTGATCAGCTCTGTCGGCCGGTACAGACAGAGGGTCCATCCGGCTGCATCCATCTCCACTGTATAGCAACTGTAGTTTTCCTGCAGGTATGCAAGGGATTCCGGCTTTTCCGGCTGGTACCGCTCTCCCATGATAGTGGCGGAGTACACGACATTTCCCTCCTTATCGACGATCAGCCCGCCGATATTTTCCGTCAGGCAGTCCGTGAAAGGTTTCAGCATGGAATCATAATCCAGCACCATGGCGAGTACGGCGTTGCTCTCCTCCCCGTCATAAAACCGCCGGGAAACCGTGATCTTTTTCGACGATCCGCGCGTTACAGTCCACTGCATTTCCGAAGTATCCTTAAGCTTCGCATACCAGCTCTCGCTCTCAGCCTGCTTGAGCGGCATCAGCATATCGCCGTGAGCCACCTCTATATTCTCCGAATACAGCATGATCCCCTCGATCTCATTGTGGTAAACCTGAGGCATCTGGAGCAGCGGGTCAATCACATTGACATACTCGAGATAAGTCAGGTAATCCGACTGAGGCTCCATACTCAGTACATCCCGCAGCTCACGGGAATATGACAGATAGTCCACCAGGTTTTCATAGATATTCGCCTGATTGGTCATCGTATCCGAGGCCTGTTCGATGAGGCTGTTCATACTGCTTTCTTCCTGAAGCCGTACTGTCTGTATCATACCTCTCAGGAAATAGACAGCCATGATCACAACCGGAAAAAGCCCGGCTGCCAGCACGAGCAGCGTGATCTTGTATCGGTATTTAAGATTTTTAAACTTCCTGTCTGTCCGCTTCATTTACAGTCTGTCCTTTCCTGCACGATTCCGGAGACACGCCGAAGAACTCCCGGAAGCTGCGGCAGAAATATGTACTGCTTGAAAATCCCACCTTTTCACTGATCCCTGAGATCTTCATATTTGTGTTTTCAAGCAGCTCCCTGGCCTTGTTCATCCGCACTTCCCTGACATAGCGGTTCATCGTAACCCCGGTCTCCTCCTTAAACACAGCGCTTAAGTATCCCGGCGAGAGATATACCATGGCTGCCAGATTCTCCGGACTTAAGTTGTTTTCATTATAGTGATGCTGAATATAATTCCTGATCTGGACGACCTCCCTGCGCGCCCCGCCTTCCTCTTCCTCAAGATACTGCTCGAAACCGTCAATCGCTTCACTCACTATATCCAACAGGTCGCCGATCTTCCTGCAGCGGTACATTCTCTCTACTTTCTGCGCCAGTTCCTTTTCATCAGATTCCGGCCGCTGTTCGTATATCTCCTTTACAATACCGGAAAACACGAACTTCACATACATCTCTGAAAATGACTTCTCATGCCTGTACTTCTGCTCCAGCTTCCGAAAGTCCTGCCGCAGATGCGCCGCATCCTTATATTTAATATCCTTTGAGATCTGCTCCGTAAGCTCCGAATCCGGCTCTGTCACCTGGTCCGCATTCTGCTCCGGCTGGCCGTTCTGCATCACATGGCGGTCCGGCTGATAAAACTGCCCGCTTAAAAGGTCTTCAAGCTGGCGGAATTCCTCCGGAAGCTCCCGCCATCCGTCCAGAGGGCGGCTGACGGCGAAATAACATTCCGTGTCATACTGCTGCTGGAAAAACTGGTACAGCTTCTTCGCCAGCTCCCCGTAGTCCGCATACTTTTCCGTAAACAGAAACAGTGACTCATTGGAATTGAGATTGACATAATACAGTTCCCGCTGCAGGTACTCCCGCAGTTTTCCTGTGAAATGCTCTTCCTCCGTCTCAAAAAACGCGCTGGACGCACCCGCCAAAATCATCCTCGTGCACCGGTTCAGGCTGTCTTTCGGATCGGCTGTAAGCGCCGCCAGATGCTCTCCGCTGCCTTTACTTTCCGTATAGATCCACTCCTGAAGGAAATATTTTTTCAGATAGTCCTCCTGGCGGTCCTGCTTCTCCTTTTCCGCTCTGCGCTCCCTGATGTTTTCCGTCACACGCGCCATTGTACTGTGGAATTCTTCCGGGTCCACAGGCTTTAAAACATAGTCCACCACTCCGTAGCGCAGCGCCTCCCTGGCATAGGAGAACTCATTATATCCACTAAAAATAACGATCTCGATGTCCGGATAATGCTCCTTCACATACCCGGATAATTCAAGACCGTTCATATACGGCATCTTCACATCTGAAAGCAGGATGTCAACGTGGTTTGACGCAAGCGCTCCGACCGCGTCCTTTCCGTTTACCGCCTCCAAAATATGAAACTCCTCCTCTTCCCGTTTCAGAAGAAATTTAATCCCGTTCCTCTCCAGTTTTTCATCGTCTACAATCAGCACCGTAAGCATTTGAAGCCCTCCTCCCATGTACGATTTAAGTATATCACAGCATGTATTTACGCTCAATACGAGCGGCAGCTATAAAGTTCAATAACTCCCGCATGAAAAACGTCCGAAAACAATGCCTATTTTTCAAACGTATTCTTCGGGGATGGGAGGACGGCTCAGGGCTTCGCTCCAGGGAATAAGGGAAACTACAAAGTACCGGATACGGATTAAAAGCA
>JAHZHF010000079.1:0-7914 GCA_019420405.1 Clostridiales bacterium
AGCGGTGCGCAGGGATTGTCTGAGTGAAACGAGTTGCCCTGCGCGCCGCTTTGCCTTTAAACAACTCTTCGGATTCTTAGATTCTTCCCAGATTCCGGAACGAAGCATGTAACGCCTGTTCCCTTCATCAGAATACGATTTCCAAAACATCCCGCCCCGCTTCCGGCCGTGATCCAACGGGAAATGTTAGTGCGCTAAATAGCTGCTACTCTTAAAAATCTTCCATTTTGTATCTTTTCATCATCGCCCCATATTTCATACGGACGACTTCGTTCCTCTTAAGCACATCCTCCTCATTGCCGACATACTGGCAGCGGATGCAGTAATATTCATCTTTGTCCTTGTCATAGAACATATCGATGTCGAGATCTCTCATAAAACACATCGGACACCGGTAATTTAATCTGCCTTTTCCAGCCTGAGCCATGTGGACACTACCTCCTTATCAGAAACTTCTGTCGTATATCCCAGTGTAAACATCGGAGAGAATGCATATCCTTCACGGACATATCCTTTTGATGCCTTTCTATCCATACTCATGGACACTTTTGTCTCAATGGCAGGGATCACGGCACTCACGCTGTCAGCGCCCTCCATTGCTTCCTCTCTGCACTTGTATTCATAACTGATCGTCTTCTCACCATCGGCGCCGCTGCACGCAAGCATAATACCTGTCATATCCTCCGGATACTCTGTCGTACCGTAGCATGCCACCATGTATTCATTCAGCTCCACTTTTGCTTCCGGATTGCTCATCTCCAGGATGCTTCTCTCAATCTGAATGTCCGAGCTTCCTTCCGTGAATATCACTCTCGTCTGAAGCTTCAGCGTCAGATCATGGAACTCGATGTCCACCGGATCAAGGGTCAGAACACGTTTCTTCTTTCCGCCTTCCAGTTCTTCCTCTGAGAAGTGCGCTTTCGTCCGGCACAGGCACAGATCCACTTCCTCGCCTTCATACGTCAGCTTCGCGCTGCGGATCGTTCCTTCACCTGCATAGTGGGTGAAGTATCCTGCTCTGTATTTCTCCTGGATCAGGAACGGATAGGAAGCATCCTGTACATGTTTTGTTCCGATTCCCACTTCCCATTTCAGTTTCGCCGCATAGGGGCGCAGATCCACGATCGCACCGCCCTGGTCCATGTTCACGCAGGCTCTCATATACGGATCGCAGTACCAGAAGATCTGTTTGTCAGATCCATAGAGAATATCTCTCCACAGGGCACATTCCGGCTCCGTGTAGGACTTCTTCTCACGGTAGTAATCCGCGAACTCCGCCATGGTCATATCATCAAGTTTTCCTTCTTTTTTGAGCTCTCCGTAATACGCCATTCCATCCTCGTAGGATTTTTTCAGCAGTTCATACGGCGCTTCCCAGCGTCCCATCTTGTTCAGCCAGCCCGGTCCGACGAACATCATGTTGTAAGCGTATCCGTTATTGTATTTTTCAAGCGCCCGGTACTGATCGATCAGGTTATACAGATACGGATACTCCCATGTCTTTGTATCATAGATCATTCCGCGGAGCACGTTCTGCGGATGGGTGCCGAAATTCGATCCGTTTCCGTCATAGCACGCCAGCAGGTCGCGGGAAAGGTGCGGGATCGCTACAATTCCGCTGTCCTCCGCCTCATTGGCAGCCGGCGCGTGTGTATTCTGCTTCGACGGAATCCACGGATTCCACGGACCGCCGTCAAACAGCGTATACCACGAATTATTGCATGTATGGTAGGCTTTCGGCCCCTCCTCCCAGCAGGTGGCAATCGCGCACTTTACGGAAGGATATTTCTCTTTAATATAATTGATCAGCTCCGCGTCCAGATAGTAAGAACCTGTGGATTCCGGATAAAATCCGAAAATATCATAGAATTTTCCAAATACATCGTCCACGATCGACTTCTTATCTTCCATGGAGAACATCCAGATACAGAAATCCTTTGTCTTATACTTCTCACGGAATTCCGTACATGGAAGTCCGAGCAATGAAAGAGAGATCTCGTCTCCGTATTTCTCATGGTCTTCTTTGGCAATCTGAATCGCTTCATCATTAAAAAGCGAAGCGTATGTCATCTGGATCGTGGTTTTCAGTCCGTTCTTATGAGCGGTCTCCTGCTGAAACCTGAAGATGTCAAGCGACTCCGTGAGAAGTGACTTTCTTCCGATATCCTCCTCTTTCCCGTGTCCGGTCACTTTCTCAGCGTACTCCGGAACCATCTCGGGACGGTGAATAATATTAACAACAAATTTATCCATGTATAAGTACCAAACCTTTCTGTTTACTTTGAATCCGCCGATTATCCCGCGGCGGGCACCTCTGTCAGCGCAGACTGTCAGGGCTGAAATTCCCGGATCGTCTCAAGTGCCGAAAGCGCATTGCCGTCATAATCGAAAAGCGCCTGATTCGCCCACTCGTTTCCTCCCGGCCCCGCCTCTTCAATATAGGCAAGCGATTCGGCGTTCGCCCATCCGCTCCCCGGCACCGGCAGCCAGCCCGGCTCCCAGTAATAAAAGCCTCCGCAGCCATTTACCCGGGAGATCCTTGTCATGAAGTCCTGCATGAAACCACTCTGTCCGCTCTCCGTCATCGGATACTCAATCTTCGCCGCCAGTTCCGGCTTTGTCGCCATTCCTTTTCGTTCCGAATCCGCCAGTTTCTCATACTCTTTATAGTCTTCCATCGTATGTCCCATGGACACTTCCGCTACAACCAGCTCTTTTCCATATCTCTCTGCAATGTCATGCATGTTGTCTTCCAGCTGCTGCAGCGTTCCATGCCAGAACGGATAATAAGACAGTCCGATTATCTCAAAATCTTCCCCGCGCTTCATAAACTCATCAAACCACTCTCTGTAAAGCGCATTATTGCCGCCGTTATCCAGATGCAGCATAACCGGAAGGGACGGATCCACGCTGCGCACTGCCCGGATTCCCGCATTCAGGAAACGTGCGATATTGTCATAATCCGGAACTTTCCCGCAAGGCCATAATAGTCCGTTGCTCAGTTCATTTCCCACCTGTATCATGGTAGGAAACACGTGATTCTCGCGCATTGTCTCCAGCGTTTTCCGGGTAAAATCATAAACCGCCTGCTCCAGTCCATCTGCGTCCAGCCCCCTCCACGCTTTCGGGACTCTCTGCTTCCCGGGATCCGCCCAGAAGTCGCTGTAATGGAGATCCAGCAGAAAGCCGAATCCCATATCCAGCACCCTCCGGGCAAGCTCGATCGTTGTCTTCAGGTCATTCGTCCCCGCTCCGTATGGTACGCCCGTCTCACTGTAAGGATCGTTCCACAGCCGTAAACGGATCGAATTCACACCGTACTCTTTCAGTATTTCAAGGAGGTCTTTCTCCTGCCCGTCTTTATAGTATTTTGCCCCCAGCACTTCCAGCTCTCTCAGAGAGGAGACGTCCATGCCTTTGATAAACGATTTTGCCATCATCCTTTTACTGCTCCTCCAGTCACACCTTCTACATAGAATTTCTGCATAATTATAAACAGAATCGAGATCGGAATCGATACAATCACGCCGCCCGCGCAGAACTGCGTAAAGTAAGTATTGATCAGACTCTTTTCAAGCATATTGTACAGACCGATCGCAACCGTCCACTGCGAAGCCACACCGGAGTTCAGCATCATCCTCGCATAGACGAAATCCATCCACGGAACAAGGAATGAACTGATCACCGTATACACAATGATCGGTTTGCTCATCGGCATAACAACCTTCAGGAACACCTTCGCCTCGCTGGCGCCGTCCAGATAAGCAGCCTCCCTTAAGGACACCGGTACCGTGTCAAGAAATCCCTTGGCAATCAGATACCCCAGGCCGGAGCCCGCCGAATACACAATAATAAGACCGATATGGCTGTTTGTCAGATTCATGCTCCTCAAAATGAAGTAGACGGCAATCATCGCAAGCACGCCCGGGAAAAGATTGATAATAACTGAAATATTCATCAGTGTTTTTCTTCCCTTAAACCGCATACATGATGTCGCGTACGCTACCATCAGTACAAACGCTGTTGAAATCACACAGGTAAAGCATGCGATAATAAATGTATTCCAGAACCACCTCGGAAACTGAGCCACCGAATCCGCACCGAAGAGAAGATTCATATAATTTGTGATGCCCCAGCTTTCAGGGAAAAAAGTGGATGAATTCATCCCCGTGTAGCTGCTGAACGAAGTCGCCACAAGCCACACAATGGGAACAAGCCAGATAAATGACAGGAATACAAGGAGTACGTGTCTTAATACATCTGAAATCTTAATCTTCATTACCGATATACCTCCTCTCGGTCTCCTCTGGTCATCCGGCCAAATGCAATCAACGTAAACGCCGCACATATTACAAAGACCACAATACCGATAACAGCAGCCATCTTATAGTTGTAGTATTCCTGCGTCAGCCGGAACAGCCATGTCACAAGCAGGTCAACTTCCTTCGCCTGGGAATTGGCAAGCGACTGGTTCGTAGTCGTATATACGTCCTGCGTCAACAGATAGATTACATTAAAGTTATTAATATTCTTTACAAAATCCGTTACCAGCGCCGGCCCTGTAATAAAGAGCACATAAGGCATTGTAATATGACGGAAAATCTGTGTCGGAGTCGCTCCGTCTATTCTGGCGCTTTCTATCTGGTCTGTAGGAAGATTCATCAGCACTCCGGTAGCAATCAGCATCTGATATGGCACACCCACCCAGATGTTAATCAGAATAATCATCACATGCGCCCAGCCCGGCGAGGACAAAAACGGTATGTAGGATGTGCTGATCAGTCCGATATCCCTCAGAAAATCTGTCAGTCCGATACTTGCGCAGATTGTGTTCATGATACCGCCGTCGGCGAAAAAGTTTCTGACAAGCAGCAGGGATACGAACTGCGGCACTGCAATCGTCACCATAAAAAGCGTTCTCCACAGTTTTTTCACTTTCACCCTTTTATGGTTGATCAGAAGAGAAAGAAGTATTCCCCCGATATATGTCGTAAACGTGGCAAAAAGCGCCCAGATCAGCGTCCATGCCAGGATTCGGACAAAGGAATAGCCGAATGTAATCGTAAGACCGCCGCCTCCGAAGAGGTTAATAAAATTCGTAAGCCCCGTCCATGTAAACAGTTCTGTGGGCGGCATATGCTGCTGGTCATAATTTGTAAACGCCACAAGAATCAGGATCAGAAGCGGTATAAGCGTAAAGATCACAACTCCCGCCACAGGAAGCGCCAGAAGCGTTTTATAAAAATTCTCATTTCTGTAAGTATTCATGTCTTCCAGAAATGTATTGATATGCTCCCCTCTTTCCGCCATCTTCTGAAGTTCATAAGCCCTCTTTACATTTGAGATCCAGACCACAAGGAATACTGCCCAGATCACAAAACTGACGACAGAAAACAAAAGAATCATAAACGAGTTATCATAATCATTAATTTCATTTTTCATAGTAGCCGGGTTGAACACTGATTCTCTCCTTACAGTTCCCAGCGTACCGAATTTCGGAACATACTGTGATGAGCAAAGGACTGTGAATACAATTACCGCAGCCTCAAAGACCGTTATAATCAGAGACTTGATGTACTGTTTACGCTTGAAATATCCTGCTCCCATCCAGATCAGAGACAGTTTTACGAACAGATCCCCCTTCGCAACCGCCTCACCGAACCCTCGAAAAAATCCGCCGATCGAGCCGAAAAAAGCTGCAGCTCTGCCTTTTGATTTTTCCATATCCGCTCTCCTTCCTGAAACCGCCCAGGCTCCGCGGCCTGTCCTGTTATATCCTGTGCCGGAAACGGCTCATGGATATTACCGCCATGAGCCGTCCGGCTGATTCCCTGTTACTGTTTCGGAATTACTGTATAGGCGCCGTAGCTCCTTCTACCAGAGTATCCAGTGCAGCCTGGATGCCTGCCGTATCGTCCGCGCTGAGTTCTCCCTGAGCGATCATCTGTCCGAATGTTGCCGCCGGATCCCAGTAGTTCTGCCCTGCGAACTGAACTACACCGAATTCATTCTGTGCTGCAAGAGCTGCGAGAGCGATGTTGGACTGTACTGCGTCAGACTCAAGAACCACATTGTTGGACGGTCCGATCTCGCGTTCTTCAAATCTCTGCTGCTGAGCCGCTTCGTTTGTGATCCAGTCTGCCAGAAGAGCAGCCCATCCGGCGTTCTCTGAGTGCGCGTTTACACCCACCAGCTTATAACCGGATACAGAAGCCTGCTGTACCTGATCCCCAGCAACCGTAAATGTCGGAAGTTTTGTTGCCGCATACCCGTCACCAAACGCTGTCTGAGCAGCGGTTGCATCCCATGTACCGGAAACTGCTGCGCAGAGCTGTCCGGACGCGATCTGGTTGGAGATATCGCCGTCCGCTACTGCCATAAACGCAGGATTGGACGCAATGTTGATCATTCCCTGTGTCACCTCTACTCCTGTATAATCCGCTTCCCCGTTCCAGTCCATGGATGTGGAGCCGTCGTCATTAAGGCTTGTCGTAAAACCTGCACTGTAGAAGAAAGATGCGTTATACCATCCGGACGCAAGTGTCATAGCCACTTTCTTGCCTGCCGCATCCGCAGCGGCCAGAAGAGAATCCCATGACGCCACATCTTCTTCGGAAAGAACACTTGAATCATAGTAGAGGAAATATCCGTTGTCCGCCGTCATCGGGAACGCATACAGCGTGTCATTGAATGTAGCGGCTTCTACGGAATCCGCTGAGTTTGCGCTTTCAATATCAGCAACTCCTTTTCCCGCATATGCCTGAAGAGCCTCGTCCATCTCATCGATCGACTGAAGAGCTCCTGCATTGACAAGATCAGGAAGCTGGTCAGAAGCAAAAGCATATACATCTGCCGCTGCCTCAGCGTCTGTCAGAACCGTATCTTTCGCCGTAGACTCACTCTCTACACCGAGTGAAATATCAAAGTTCGCTGCATCTGCATATTCCTCTTTGAAGGAATCAATCAGGCTCTGGAGAAGCGCCTGATCTTCCTCCGCGCCCCACAGAGTCAGAGATACATCCTGCTTTTCGCCTGATGAGGAGCCCGCTTCACCCGTGCTCTCTTCCGATGATCCGCCGCCGCACCCTGCGAGCAGTGTGGAAATCATCGCTGCCGATACCAATACGCTTACCAACTTTTTCTTCATAAAGACCTCCTTCTCCGATATATATTTACCGGAATTCTAATTTGCGTATTTGCGCATCTTTTTTGCGCAATCGCTTGTTCTGTTATGAATTATAGCATCAGTCTTTTTCTTTTACAATATGCATATTTAACATTCATTTTCTTCTAATTTTATCTATTTTTCACAAAAACAGGTCTTATATTTGCGCAATTTGCGCAAATATAAGACCTGTTTTGCTTCCACTCTTATTCTCTCATTTTGTCGATTCTTTCAAAACCACCTCATAATTCAGCTGAGTCTTTCGCGGAACCTCTTTTCCCTCGAGCATATCAACAAGTATGCTGCACGCCGTACGCCCGATTTCCGTATTATCAAACTTCAGCGAAGTAACCGAGATAAAATAATTGTCAAGAACTTTGCTGTTATGACAGGATGCTACCCTCATCTGATCAGGAATCGCTATTTCACGATTTCTCAGTTCCTGAAGAACAACATTGCATACCGCGTCATCCTGACAGAGAATACAGTCCACACTTTTCTGCAGCAGCTCATCCACATTTTTGCGCATCATCGCATCCGTCATATTGTCCCGATACACAATCGACAGATCAACTTTCAAGCCGCTGTCTTTGTACGCCTGCAGGTACCCTTCATATCTCTCTTCATTTACAACCAGATTGTCCGACTTCCCCATATAGGCGATACGTTTTAATTTTCGCGACAGAAGGATCGTAGTCAGGTCACGGCAGGCACCTTTGTTGTCATGGTCAACCTGCACTACCGAGTCA
>JAHZHF010000079.1:7924-11059 GCA_019420405.1 Clostridiales bacterium
CGACAAAAGGAAAATCCCTGGACTTCAGAAATCGCGCAAACACAACATTTTTATGAGTATTTCCGAGAATAATGCCGTCCACTTTATTATTATCTATCAGACGTTTCACCCGTGTGGTATCCTTGCCGCTTGTCGTGACAACAAACATATCGTACCCGCTGGCCTGAGCTACCTCATTGATTCCGCACATACACATATAAAAGAAGGGCAGCGCAACCACTTCCTTTACTTCCGGAATAATCATCGCAATATTGTTTGTTTTCGCCTGGGCAAGACTTTTCGCAATCCCATTCGGATGATAATCATGAGCCTCTATAAATTCAAGCACTCTCCTGCGTGTAGCACTCCCGATCCTCCCTTTGCCGGAAATCGCGCGGGATACCGTGCTGACAGATACCCCCAGCTGCTCCGCCACGTCATTGATCGTCATCTTTTTGCCCTCATCGATGCCATCCTTCACCTAAGGCACACCTCTTTCTTCCCAATAATTTTCAGCAACAGGCCAGCCTGTAGAAACGACGCAGGCTGACCTGTTACAATTTTTGCTTTAAGTATGCGCCCAAAGTAATCTTCTGTCAATCATTCAGTCAAAAAAGCCCCGGAAGCTGAATGAGAATTCCATCCTCCCGCTCACATCCAGCAGATACTCCGGATGAACCGGGGCGCCCCAGCTGTCGTCTCCAGCGACTCCCATTTGTCCCAGAGCTGCACGTACAACCGTATAGTGAATCTGCGGCAGCTCATACGGATGCTTCGCGTTTTCCAGCTCATGGGGCGTATACGGCAGGGCCGAGAACAGCATCGGTCCGCTCTTCTCATCCATCTCAAAAAGAATCCCCCGCCCCCTGTGGTCCGTCACTGACGCCCAGCGCACATCTGCTTTCGCCCCGCATTCCTGCGGCACAATGTATTTCGCCACATTGTCTTTCACCAGATTCTTATAGACCCTCAGCTTCGCTCCCCTCCTGCGGTCGGCATAAGTTTCCTCCGGCCCCAGGCCGTACCACTTCACACGGTCGAGATCTGCATCAAACTTGAAGAGCACACCGAATTCCGGCATGTCTCCCAGTTCCTTCACCGGGTCATAAGCCAGCGTCGTTTTAATCCGCCCGTCTCCAAACACCTCGTAGGAAAGCGTACATTCCCCTGCCGGAACCGTCGGCATCAGGTAAGTATATGTCACTGTTACTGAATCTTCAGTTTCCTTTACCTCCGGCTCCAGAATCTGCCCGTATGTGCTCTCCCGGAAGTCCTTGTGCCCCAGATACATGCTGGCAATCTTCCACTGCGCATATCTGCACGGCATTAGATTTCCCCGATCATTATCCACCGGAGCCCGCCAGAAGTTCGGTTTTGGAATCTCTTTGATCAGTTCTTTCCCTGCATAGCGATAAGAAACAAGCCCCCCGTTTAACACGGAGAACATCGCATCAAAGTCCTCCCCCCTGACGCCGATGTTATGCTTGCTGCGGATCACTGTCACGGGTTTCCTTACCACCCGCCTTTCTGCCTTTACTTCATATATTGCCTGTCCGAATGCCACCTCATGTCCGGCAGAAGCCCAGGCTGTGTCCACTTTCAGACGAAAGGATACTGTCACCGTATACTCGCCCGGAGTAGTTTCCTTTTTCACCGGAAGCTCATACATCTTCCCGCTTAGAGGAGACACCTCCGCGTCCAGCCGGGCCTCCCTGATCTTAATACCGTTTCTCGCCACCGTCACAACGCAGTCATATATGTCCGTATTCACAAACAGGTTCTTATTTGTAATCTTCACCCGTTCCGCATCCACCTCTGCCGTGATGTTCTGATAATTGAATTTCACTTCCTGCATCTTCGGCGAAGGTTCTCTGTCTCCGCCATAGACGATGCCGTTGGCACTGAAATTGTAATCCGTAGGACGCTCGTCAAAATCGCCGCCGTATGCCTGGAACTCATTGCCGTACCGGTCTTTCTTCGTAATCGTCTGATCGATATAGTCCCAGATAAATCCCCCCTGGTACATCGGCTCTGTATCCGTAAGATCCGTATACTTGTGCATTGCCCCACAGGAATTCCCCATGGCATGGGCATACTCGCAGCAGATGAACGGCCTGCTCCTGTCTCCGGCCAGAAACGATTTAATAGATTCCACGGACGGATACATCTGGCTTTCCATATCGCTTGTACCATTATAGCTGCGATCATTGAAAATCCCCTCGTAGTGCACAAGCCTTGTCGGATCTTCCCCGCGGAAGAACATGGACATTTCGTAAATATCCTTTCCGCCGTAGGATTCATTTCCACAGGACCAGATCAGAATCGCCGGATGGTTCTTATCCCGCTGGTACATGGAATTGGCTCGGTCCAGTATCAGATCCTTCCATTCCGGTTTATTGTTCGGTACGATGTAATCATAATCTCCGGTCTGTCTCACAACATCCCAGGAACCGTGAGATTCCAGGTTCGTCTCATCAATCATATACAATCCCAGCTCATCACACAGCCTGTAGATCAGCGACGCATTCGGATAGTGACAGGTACGCACCGCATTGATATTGTTCCGTTTCATCGTGATCAAGTCTTTCCTGAGTTCCGCTTCCGAGACACATCTTCCGGCCGCAGAACTGAACTCATGCCGGTTCACTCCCTTGAAGACGATCCGTTTCCCGTTCAGGGTCATGATCCGGTCCTTCATCTCAAACCGGCGGAATCCCACCCTCTCCGGGATCAGCTCACACAGAGCGCCGTCCCCGCTGCGCACCTCGATCAGAAGATCGTATAGCTTCGGCTCTTCCGCGCTCCACAGCTCCGGATTATTAATCTCCCATGTCCATGCACTGTTTCCGGCCAGCTTTCTTTCTTCCTCGAAGCATACCTCTCCTTTGTAAGAAAGACGGATACGCGCAGTTCCGCTGCCCCATGTTTTTGTCCGGATCTCAAGGCTCCCCTTTGTGAGCGTCTCGTCCGGAACCGCCCTGATTCCGAGGTCGAAAATGTGCACCGCAGGCACAGTGTAGAGATATACCTCTCTGTAGATCCCGGAGAAACGGTAGAAATCCTGATCCTCACACCAGCTTCCCGCCGTCCACTTAAACACCTGGACGGCCAGCTTATTTCTCCCCTCTTTTACATACCCGGTCAGTTCAAACTCAG
>JAHZHF010000008.1:0-6351 GCA_019420405.1 Clostridiales bacterium
ACGGCCAGGCCGTCACGGTCGCCGTCGTCAAGCACGCCAACCCCTGCGGCATCGCGGTCTCGGCCGCCGGCGACGTCGCCGAGGCTCACCGCAAGGCCCACGCCTGCGACCCGGTCTCGGCCTACGGCGGCGTCATCGCCACCAATGCGGTCGTCACCGCCGAGATGGCCCGTCAGATCAGGCCGATCTTCACCGAAGTCGTCTCGTACTTCGCCGGGTTCATCCGGCTGGCCGTAAAGCGCTTCCAGATCAGCTGATAAAGCCGGAACTGGTCTCTGGTAAGAGAATCCTTTAAAGAGGCCGGAGTCCTTGCAATGTCCGTGGGCCTGATGGCCTCATGGGCATCCTGTATCTTCTTGCCGCCGTTCGAAGACTTCTGTCCCGCCGCAGCATACTCTTTGCCGTAGACAGAAGAAATATATTCTCTCGCCGCAGCGTCCGCCTCGTCAGCAATCCTGGTAGAATCCGTACGCAGGTAGGTGATCACACCCACGGTTCCGTTTCCTTTGATATCAATTCCTTCATAGAGCTGCTGTGCAATACGCATCGTCTTCTGAGTTCCGAAGTTCAGCGCCTTTGCAGCCTCCTGCTGCAGGGTACTTGTGGTAAACGGAAGAGGAACTTTCCGAATCCGCTCACCCCTCTTAATATCTGTAATCTTGAAGCTCTCGTTCTCGATTTTACTCAAAATCTCTTTTAATTCCGCTTCAGAGTGAATGGTTATTTTCTTTTTATCCGTACCGTAGAATTTTGCAGTCAGAGGGCGTTTCTCTCCCTTAACCTTAAGAACGGCGTCCAGCGTCCAGTATTCCTCCGGGATAAAGGCGTTGATCTCGTCCTCCCGGTCTGCCACAAGCCGCAGTGCGACAGACTGCACACGGCCTGCACTCAGCCCTCTCTTTACCTTCGCCCACAGAAGCGGACTGATCCGATACCCCACCATACGGTCCAGAACACGCCGTGCCTGCTGCGCATCAACAAGATTCATGTCAATATCGCGGGGCGCCTTTAAGGACGCCTTTACCGCATTCTTGGTGATCTCATTGAAGGTGATTCTCCGCATCTTCTTCTCATCCAGTTTCAGGGCTGCCGCGAGATGCCAGGATATCGCTTCTCCTTCCCGGTCAGGGTCGGTTGCCAGAAAGACTTTGTCCGCTTTCTTCGCATCCTTTCTGAGCGCCGCCAGGATATCGCCCTTGCCGCGTATCGTGATATATTTCGGTTCATAATCATGCTCCACGTCAATCCCCAGCGAACTTTTCGGAAGATCTCTTACATGTCCCTGAGATGCAGCAACCGTATAATTACTTCCCAGAAATTTTTTAATCGTTTTCACTTTCGCAGGTGACTCCACGATAACCAGATAATGTGCCATAGCCTAACTCCTAATATATTGATTCTTTGATATTTCTCTTACATATCCCTGTAGCTGCAAAGAGACCAGAAGTTCCATCACAGCCCTCGCCTCCAGCCTTGTTTCAGCCGCAATCCGTTCAATCCCTTTGGGGAACAAACCGAGACAAGCATACACCAATTTTTCATCAGTTTCAAGCATTTTTTCATTTTTGTCCCTCTCTTCCCCCTCGCAGCCCTCACGTTTTCCCATCAGTCCCCACTCTTCAAGAAGCTCCTCCGGGGACAATAAAATCCCTGCGCCCTGCCGGATCAGCCGGTTACATCCATTGCTCAGACTGCTGTTGACAGGCCCCGGAAGCGCGTAGATATCCCGCCCCTGCTCAAGCGCCAGATCCACGGTGATCAAAGAGCCGCTCTTCTTTCCGGCCTCCATCACCAGAACTGCGTCTGACAGGCCGCTTATGATACGGTTGCGCGCGGGAAAATTCTGCGAGTAAGGCGGCGTACCCGGCGGAAGTTCTGACAGAATCCCTCCTCCCTGCTCAAGAATATCCACATAAAGCCCGATATGCTCTCTCGGGTAACAGACATCCACTCCGGAGCCGAGCACAGCGTAGGTCTCCCCCTTTCCCAGAAGCGCGCCCCGATGTCCCATTCCGTCGATTCCCCGGGCCATGCCGCTTATAATATCCACTCCCCGCTCTGCGAGCGCACGCCCGAAATCCACAGCATACTTCTCCCCATAGGGTGTGCACCTTCGGGCGCCGACAATCGCCGCCTTTTTCTTCCCCTCATCCGGCAGGTTTCCTTTCACATAGAGGCCGTAAGGATGATCCGGAATCTGCAGCAGCCGGTCCGGATACTCCGGAGACTGCCACAGAACAAGGCGGATCCCCTTTTCGTGCATTTTCCCGTACTCTTCCCGGAAATCCGTCTGTTTCTGTGCCTGAATAATTGTATTGCAGTCCTGCTCATTCAAGAACTCCATTTCTTTTAATTGTGTTTCTTCTATATAATAAACCGCCTCCGCTGTTTTCATTCGCTCTTTGAGCAGGCATCTTTTTCCCGCGCGTACTCCGATAATCCCTGCCAGCCAGTGCTCGTATTCCATTTCTTTTTCCATTCTTTTCTCGTTCGTCCCACTCTCTTTCATCCTTCTCTCCTCCAATATCTCCCGTCAGCCATCCGGTATCCGATTGCTTCTTTTAAATGGTTCTCTCTGATTTTCTCTTCTCCGTCCAGATCTGCAATTGTACGGGCTGTTTTTATGATTCTGTGATAAGTTCTGGCCGTCAGCCCCAGCACGTCAAACGCCTTCTCCATCAGCCTGCCTTCCCGTCTCCCAAGGCTGCAGTAGCGTTTCAGATCTTTCGCAGTCAAAGCCGCATTTCCCGTAATCCCTGTCCCCCGGTACCGCTCCTTCTGTATCTCCCATACCCGGCACACTCTTTTCTGAATCTCAGCGGAACTTTCCGCTCCTTTTTCGCCGGTCAGATCCTCGTATTTCACACGCGGAGCCTCGACGCACAGATCGATCCGGTCCAGAAACGGCCCGCTGATCCGCCCCAGGTATGCCTGGATCTGAGCCGGAGTACATGTACATTTTTCCGGATCCGGGTAGTTCCCGCAGGGACAGGGATTCATAGCCCCAACCAGGATAAAATCCGCCGGGAAGCTGTAGTTTCCGTATACTCTTGATATCTGAATGCTCCGGTTTTCCAGAGGCTGTCTGAGCACCTCCAGAACGTTTTTCCTGAACTCGGGGAGTTCGTCCAGGAAGAGGACACCTCCATGCGCAAGGCTGATCTCCCCGGGTCTGGGTGTAGCGCCACCTCCGATCAGGGCTGCCCTCGTCACCGTATGATGTACCTCCCGGAAGGGACGTTTCTGTATCAGAGGCTCCCGTTCATCCAGCATTCCCAGCACACTGTATATCTTCGTGATCTCCAGGCTCTCCTCCACATTCAGGGGCGGCAGGATTCCGGATATACACCTGGCGGTCATGGATTTTCCGCTTCCCGGAGGTCCGACCATGAGAAGATTATGTCTTCCTGCCACGGCAATCTCCGATGCCCGTTTTACATTTTCCTGCCCACGGATATCCGAGAAATCCGGAATATCCTGCAGGAGCTGCTTCTGTTCCGCGCCTTGGTCCGGATGTCTCTGTTCCGCTCCCCGGCCCGGCTGCCCCGAAGCTTCCTGTCTCTCTTCTTTTCCGTTCCGGCACGCCTCTCCCTGCAGTGCCTCTGCTGCCTCCGAAAGACTGCTGACCCCGATGACTTCCATCCCGGTTACCAGGGCCGCCTCCCGCGCGTTTTCCAGCGGCACAATGCACCGTCCGATCCCCCGATCTTTCGCGGCCATCGCAGCCGGCAGGATTCCCGGTACTTTACGCACTCTTCCGTCCAGCCCCAGTTCGCCGATCACCAGGCTGTCTTTTACAGCATTCCGGCTGATCTGCCCCAGCGACATCAGTATCGCCGCTGCAATAGGAAGGTCAAAAGACGCTCCTCTTTTCCTCATCGTCGCCGGCGAGAGGTTTATCACCGTGCGCTTTGGCGGATAGTCATAGCCAGAATTGCGGATCGCGGTGCGCACCCTCTCCCCCGCCTCTTTCACCTCCGAGGAGAGATACCCGACCATGTGAAATACGGGCAGTCCGTTTGATACGTCCGCCTCCACATGGATCATCTCCACATTGAGTCCCTCAATGGCTGCGGATAAAATTGTACTGAAACTCATCTGCACTCCTTTCCTGTGAGTTTCCCGTTCCAAATGTATATCTGTGCCAAAAGTAAATAAGCTAAATACAATAAATGTTACAAAACACCACTTCAAAACAACACAACTGAAATCCGGCCGATTCGGCCAGAGCTCCTACCGGGAGCCAGATCGCCGGAGAAGGAACTTCCCCGGAAATGTAGGTCAATCATATCCCATCCGCCTGTCAGTGTCAATATGACATTTTTCACAAAACTCTTTTTGCCTTGGAAAAGCACAGAACATCCTGTCTCTTCATAAACTATATCAAATGTGCTAAGAGGTGCCATCTTGAAATCATTTCCCAATCCCCTCACCCCTTCTGAAGAAAAGTACTACATCCAGAAATACACAGAAGGAGACCTCGAAGCAAAGCACATCCTGATCGAACGGAACCTGCGGCTCGTCGCTCATGTTCTCAAAAAATATCAAAATCTGGAAGAGGACTCCGAGGATCTTCTATCCATCGGGACTATTGGCCTTATAAAGGCTGTGGTCACCTTTAATCCCGATAAAGGGAACCGTCTGGCTGCCTATGCTTCACGGTGCATAGAAAACGAAATCCTCATGCACCTGCGGTCAAAAAAGAAGGCTGCAAAAGAAATCTCCCTGTACGAACCGATCGGCACGGACCGGGAGGGTAACGAGATCCGCCTTTATGATATCATTGAATCCGAAGACACCGACGTTTCCGAACGGATCTATCTCAAGGAAAACATACAGAAACTCTACGAAAAAGTCGAAAACGAGCTTTCTGCCAGAGAAAAGCTCGTTTTAAAAATGCGGTATGGACTTTATAACGGAGAAGAATACACGCAGCGGGAAATCGCCGGACAGCTCGGTATTTCCCGCTCTTACGTCTCCCGTATCGAGAAAAGCGCGGTGGAGAAGCTTCGGGGAAAATTTCAGGAAGAGCAGCCCTGATCCTCAAACCGCCCAAAATAACAGGACAGATGGAACAACCTCTCTCATCCGGTTCCATTTGCCCTGTTGTGTCTGTTCTGTGGTCATCCTTCCGGATTCTGATAGTATTCCAGCGGTTCCATCTTGAACATTCTTCTGAAAATTGAGACGGGAAAGCTCTTGATCCCCGCATTATATTTCTGAGCACATTCATTGTACTCCAGCTTCGCGTTCAGTATCCGGTCATTGTCTCTGGAAATCTCGCCGAACAGCTTCATAATGTCCTCGTCTGAACGCAGAAGCGGATATGTACTGAGACTCGTCCTGATATCTTTCATCGTCTTTACATGTCTGAATTTCTTCATATCATTTTTACTGACTTTAAGATATACGTCCGCCTCATGTTCCATATGCCTGCCGATCAGTGCGTCCATCTGCAGGATCACGTTCTCCATTCGCTCCTGAATCGCAGTCACATTGCTCTTCATCGCCCGGGCGCGCTCATACATCTTGTGCAGTGCGCTCTTCTCAACGGAGACACCTCCCATCATCGTAATGAGAAATCCCACCACATATCCAAGGGTAATGCACCATCCCGACACTTCTTCTTTATTCGGTTCGGCAATCAGGCTTATAATCGCTCCCAGCAGCGTCCCCAGGGCAAATACAACCAGAACATATAGAAATGTCTTAACAACAAACGGCAGCTTCTGCAGCCACATAAAAAGTTCCCCCTTTCTTTTTCCTTCTGTCATAACTAATAACTATGTACAGTATACCATATTCTTCATTTAAAACAAACAAATAAAGGATCTGACAAAACCGAATCAAATCAGTCATCAGATCCTTTTGTGTTCTCAGTTACCGGTATAGTACCGGATCACCGTCCCTCAAACCGGGTTTTACGCCTGCGGTCCGGCAGCTACAAGTGCTTTTCCAAGCTCGTTGCTCTCGTATTTCTTAAAGTTCTTAACAAAGCGTGCAGCCAGATCCTTAGCCTTCTCCTCCCACTCGGAAGCGTCAGCATATGTGTCGCGCGGGTCAAGGATTGCAGGATCCACGCCCGGCAGCTCTGTCGGAACCTCAAAGTTGAAGTACGGGATTGTCTTTGTCGGCGCTTTCTCGATGGAGCCATCCAGAATTGCGTCGATGATGCCACGTGTATCTTTGATGGAGATACGTTTTCCTGTTCCGTTCCATCCTGTATTTACAAGGTACGCCTTAGCGCCGCTTTCTTTCATTCTCTTAACAAGCTCCTCAGCATATTTCGTCGGATGCAGCTCAAGGAATGCCTGTCCGAAGCATGCGGAGAATGTAGGAGTAGGCTCTGTG
>JAHZHF010000008.1:6361-25604 GCA_019420405.1 Clostridiales bacterium
TACCAGCCAGCTTAGCTGTAAATCCGGACAGGAAGTAATACTCTGTCTGCTCCGGAGTCAGGGCAGATACCGGCGGGAGTACGCCGAATGCATCTGCGGACAGGAAGATTACGTTCTTCGCTGCCGGAGCTGCGGATACCGGACGCACGATCTTCTCAATATGATCGATCGGATAGGACACACGTGTATTCTCTGTCACGCTCTTGTCTGTAAAGTCAATCTTTCCGTTCTCATCAAGTGTTACGTTCTCAAGAAGAGCGTTTCTCTTGATCGCATTGTAGATATCCGGCTCGGAATCCTTGTCAAGGTCGATTACCTTAGCGTAGCATCCACCCTCAAAGTTGAATACGCCGTTGTCGTCCCAGCCGTGCTCGTCATCACCGATCAGAAGTCTCTTCGGATCTGTGGAAAGCGTTGTCTTTCCTGTTCCTGACAGACCGAAGAAGATTGCTGTATTCTCTCCGTTCATATCTGTGTTTGCGGAGCAGTGCATAGAAGCGATACCTTTGAGCGGCAGATAGTAGTTCATCATGGAGAACAGACCTTTCTTCATCTCTCCGCCGTACCATGTATTCACGATTACCTGCTCGCGGCTTGTGATATTGAACATAACCGCTGTCTCAGAGTTAAGTCCCAGCTCCTTGTAGTTCTCAACCTTTGCCTTGGAAGCGTTGTATACAACGAAATCCGGCTCGAAGTTCTCCAGTTCCTCTGCTGTCGGCTGGATGAACATATTTGTTACGAAGTGAGCCTGCCATGCCACTTCCATGATGAAACGGATCGCCATGCGAGTATCCTTATTTGCACCGCAGAATGCGTCTACAACAAAAAGTCTCTTATTGGAGAGCTCGTTCTTTGCGATCTCCTTTACAGTCTCCCATGCCTCCTGGGAAGCCGGATGGTTGTCGTTCTTGTACTCGTCGGATGTCCACCATACAGTATCCTTTGAGTTCTCGTCCATTACGATATATTTGTCTTTCGGGGAACGTCCTGTGTAAATACCTGTCATAACGTTGACAGCGCCAAGTTCGCTTACCTGGCCTTTATCATAGCCTTCCAGGTTCGGATTCGTCTCTTCTTCAAACAGCATCTCGTAAGAAGGATTGTAAACGATCTCTGTAGTTCCTGTAATCCCGTACTGAGTTAAATCAATCTTTGACATGTTACGCTCTACCTCTTTCTTTCTATAGTATTAAATATCAGATGTGCCAGAAGCCCTCTGATATCGGCACATCTCCCATTATACAGAACAATTGACAAAAAATCAACAATAATCTTTCTCACTTTGCGGATTCTTTGAAAGTTTTTTTGTTTTTAGATTCATACATTCCTTTTTTTCGCCTTAAAATTGTAGATCAAAATTCAAAAAATGCAGGATTCGTTTAAAAATCCTGCATTTTATCCTTCTCATATCTCTGTCCGGCCGCCTATACTCCGAGGATCTCTTTCACAGTCTCTTTCATGCGGTCTGAATCGCACTCTCTTGTATGCCTGATCTCGGCACTTCGGATCTCTTCTACTGCCTTTGGCACCTCTGTCTGAGAGATTCTGCTCAGCTCATCAATCAGATCGAATTCATCTGCGGATGCATACTTCTCATCGATTGCCGTCATTACGCTGTGGATGAACTTGTAGGGGCTCGCCGTGGAGGCAACAAGACACTTCTTCTCATCCCCGCTCTCTGCACGGTACTTCGCGCACACGGAAGCAGCAACAGAAGTATGCGTATCCATCACATATCCGGTCTTCTCATACGTTCTGCGGATCGTCTCAGCACACTCCGCCTCCGTCGCGAATCCTCCGGCGAAGTCATTCAGCCGTTCTCTCATCTCCGGCGTAATCTCGTACACGCCCTTTTCCTTGAGCGCTTTCATAAGCTCCTCATCCTTCTTCGCATCCTTCCCTGCAATGGCATAGATCAGGCGCTCCAGATTGCTGGAGATCAGGATGTCCATGGACGGAGAGGAAGTCAGAATAAATTCCCTGTTTCTGTCATACACTCCAGTCTGGAAGAAGTCAAAAAGCACCTTATTTTCATTGGAGGCACAGATCAGCTTCGCGATCGGCACTCCCATCTGTTTTGCATAGTAAGCCGCAAGAATATTTCCGAAATTGCCGGTCGGCACCGTCACATTGATCTCCTCGCCTGCCGTGATCTCCTCATTTTCAAGCAGCTTTGCATAAGCGTACACATAATAAACAACCTGAGGCACGAGACGGCCGATATTGATCGAATTCGCAGATGAAAACTGATATCCCCGGTCTGCCAGTTCTTTCTCCAGCTCCTTATCCTCAAAGATTGCTTTCACGCCGTTCTGCGCGTTATCAAAATTCCCGTGAATCGCCACAACCGCCGTATTATCCCCTTTCTGGGTCACCATCTGAAGTTCCTGGATGCGGCTTACACCGCCCTTCGGATAAAATACGATAATCTTAGTGCCCGGTACATCTGCAAAACCTGCAAGGGCCGCTTTTCCCGTATCGCCGGACGTTGCAGTGAGAATCACGATCTCTTTTGTCACATGGTTTTTTCCTGCCGCCGTAGTGAGCAGATGGGGCAGAATGGAAAGCGCCATATCCTTAAAGGCGATGGTAGCTCCGTGGAACAGTTCCAGGTGGTAGGTGTCTCCTACCTTTACCAGGGGGGCGATTGCCTCCGTATCAAATTTTGAATCATAAGCGCTGTTGATGCAGTTTTTCAGTTCCTCCTCCGTAAAATCCGTAAGGAACTGTTTCATAACCACATAGGCTGTCTCCTGGTAGGACATCCCCTTGAGTTCTTCCATCGTCACGTCCAGCTTCGGGATATATTCCGGGACGAACAGACCGCCGTCGTCTGCAAGGCCTTTTAAAATTGCTTCTGATGCAGTTACTTTTTTCTCAGCGTTTCTTGTACTGTTGTATAATAGATTCATCTCTTTACCCTCTTTTTGACCGCCCCCGGACTTCTCCCCGGCAGGCTGATTATAGTTTCAATGCCCTGTAATGCAGTTATTGTAACACAGGCCGTCTCCGCACGCAATCCTCCATCCTGAGCGTCTCATTTATTCCGGCCGCTCAGCGCGATCGCAGCCACGCCGCACACTGCCATCAGGACCGGATAGATCAGATACGGAATAATGTCAAACGACGTAAGCCCCGTCAGTGTAGCCGCGGAGAGGAGCTGGGCCCCGTATGGGATCATGCCCTGTCCCACAGATGTAAACATATCGAGAAGGGACGCGGATCTTCTGGGATCTACTCCGTATTCATCACTGATCTCCTTCGCGATCGGCCCGGCCATGACAATGGCTACCGTATTATTCGCCGTACACATATCCACCAACAGAGCCAGAAGAGCGATTCCCGCCTGGGCGCCCCTCCTGCCTCTGATCCGGCTGCGGATCAGGTTCAGAATGTACTGAATGCCCCCGTTTGCCTTCACCAGAGATACGATACACGCTACAATAATCGAAATCACAGTGATATCATACATGGAAGTCACTCCGTCTCCCACTACCGTAAACATTTCCGACAGGACGATATTCCCCGTGCCAACGCCTACAATCAAAGAAATCACGATCCCTCCGATCAGGACCAGAAATACGTTGATCCCAATCAGCGCGCCTACAAGAACCACAATATACGGAAGCACTTCCAGCAGGCTGTATTCCAGCGAACCGGTCATCTCGTAACTTACCCCTCTCGTGATAAACCAGAAAAAGACCACGGAAGCCACCGCCGCCGGAAGGACAATCAGGAAATTGGCCTTAAACTTGTCCTTCATTTCACAGCCCTGGGTCTTGACAGCCGCAATCGTCGTATCGGAAATC
Organism: Clostridiales bacterium; assembly: GCA_019420405.1. Taxonomy (GTDB): domain Bacteria; phylum Bacillota; class Clostridia; order Lachnospirales; family Lachnospiraceae; genus Mediterraneibacter. Next base: position 10,174 of record JAHZHF010000008.1, read on the forward strand.
ATGGAGAGATTATCCCCGAACATGGCGCCGCAGACCACAGCCGCGATACATACCGCCATGGAAAATCCGGTCTGATTGCTGATGCCTACCGCAATCGGCGCCAGTGTGGAAATCGTCCCCATGGAAGTTCCCATGGATACGGAAATAAAGCATCCGATCACAAACAGTCCGGCCACGGCAAAATGCGGCGGGATCAGGGAAAGACCCAGATTCACCGTACTCTCCGCGCCTCCCGCAGCGGTCACCGCCCCGGAAAATCCTCCCGCACAGAGGAAGATCAGACACATTGTAATAATATTTTCCTCGCCAAGTCCCCCTGCGATCAGCTTAAGTTTCTCCTGAAAGTTCACCTTCCGGTTCTGTAAAAACGCCACAAAAAGAGCGATCAGAAAGGCGACAATCGCAGGCATTGCGTAAAAGTCATTAAACACAATTCCCGCTCCGAGGAAGATCACCAGAAAAACTCCTATGGGCAGAAGAGCTGCGACATTCCCCCTGCTCTCATTTTCTTGACTCACAACCTTCTCCTCCTTATCCTGCCGTCAGGCAGTTCATAAATGCAGACCGGCTCTGCACTCACGTCTAAAAAGGGGTGCCGCGCCTGGCGGCATCCCTTCTCTTCTCTATTTTTTCTTGCTGTTTGTATAGTTCACCAGTCCTCCGGCTGCAATCAGTTTCTGCATAAACTCCGGGAACGGCTGTCCTTTAAACTCCATTCCCTTAGTGCGGTCGTAAATCATACCGCTGTCAAAGTCAACCTCCACCTCATCGCCGTCCTCGATATTCCTGGCCGCCTCCGGGCATTCGATAATCGGAAGACCGATGTTGATCGCATTGCGGAAGAAAATCCGGGCAAATGTCTCCGCGATAATGCAGCTCACGCCTGCCGTCTTCAGGCACAGCGGCGCGTGTTCTCTGGAAGAACCGCATCCGAAGTTTTTGTTGGCAACAATCATGTCGCCCGGCTGTACCTTGTTCACAAAGTCCGGGTCAATGTCTACCATTGCATGGCTTGCCAGCTCCTCCGGATCAAAGGAATTTAAGTATCTTGCCGGAATGATTACGTCAGTATCAATATTATCTCCGTATTTAAAAACATGTCCTTTCGCTCTCATTACATATCACCCACTTTCTCAGGATTTGCAATACAGCCCGCGATCGCACTCGCCGCGGCAACCTCCGGTGATGCGAGGTAAATCAGGGAATCCACATGTCCCATACGTCCCACAAAGTTCCGGTTCGTCGTGGACACACATTTCTCTCCGGCGGCAAGCACGCCCATGTGGCCGCCCATGCACGGGCCGCAGCTCGGCGTATTCACTGCACATCCTGCATCCACAAAGATGTCGAGAATTCCTTCTTTGATACACTGCTTATAGATGTTCTGGGTCGCCGGGATCACCATCACACGTACATCCGGGTGAACCTTATGACCTTTCAGGATGGCGGCTGCCCTGCGCATGTCGTCCATGCGCCCGTTGGTACATGATCCGATCACAACCTGGTCGATCTTGATGGGTTCCATTGCCTCCACCTCGTCGATGGTCTTTGCATTGCCCGGAAGGTGCGGGAATGCCACTGTCGGACGGACCTCGGAGAGATCAATATTGACGATCTCGTCATACTCCGCATCCTCATCCGCCTCGTAAACCGTAAAGGGTTTCTCCGAGTGTTCCTTTATGTAGGCAAGCGCCTTCTCATCCACAGGGAAGATCCCGTTCTTTCCACCGGCCTCGATCGCCATATTGGCAATAGTGAAACGGTCGTCCATGGAAAGATTTTCCACACCGTCGCCTGTGAATTCAATCGATTTGTAGAGAGCGCCGTCCACGCCGATCTTTCCGATCAGGTGAATAATTACGTCCTTTCCGCTTACATATCTGCCCGGAGCGCCTGTGAGCACAACCTTAATGGCACTCGGGACCTTGAACCAGAGTTCCCCTGTTGCCATGCCTGTCGCAATATCCGTGGTGCCTACTCCTGTGGAAAATGCGCCCAGCGCACCGTAAGTACATGTATGGGAATCCGCTCCGATGATACACTCTCCCGCCGTCACTACTCCGGCTTCCGGGAGAATCGCATGCTCCACTCCGGATTTGCCCTGTTCAAAATACCACTTCAGTCCCTGCTCTTTTGCAAACTCGCGGATGGCTTTTGAGTTCTCCGCTGATTTGATATCTTTGTTTGGGGTGAAATGATCTGCCACAAGCACTACTTTATCTTTGTCAAAGACTTTATCTGACATCTGTCTGATAATCGGCAGCGCCATGGGCCCGGTGATATCGTTTGCCATCACCACGTCAAGCTTCGCCTCGATCAGCTGGCCTGCCTCCACAGAGTCAAGTCCTGCGTGTGCAGCCAGGATCTTTTGTGTCATTGTCATTCCCATGGGGAAAACCTCCTTTTGTGAAAATTTTGTGATCGGGGACGTAGTCATTTCGAAATTGACTACGTCCCCAATCAAGAATAGCCCTGTCCCTTTTCTTACTTTTTCGCAATATATCCCTTCGCTGTCAGAGCCTCTGCGCACAGAACCGCTCCGCCCGCTGCTCCTCTGACTGTATTGTGGGACAGTCCGATAAACTTAAAGTCATACATCGTGTCCTCACGAAGACGTCCGATCGAAACGCCCATGCCTCTCTCGTAATCTACATCTAATGTCACCTGCGGACGGTTGTCCTCTTCCAGGTACTGGATAAACTGCTTCGGCGCGCTCGGCAGATCTGCCTCCTGCGGGAATCCTTTGAAGTTCACAAGCTTCTCGATCAGCTGCTCCTTCGTCGGCTTTTTCTCAAAATTGATAAACACAGCCGCCGTATGTCCGTTTAGCACCGGAACGCGCACGCACTGGCATGTGATTTTCGGCAGCTCTGCCTTTACGATCTGACCATTCTCCACTTTTCCCAGAACTCTGAGCGGCTCCTGCTCGCTCTTCTCCTCTTCTCCGCCGATAAACGGAATGATATTGCCCACCATTTCCGGCCAGTCCTTAAATGTCTTTCCTGCGCCTGAAATCGCCTGGTATGTTGTCACTACCAGCTCTTTCGGCCCAAACTCCTTCCACGCCGCCAGGCACGGAGCGTAACTCTGGATGGAACAGTTCGGTTTCACTGCGATGAATCCGCGTGTTGTTCCCAGACGCTTTTTCTGATCCGGGATCACGTCAAAGTGATCTGCATTGATCTCCGGCACAACCATCGGCACATCCGGAGTCCAGCGGTGCGCGCTGTTGTTTGATACAACCGGAGTCTCTGTCTTAGCATATGCCTCCTCAATGGCTTTGATCTCTTCTTTGCTCATATCTACGGCGCTGAATACAAAATCAACCGTAGACGCCACATGCTCCACGTCGTTTACGTTGAGCACCACCAGCTTTTTCACTGCCTCCGGCATTGGAGTATCCATTTTCCAGCGGTCACCTACCGCCTCCTCATATGTCTTTCCGGCGGAACGCGGACTTGCCGCCACTGTCACCACCTCAAACCACGGATGATTCTCTAAAAGAGCGATAAATCTCTGCCCTACCATTCCTGTTGCTCCCAGGATTCCTACTTTTAATTTCTGATCCATATCTCTGTTCTTCCTTTCTATAATTTATCTTTCAAATACCGGAGTCAGAGGCCAGATACTCTTCCTCTGCCCGGATCACGTTTTCCATCGCAGCCTTTCCGGGCGCGCCGATTGTATTTCTCATCTCCACGCACGTCTTCATGCTGATCGCATCGTAAATATCTTCTTCAAATACCGGGGAAATGGCTTTGAATTCTTCCAGGCTCATGTCATCCAGAGCGATCTGCTTCTCAAGGCAGTACAGAACAAGCCTTCCCACGATCCCGTGAGCGTCCCTGAAGGGCACCCCGTGGTTCACCAGGTAATCTGCCGCATCCGTCGCATTGGTAAAGCCATGCTTCGCACTTTCCTCCATGCGTCCCGTATTGAATTTCATTGTTTTGAGCATCCCCGTGAACAGCGCCAGACAGCCTTTGGTGGTATCAATTGCATCGAAGACAAGTTCCTTATCCTCCTGCATATCCTTGTTGTACGCCAGAGGAATCCCTTTCATCGTAGTCAGAAGCGACATAAGCGCCCCATATACTCTTCCCGTCTTCCCTCTCACCAGCTCCGCGATATCCGGGTTCTTCTTCTGCGGCATGATGCTGCTGCCCGTGCTGTAGGCATCGTCAATCTCCACGAACTTATACTCATTGGAGTTCCAGATGATCACTTCCTCTGAGAACCTGCTCAGATGCATCATCACCGTAGACATCGCCGAGAGCAGCTCAATCAGGTAATCCCTGTCGGAAACCGAATCCATGCTGTTGAGCGTCGGTCCGTCAAACCCGAGAAGTTCCGCCGTATACTCCCGGTCAAGGGGATAGGTCGTACCCGCCAGTGCCCCTGATCCAAGCGGACAGAGATTCATGCGGTGATAAATATCCTTCATCCGCAGACGGTCACGCTTAAACATCTCAAAATAAGCTCCCATATGATGAGCCAGAGTGATCGGCTGGGCCTTCTGCAGATGGGTGAATCCCGGCATGTATGTTTCCGTATTCTCCTTCATCAGCTTTAAGAGCACCTCCAGCAGCTCCTTTAACAGACCGTCCAGCTCTGTGATCTCATCTCTTGTATAGAGTTTCATATCAAGCGCCACCTGATCGTTCCGGCTGCGCCCGGTGTGAAGTTTCTTCCCGGCATCCCCGATCCGCTCGATGAGGTTCGCCTCCACAAAACTGTGGATATCCTCATATTCATCTGTAATCGGAAGCGTCCCGTTCTCCACATCTCTTAAGATGCCTTCCAGACCTTCTATGATCTGTCCCTTCTCCCCTTCCGTCAGGATCTTCTGTTTTGCCAGCATAGTCACATGTGCAATGCTGCCCCGGATATCCTGCGCGTAGAAGCGTTTGTCAAAGGAGATGGATGCATTGAAATTATACACTAACTTGTCCGTCTCTTTCGTGAAACGGCCGCCCCATAACTGTGCCATTTCTTAATATCCTCTCTTTGCTTTTCCTTTTGTTTTTATCCGCAACAGTTCAGCGGAAATGCAGTCTGGAATTATCCATCTTGCATTTTCCACTTAGTTTAACACATTAAAGTGTGAAGTGTCTACTGTTTTATTTTAACTTCTTCTGTTCTTCCCGCCGCTCCCGCATGGAAAATTCGCACCCACAGTAATCCTGCCGGTACAGCCCGTACTCTTTTGACAGTTCGATCGACCGCTTATATCCGTTCTTTTTCTTAAAATCTGACACCAGATATTCAACTCCGTATTCTCTCCCCAGGCGCACACCGATCTCGTTCAATTTTTTCGCATTCTTCATAGGACTGATGCTCAGTGTTGTCGTAAAATAGTCAAATCCTCCCGCTGCCGCCTGACGGGCAGCCTCTGCAAGACGGAGCTCGTAACATTTCATACACCTTGCCCCGCCCTCTTTCAGATCTTCCATCCCTTCTGCCATGGCATAAAACTTTTCTTTCTCGTACTTTCCTGCCAGAAACGACACCGGATATTTAAACTTCATATCCCGGATCAGTTTCTGCTGTTCCAGAATCCGTTTCGTATATTCGCTTTCCGGATAAATATTGGGATTATAATATAGAACCGTAATCTTAAAGTATCTGGACAGATATTCCAGCACATAACTGCTGCACGGCGCACAGCAGCTATGAATCAGAAGAGACGGCACTCTTTTCTCCTTTTCAAGCCGGTTCAAAATTTTCTCCAGTTCTTTCTGATAATTAATATTCTGTACATTCATCCCCTGTTATTCTCCTGCATTTTCCATAGTATAGAGTGGCTTCTCCTCAGATATGCCCCGGTATCCGGCGGACTGTATACTCCGGGAATCACCGGGCCGCACGGGAGATCCGACGCCTCAAAAAAGAATCCTGCCGGGCAGGATTCTTTACCGCAAGCGGGGCTTTCATCCCCGGCGGATTTCATATTTCTGTGTATCAGGCATTCTCTTTACTGCTGCGCATTTCCATACGCAGCATATCCTTGCTTCTCGCTTGCTTCTCACGCCTGATACATCATAGCCAGGATGTCCACAATCCTGTCGATTCCAAGACGGCTTGCGTTAAACAGCATCTGGTGAGAGCCGATATCTCCCCATTCCAGGCCGGTATGCATCTCATAATAATAGCGCCTCTCCCGGTCCGTCTTCCGTATCTTCTCCGCAGCCTTCCGCTCGCTCAATCCGTAGATTCTCGAAATCCTCTTCTTCCGGTCCTCCTTGTCCGCGCAGATAAATACATTGATGCAGTCTTCTCTGTCTTTCAGCACATAATCCGCGCAGCGGCCCACAATCACGCATGGCCCTTTCTCCGCCAGCCTGCGGATAATCTCTGCCTGCTTGCGGTATACTTCCTCATCAAAAGACTGGATATATGATGCCGCATTTATAAACTCCATATACCCACCCGGTGTCACCGAATAGTTTGACACGAAGGTGTTCAGACTGGACTCGTCCACACGTTCCGCATCTTCCTTCCTGACACCCAGCTCTTCCGCTGCCAAACTTACAAGTCTGTTGTCATAGAGTGGAATCTCCAGCTTTTCAGAGAGCTTCTGTCCGATCTCATGTCCTCCGCTTCCAAATTGACGGCCAATGGTAATAATTCTGTGTCCGGTCATATTAACCCCTCCTTCCGGCATCTGCTTTCTGTAACAGCACTGCCCCGTTCCTGATAAGCATTCCCCGACAGGCTGAGCCGTTACGTTTCCTCAATCTTTCTGCTTTCATTATACCGCCTGCGCGCCGGATGTTACAAGGGGGAAATGCTCTCTTTTCGCACGCGGAGCCCGGTTTTACATACACTGATTATAGATACATGAAAAGATGGGAGTGATCCTGTGAATCCTATACTGGAATTAAACCATATCAGTTATTCCTACCACACACCGGACGGGGAGACAGACGCTCTGTCCGATATTTCATTTTCTCTTGCTCCCGGAGAATTCACCGCTGTCGTCGGCCCTTCAGGGTGCGGCAAATCCACGCTGCTCTCCCTGATCGCGGGGCTTATGAAACCGGAAGAGGGAGAGATGCTCCTGAACGGAAAGCCGCTTACCGAAAACTCAGAAAAAATCGGCTATATGCTCCAGCACGATCACCTCTTTGAGTGGCGTACCATATACCGCAATATTCTCCTCGGTGCAGAAATCAATAAAAAGAACACCCCGGCTCTTCGCAGCAGGGCATATGAGCTTCTCGAACAATACGGTCTGAAACAGTTTGCTCACTCGAGACCGTCCGAACTCTCCGGAGGCATGCGCCAGAGGGCGGCGCTGATCCGCACCCTCCTGCTCGATCCGGACCTCCTGCTCCTCGACGAGCCATTCTCTGCTCTGGATTACCAGACACGGCTGACTGTCAGCGACGATATCGGACAGATCATCCGCAAATCAGGGAAAACCGCACTCCTCGTCACCCACGACCTTTCCGAGGCGGTCAGCTTATCCGACCGGATCATCGTCCTGACCAGACGCCCGGCGTCCATTGCGTGCATCATACCAGTCACATTTTCGCTGGAGAAGGACACCCCTCTGGGCCGCAGAAACGCACCGGAATTTAAAACCTATTTCAACCAGATATGGAAGGAGCTGAACCGCGATGAACAAAGCAGCGAATAAAACTTCCGGCGGACAGCAGCAGTTTTTAAACCGACTGCACCGTCACAGGATTATTGTACGCACGTCCCAGATACTGATACTGATTATTTTCCTCGTCCTGTGGGAGACCTGCTCCAACGCCGGAATCATTGATTCCTTTATCTTCAGCAGTCCTTCCAGAATCGCCCTGTGCTTTTGGGAAATGGTGCTTGACCGCTCGATTTTCCTTCATATAGGCACCACACTGTATGAGACGATTGTAAGCTTTATGCTCGTCACGCTGTTCAGTATCCTGACCGCAGTCCTGCTGTGGTGCAGCAGAAAACTATCAGAAATACTGGAACCGTATCTGGTCGTCTTAAACAGCCTTCCGAAATCCGCCCTTGCGCCGCTCCTCATCGTCTGGCTGGGCGCCACCCCGACGACCATCATCGTCGCCGGCATGTCCGTGGCTGTCTTTGGAAGTATCATGAACCTGTACACCAGCTTCTCCACAGTGGATCAGGAAAAAATCAAACTGATCTACACCCTCCACGGAACACGCAGGCACGCGCTGTTCAAAGTTGTACTGCCAGGCTCCGTACCGGCAATCATCAGCAATATGAAGGTCAATATCGGGCTGTGTCTGGTTGGCGTGGTAATCGGGGAATTTCTGGCCGCAAGAAACGGGCTGGGGTACCTGATTATCTATTCGAGCCAGGTGTTTAAGATGAACTGGCTGCTCATGTCGATTGTGCTGCTGTGCATCATGGCCATGGCGCTGTATGCGGTGATCGGGGTGGTAGAAAAACTTTATAAACGATGATCTATCGGCTCAAAAACGGTTTATGGGAGCAGAATCTGCTGACCATAAACCGTTTTTAAATCCTGTAAATTTTTCTCAATTTTCCCGCGCTATTTTCCAACGAAGCTTCGCGTCTGACCACCGATGGTCCATACCATCATAAAGCTCTGAGCTCATATAAATCCGTCCGCCTCGCGGACAGAAGGGGAAGCTGCTGCCGTATCTCTTCCACATAATTAAGATCAATCTCCGTAATCATGATCCCTTCTTTCTCATCCATCTCCTGAATGATATTGCCCCAGGGTGATACGAGCATGGTGTGCCCCCAGGAGACATACCCTGCACTTTCATCCCGCGCGTCTGACGTGGCAGCCACAAAGCACTGATTGTCAACCGCCCTGCCCCTGAGCATGATTTCCCAGTGGGCCGGGCCCGTCGTCATATTGAATGCCGCAGGGACGAGAATCATCTTCGCACCGTCCAGAGCCATGAGGCGCGCCAGCTCCGGGAAACGGAAGTCGAAACAGATACAGATTCCCATCTTTCCGAATTCCGTGTCAAACACTGTATGGCTGTCCCCGGGTGTTAAAGTCTCCGACTCCTGATAGGCCTGTCCGTCTTTCACATTGATGTCAAACATATGAACCTTTCTGTGCTTTGCGATCTGCCTGCCGCTGCGGTCAAAGACATATGCCGTATTATAAACATGGCCATCCTGATCCTTTTCCGGCACAGTGCCCGCCGAAAGGTAGACACCGTACTCCTTCGCCATATTGCTTAAAGCCTTCCAGGTTTCCCTTCCTTCTTCCTCCGCATACTCCGGAAAACATTGGGTCTGATACGGACAGTTGAACATCTCTCCCAGTGTCACCAGATCAATCTTCTCATCGCGCAGGCCCTCCATCTTTTTCCGGAATTCTTCCAGATTCTTCATTTTGTCGTCATACACGTGTGCCTGGATCTGTGCGATCTTCATGCCGCTCTCCTCCCTTACTGCATCTTTCCCCGGCAGGATACCGGGATTCTTTCCACAATATCTCCTTCTTTTTCTATAAGTTCAAGACTCGCTCGTCATATAAATTCACTACAGGACAATTTTGCAACCACTTTTCAATACTATACATTACTTTTCTCCTCTCTTCCACACATATCTATTTTTCTCTACGAAAAAGTTTCCGGCGTTCTCTCCATTTTATTATACATTCTCCTCGCTACGATGATCCCCGGCATCACCAGTATCAGGATAAACACCGCCGACGCAACAGGCATATCCCCCTGCTGTGCCGCCGCCTTCTGTATGAATACTTCCGACAGGGAGCCGCTGAAATTGAACACTGCATGAAGCAGAGCTGCCGCTCCGATGCTGCCGCCTCCGTAAACAACCATACTCAGGATCATCCCGAGACTGAACGCATAGAGCACCTGGGTGATGGTTCCCACCACATATTCCGGACGGTACATCAGATTTACCAGATGCATTGCACCGAACAGCGCAGATGTGATGCAGGCTGTTTTCCAGAAGCTCACTCCCGTCTTTTTGCCATGCCGCGTAAGAATTCCCTGTATGATTCCTCTGAACCAGATTTCTTCAAAACATGCTGTCAAAACGCAGACCACTGTAAAGCACACAAAATGAAACGGCGAAAATACAAGTTCTTTCTGCTGGGACAGCCCAAGGACAAGCAGAAGGAGGAAGATTACCGATACGACCAGAATATACCACCCTTTTGTAAAAAAGGCTTTCCATCCGGTCCGCAGACTGGTGATCCTCTCTTCCTCTCCCAGAAATGCTGCCAGCAGGAGCAAGACTGCAATGGAAATCAGATAAGCCGGTATGGCCGTCACAATCTCCGGCCCCACATTTTTCAGCAGGAACGCACTGAGTTTCAGAATTCCGGCTCCGATCAGCATCGTCGCTGCTATTTTGATCCATATATATTTTTCTTTGTTCATCCCTTCCCTCCTATGAAAATCTCAAAGCATCAATTGGTTTCTTCTTTGCCGCCTTATTGGCCGGATAGATTCCGAACACCACGCCAATCACCGCAGAAAACAACGTTGCTGCAAGAATCACTTTCCGGTCCATACCGAAATGATACTGAGGCAGAAAGAGATTCACCGCCTGTATAATCCCCCAGGAGAGAATAATCCCGATGAGGCAGCCGAGAAGACTGATCACAAGCGCTTCTGTCAAAAACTGCAGCATAATCCCCGCATAATCTGCACCAATGGCCTTACGGATTCCAATCTCCCTGGTGCGCTCTGTCACAGAGACCAGCATGATATTCATGATTCCGATCCCCCCTACCAGAAGAGAGATTCCCGCTATTCCTCCGAGCATCATCATCAGCGTACGCTGAGTGGACTCCATCAGCTTTAAAAGCTGCGATTCATTCATAACACTGAACGCCTTATCATCGTATCCGAACCGGTTTCTGAGAAAATCTGTCACATCCCGTTCCGCCTCTTTCATCTTTTCCCGGCTGTCCGCCGTGAGATAAAAGCTGTTTACATACTTAACATCATCTGAAGACCGCATAAGAGTGGTATAGGGGATATAGGCTTCAAGCTGCTCCGCATTCCATCCTGTTGTCCTGCCTTTCTCCAGGACCCCCGCCACCCGGTATGACTTTCCTCCGATAATTACCTCTTCTCCGACAATATCTTCCGTTCCCAGCAGTTCTTTCGCAGCTCTGTTGTTCAATACAACACTGTAAGTACTGTTATCCAGATCCGCACGCTTTAAAGTTCTCCCCCGGGACAGTTTCAAATTATGAATCTCAAAATATCCCGGCGTTGTCCCCGTAATCTGAATCTCTTTATTCTTGCCGCGGCCTTTTGCAGTACTACTCGTATTTCCGACAGATGCAACAGTCTGGATGCTCTCCTTCTTTCCCAGATCTTCCACCTCGTCCCATGTCATCGGTTTTCCTTTATCCTTTAATATATTGACAGTGATCATGGTTTTGCCGCTCTCTGATATGTCTTCCGTAACGGAGTTCGTCGCCCCCTTCACCAGTGACACCAGAACAACCAGGGAAGTTACCCCGATAATGATTCCAAGCATAGTCAGAAAGGATCTGAGTTTATTCGAAAGTATGGCGGTATAAGCCATTTTCATTGACTGTAAGATCATTTTGTCACCTCGCTTACCTGTCCGTCGCGGCTTTTTATTTTGCGTTCGGCCTGATCTGCCACTTCTTCATCATGGGTGATAATCACGATCGTATTTCCCTCTTCGTGAAGCATATGAAAGATATCCATAATCTCCGCACTCGTTCTGGAATCCAAAGCTCCCGTAGGTTCGTCCGCCAAAAGCAGCGCCGGGCTGGCCGCCAGAGCCCGGGCGATCGCTACTCTCTGCTGCTGTCCGCCGGAAAGGCGGGATGGTATGTGATCCATCCTGTCTTCCAGTTTCACCTGACTGAGCGCCCATTTCACGCGCTCCTGCCTCTTTGCAGCATTCATTCTCCGATATACAAGCGGAAGCGCCACGTTTTCCGCCGCTGACAGCTTCGGCAGAAGATTAAAGTTCTGAAAAACAAAACCGATCTTCCGGTTTCTGACCTTTGCCAGCTCTTTCTCTGAATAATTTTGAATCGGCTGGCCGTCCAGACAATATTCTCCCTCATCGGCGCAGTCCAGACAGCCGATAATATTCATCATCGTAGATTTTCCGCTGCCTGACGGGCCCGTAATGCTTACAAATTCTCCTTTCCTGATGTGCAGAGACGCTTTTTTCAATGCATATACACGCTCGTCACCCATCTGATAAATTCTCGAAATATCTTTCAGCTGTATCATGGTTTTTCCTCCTACATGCCGTCCATCATATAATCCTCTGAGAAATCAGAAACGACGCTCTGCTCATAAAACACCTTCTGACCTTCCTTCGCGCCTTTTGTGATCTCGATCTGAACCCCGTCCGACAATCCGGTCTGAACCTCTTTTTTCTCTCTCAGCTCTCCTGTTTTTTCATCCACGGAAGTATAAATCCAGGTTTTGCCTCCCTGTTCCACCACCGCTTCTGCAGGTATTGTAAGGACGTCGTTTTTCTCCTCGATAAAGATCTCCGCCGATACACTCATGCCAAATAACATATCCGCCTCTTTGGGAAGAAGAATCTGAACGCTGTATTTCGCGGCCTGGCCCTGTCCTGTTCCGTTCTTATTGACCCGGCTGATCACTCCCTCATATGCTCTCTCCGGCCGGGCGTTCAGCCTTATCTCTGCTCTCTGTCCCTGTGATACAGTGAGAATATCCATCTCATCTACCTGAATCTCTACGGCCAGCTTATCTCCCGCCGCCATCGTGCAAAACACGCTGAGCTCTGTATTTTCGTCTGTTGTCGTTCCACCTGCCGCCGCATCCGTGGAAGTGGAAGCAGACGGAAGCTCCGGAGTGCTCATACCTGCATTTGAACTGCCCGCTCCTGTATCAATTCCCATACTGATTCCTGAGGCAGATGCAGCCGCTGTTTTATTCTCCAGGCGGGCTTTCCCTGGCCGGGGCTTCTCCGGCTGAACTTTCTCCGGCTGCGCACCCGGCTGTGAACTGTCGGCCGACGGTTCCTGTTTCTCCTGCTGCTTCTCTTCTTCTGAGACGGCGCCGTTTTCTGTCTGACCCTCACCTGTCGAACTGTTGGTTTCACCCTGCTGTTCTCCGTTCTCTCCGGAGATACTTTCCGTTTTCGGGAATTCAGCCTGCAGACTGATCTGAGAGATTCCATCTGCTCCGTTTTCTCTCTGCCATCTGATTTCTGATACTTTAGCGCCCGTGACAGACGGTTTTAAGCCTTCCTTAAAGGAAAATCCCTGTTCTGCAGTGATTTCTACATACGCACGGTACACCGTATTTTCTTCAAATTGCTCTGTTTCGGGACTCCACTTTACTTTAATGCTGTAGGGCGTCTTCTTTTCCTTTTCTGATTCTGAGTCTGCTTTCTCTGCTGTACCCGGCCTTTCTCCCGTAACCGGAGACTTTATTTTGATCTCCGGGATCTCGTCAATGATTACTTTCTTTTTCTCTTTCGTTTCTGCTTCATTGATCTGCATTTTTACCGGCCAGATTCTCCCTGATATGTAGGACGCCGCGCTGCCTGCCGTCTGGGCTTCTGATGTTTTTGTATTCTCCTCAGCGCCGTTTTTCGTCTTTCCACTATTTATATTTAAAACAACTCCGTCTGTTTCAGCCGTCACACTTCCACTGTCCTTCATTTTCTGAAGAACCGCAAGCTTCTCGTCCAGCTGCTCCTTCTTTTTCATCATTTCATAATATGACGCCTTTGATTTGTCCGCCTTTTTCAGCCTTTTCTGAAGATCCTCCAGGCTCTCCCTGGTTCCGAGAAATTCTGCCATAACAGTGTTGCCGTCCACTGTGGCAAGCACATCGCCTGCTTTCACTTCATCCCCGGCTTTCACTTTCACCTCCCTGATCTTAATTCCTGCCGGAATCATGATCTCCTTTGTTCCCTCCGGCGCAAGCGTTCCCGTTCCCTGGATCATCTTCCTGACCGATCCCTTCATGACCTCTGCCTGGGAAGCCTGTGTATTGTCTTCATTCCGGGCTTTGCGTGTATACAGCACCCCGCCACATGCCGATATCAGTATAATTCCTGCCATGCATCCGGCTATAACGCTCTTTCTTCGTATCATACCCTGTACCTCCAAATTTATTGCCGGTAACAGTTCAGCCATAGAACTGTTACTGTTTTCAGATACAGAATAAATGAAAAACCTTGAAAAAAGATTGAAAAAAACCACTTCCGACAAAAGACCGTTATCCCTGTCAGAAGTGGACATATTCTCATTTTCTGAGCGCCAGACAAAATCTGGTCACTCCATCCCGGCATTCCACCGTAATTTTTCCTCTGTGCCTCTGCACAACTGCATCCGCAATTGCAAGTCCCAGGCCATGCCGGTTCTGTTTTCCTGCTCTCGCTTTGTCCGCCTGATAGAAACGCTGAAAGATCTTTTTTCTGTCCTCCTCCGGAATCTCCTCGCCCGTATTCGCAACTTCCAGGAAAACTTTGTCCTTTTTCTCTGACAGCCGCACCCACACATTACCGCCGTCAGAAACATGATGGAGGGCATTATCAACCAGGATAATGACCACCTGTTTCAAGTGTTCCTCCTGTCCTGTAATAAAGCATTCCTCCATAATATCCATATAAAAATGTACGCCCTGCTCAAATGCCTCACTCTCATAAGGCAGCAGCGCTCCGGTCAGTGCGCGGCTTAAATTAAACCGCTGATATCCGCTGTCCGACGGTGTGTTTTCCACCCGTGCAAGTACCAGCAGTTCTTCCAGGAGCTTCCCCATTCTCCTGTTCTCCTTCAGAATATAGTCCAGCCACCTGTTGTCTCCGATCTCCTTGTGCAGGCGCTGAGCGTTAGCTCCGATAATCGTCAGAGGAGTCTTAAGCTCATGACTGGCATCTGATACAAACTGTTTCTGCTGTTCAAATGCTTTTTTGGCAGGTTTCGTAAGCCATCCGGAAAGCAGGACGGAAATACCTGCAATCACAGCAGATGCAAGCAAAAATGCAAGTATCATTCCTCTGATGATTTCCTCATTATACTCTTCCCACTCAGACTCATCATAAAGCACCAGCACATCTTCTTTACAAAGGAAACGAAACTCTCTGTATTTCCCATCTGATACTCCGAGGTTTACAATTTCCTCCGCCCGGCGCATCGCCTCTGCCGCACGGTTTGCCCCCTGATTCTGACCTTCCCCGAATGATTCAGCTTTCATGATAAAACGTAGTCCATCCCCGGTATTCTTGAAAGCAAATACAGGGAGCTCACTGTACAAAAAAGAGATCTGCTCTGTCTGTTCATCCGCTCCGTCTTCTTCCGCCAGGAGCCCGTCCACAGTTTCTTCCAAAAAGATCTCTTCCGCTTCTTTCTGATAACTCCAGCTCTCACAATACAAATACACTTCTATCCCGGCAAGAATCAAAATCAAAACAGCGCTTATCACAACGCATATTCTTATCCTAAGCTGCTTAATCATGTCTGAACT
>JAHZHF010000008.1:25614-29187 GCA_019420405.1 Clostridiales bacterium
AGTCTGTATCCAAGCCCCCTCACTGCTTTAATCAGTACGTCCGACCCGATATATTTCAGCTTTCTTCTCGTAAATGAAATATATACCTCTACATTATTGTATTCCGCTTCACAGTCATATCCCCATAGCTTCTCTGCGATCTGCTCCCTTCGAAGGGTTTGTTCACGATTGCGCATAAAAAGTTCCAGAAGCTGAAACTCTTTTTTCCCAAGCCGGATTTCCTGATCTGTCTTTACATTTGTGAGCATTCCGGAATCCAAATTCAGACGGGTATCCCCAAATTCCAGATACTCCAGATGTACGCTTCCCTGCCTTCTCGTAATCACCCGGATACGGGCGACCAATTCTTCCATATCAAAAGGCTTGGTCAGATAATCATCGGCTCCCAGGCCGAGCCCGGTGAGTTTGTCTTCCAGCTCCGAGCGGGCCGTCAGCATCAAAACCGGGGTATGTATCTGCTCCTGCCGCCACCTCTTTAACACATCATAGCCGTCCATCTCCGGAAGCATACCATCCAGAATTATGGCGTCATAGATCCCGCTGGCTCCGAGAAGATATCCTGTCTCCCCGTCCTCAGCCAGATCCACCTCGAATTTCTCGTCCAGAAAAGCAGCTTTTATCACTTCGCTTAATGCAGTCTCATCTTCAATCACTAATAATCTCAATTTGTTACCTCTCTTGAGCCTAACCCACGAACTTACTCCAATATCCCTGCACAAACAGGAAGATTACGATTAGCGGAACGATAAAGGTCACATACAGGCGTACCCATTTCGGGAACTTCGGGCCTTCTCCCTCATTGGCTTCAGCGAGGAAGTTTTTCCATCCCCAGCCATAGCGGGTAGTACAGAACAGCACATATATAAGGCTTCCCAGCGGAAGCAGATTGTTGCTTACAATAAAGTCTTCCAGGTCGAGAATCGCTGTTCCTTCTCCGAACGGCGCGAATCCGCTCCATACATTATAGCCGAGCACGCACGGCATGGACAGGATCAGGATCGCAATCAGATTGATGGCCACCGCCTTTGTTCTGGAGCATCCGGTCAGATCCATGGCGAATGCGATGATGTTTTCAAACACGGCAATGATCGTTGAAGCGGACGCGAAAAACATACACAGAAAGAAAATCGCTCCCCAGAGTCTGCCGCCGGCCATAGAGTTAAATATGTTCGGCAGCGTGATAAAGATCAGATTCGGGCCGCTGTCCGGATTTACGCCGAACGCAAAGCTTGCCGGGAAGATGATCAGTCCGGAGATCAGGGCAACGCTCGTGTCCAGCACGGTAATTGCCACTGCTTCTCCCGCAAGTCTTCTCTTTTTATCAATGTAGCTTCCGAAAATCGCCATAGCACCGATTCCAAGGCTCAGTGTAAAGAAAGACTGGTTCATGGCCGCGGATATCACTTCCAGAATCCCCGCTTCTTTCATTTTTCCGAAATCCGGAAGCAGATAGAACTCAAGTCCCGCTGCCGCCCCCGGCAGGAAACAGGAGCGGACTGCCAGTATGATCAGGAGGATCAGAAGAAGTACCATCATCACTTTGGTTATCCCCTCAACCCCCTTCTGGAGTCCCAGGCTTACAATCCCGAAGCATAAAACAACAACTACAGCCATGAATACTGTCATCAGCACCGGCTGTCCCATAAGGCTGCCGAATTCACCCTCTATCTGTGCCGCATCCATCCCCTCAAATTTTCCTGCTGCCATCTTATACAGATAGATCAGAAGCCATCCTCCGATTGTCGTATAGAACATCATGAGAAGATAGTTTCCGGCGATGCCGAACCATTTGTACCAATGCCATTTTGTTCCCAGTGGTTCCAGTCTGTCAAATGCTCTGGCAATGCTGCAGCCCGCCGCGCGGCCTACAGAGAACTCCATCACCATAATCGGAAGTCCCAGCAGAACAAGGCAGCAGAGATAAATTAATACAAAAGCCGCCCCTCCGTACTGGCCGGTAATATACGGAAAACGCCATACATTTCCGAGTCCGATCGCGCATCCCGCAGAGATCAGTATAAATCCGATCCGGGAACCAAATTTTTCTCGTTTCATTCCTTTTCCTCTCTTTCCTTTCCAAACTCATATGACTTACTTCACTTCAATCAATTCATATTCTCTGCTTCCAAGTCCCAGCTTCACACCATGCTCCAGGCAGGTCTCCCACTCGGTGTCCGGTGTCGTATTCAGGAAGTGATCGTGATGGTCACAGAAGCCCTCCTCATGCATCCTTTCGTCCAGGAGGCTTCCCGGCATCGGCTTCTGGGCATTGCATGCATCCGCGCACGCCTGATCCAGCGCTACCGGATCGAAGCTTGCGAACATTCCCACATCAGGGATAATCGGCACGTCATTCTCTCCGTGGCAGTCACAGTACGGGGATACGTCAATCACAAGACTGATGTGGAAAGACGGACGTCCGTCCAGCACTGCTTTCGTATACTCTGCCATCTTAATATTCAGATCCTTTACCGCAGACTCGTTTTCATTATAAATCGCATCAAAGTTGCAGGCTCCGAGACAGCGGCCGCAGCCCACGCATTTGTCGTGGTCAATCACTGCCTTTTTCTCCGGAAATGAGATAGCTCCATGAGCACAGTTCTTTGAACAGACACGGCACCCGACGCACACAGACTGATCCACGGACGGCTTCCCGCTGTTGTGCTGCTCCATCTTGCCCGCACAGCTTCCGCAGCCCATTCCGATATTTTTAAAACAGCCGCCGAATCCTGCCGCCTCATGTCCCTTGAAGTGACTCAGACTGATAAATACATCGGCATCCATAATCGCACGTCCGATCTTTGCCTCTTTCACCATCTCGCCGCCCTCGACAGGCACACTGATATCATCTGTCCCCTTAAGGCCGTCTCCAATAATAATATGGCACCCTGTGGAGAGCATATTAAAACCATTCTCATAAGCAGCGCTCAAATGCTCCAGCGCGTCTTTCCTCCTACCGACGTACAGCGTATTGCAGTCTGTGAGGAAGGGACGGCCGCCCAGCTCCTTTACCACATCCGCAACAGCCTTCGCATAGTTCGGACGCAGGAAGGACAGATTTCCCGGCTCCCCAAAATGGATCTTGATGGCCGTCATCTTCTTTTCAAAATCAATTTCACCTATCCCGGCCTTTTTTATCAGCTTTTTCAGCTTTTCGGGAAGATTTGTTCCCGGCAGCGCTCTCATGTCCGTAAAATATACTTTTGATTTTTCCATATCTGATCTCCTCCTTATTTTTTCACCCGGAACGTCGTTGACGTCACCGCTGCGGCCAGATTTCCCAGCTCATCCTTCACATCAATCCGATAGTATCCTGTAGTTCTTCCGTTTTTCACGCAAAAAGCTTCTGCGATCAGTTTTTCCCCTTTTGCCGCTGTCAGATAGGCAATCTCCGAATTCAGGGAAACATTCCCCATTTCCTTCCAGTTGCTCGCAACAGCAAGGGCAAAATCTGCAAGAGTAAAATAGACGCCGCCCATAACCGCGCCCATGGCATTCCTGTGTCGGTCCTCTAGTCTCAGGCTGCACTTTGCATAGCCTTCATCCACCTCATCTATCACCGCGCCGTTCTCT
>JAHZHF010000080.1 GCA_019420405.1 Clostridiales bacterium
CGTCCCTGTTTTCGGACGTTTTTTCATACGGGAGTTAATGAACTAAATAGCTGTAACTATTACGAAATGGTTGCCATCCCCCGTCCTGTATGATACGATATGGCTGTTATGATTTCTGATTCACGTTTACAAAAGGAAAAGGAGTAACATCATGGGACTTTATAATAACAGAATCGTAGTAAAAGTAGGAACATCAACACTCACCAACGACGCGGGAAAAAGTGACCTGCGCGCCACTGACCGCCTTGTCTGCACACTCGCCGACATTCAAAATATGGGATATGAGGTAATCCTCGTCTCTTCCGGCGCAATCGCTGTTGGCAGAAACAAGCTGAATATGCATCTGAACCCTGACAGAGACAGTATGCGTATGAAGCAGGCCGCAGCCGCTGTGGGACAGTGCAGCCTGATGTACCTCTATGACAAATTTTTCGGAGATTACGACAAGACAGTCGCTCAGATCCTTTTAAATGCGGAGGATATTGAAGACGAAGAAAAGAAAGAAAATCTGACCAATACATTCAACGCTCTGCTGGAGATGGGCGTGATCCCGATCGTAAATGAAAACGACTCTGTCAGCTACAAGGAGATTGAATCTGAGGACCGCCTTTTCGGAGACAACGATATGCTCTCCGCAGTCGTAGCCGTACTCTGCCGTGCGAAGAAGCTCGTCATCCTCTCGGATATTGACGGATTCTACGACAGTGATCCGAGACTCCATCCGAATGCAAAACTGATCGAGCAGATCGACCAGATCGATGACTCCGTGCTCTCCCTTGCAGGCGGTGCAGGTTCCCGCCGTGGAACAGGCGGTATGCGTACAAAAGTCCAGGCCGCACAACTCGCCACCTCTCAGGGAACTGACACGATTGTTACGAACGGAAAGAGACCGGAGGCACTGTATGATATCGTAAAAGGCGTCAAAGCAGGAACGCTGTTTACCGGGAAAATCTAAAGTCGGGGTTCGCTGTTTTGTTCACTAACCTCTTTGGCTAAACATCCGAAAACAGAGCGTATTTGCAAAGAGGTATTCTGCAAAGACACAGGTGTGTACGGGTTCCGGCAAAAGTCACCCTCCCACACCTGTGTCTTCGCAGAAAAGGTCTCATAATAGGGCTCTGTTTTCTGGTCTGTTCAGAGGGAGGAGTTAGTAACAATATAGCGGACAGAAACAGAGGCGCGGCCTGTAAGTCTTACGCATGTGAAAGACTTACAGCCGCGCCGTTTTGTTTTTCAGCCTGTTTTGCGGAGAACATTTCCGTCAGGGAATGCGCAGGAAGCGGAGCAGACGATTTGAAGAGTGCTTTCTGAGTCCGGGAAGGTGTGTGGAGTGTGACTTTTGCTGGAACACGAAACACACCTTCCCGGAACTCAGAATTCCCTTATCCAAACACTCCGCCCGCTTCCGTACACACTTACTTCCACCGGAAATGTTATTGTGCTAAATAGCTGTCCTTCAGCACCTTCCTCCCCGCCATCATCATGGCTCCCGCGCACAGACTCAGATCCAGCACTGCCACCGCGATCAGGTATCCGGATGAAATCATTCCCTGCGGATGAAGGTACAGGTACACTTTCGTCATAAAGTAGTACAGTACTTTCTGAACGATCCAGTAGACGATCACAGTCGCCCCGCAGGCACAGATTCCGTATCTTAATCCTTCTTTTAAGAGCATCTTCAGAAAGCCGGAATCCGTGATTCCCATCGCCCGCAGGATGGAGAACTCATATCTTCTCTCAGCCACCAGATACTGCATACTGTTCATGATATGCAGAAGGCTGATTCCCAGAAGCACCGCCGCGATTCCATAGAAGAACATGATCTGCTGGTTCAGATACAGGTTCTGGGCCTCGATCTGACCGGTATAGTCCCGGACCGCGCACCGGCTGATCCCGGATATCATTGTTCTGAGTTCATCCGCTGCCGCCGCAGCGTCCGCTCCCTCCTCCAGGGAAATGCTGACGGTCTGGTAACCCGTGACTCCGAAGTTCTGCTCCATCTGCTCATTTGTCATAATAATATCTACAGCTCTCTGGCCATCATCTCCGATATAATTCTCCACCTTTCCAAGGGGACGGCTCGCCATCGCTGCGATCTTAAGATCGTTTGTCCTGTAGTCATTCTCTTCTCCCAGGAACCTCAGCATGTCCGCTTCCGGCTCCGGGTCACGGGGTGTCCGGATCTCCAGGGTATCTCCGACTTCCAGTGTGATGCCGTCATAATTTCCCTGTCCGTCCATCAGCGTTTTCATAATCACTGTATTCTCTTCGCGCATCCGGTCAGGATCGATCTCTCCCTCCAGGAGATAATCATTGAGGCTTTCAAGCATCTCGTCATCATAGCCGTATATATTGACCTTAAGCCTGTAGTCATCCTCTCCTGTCTGTACAATCATTCCATTATATTTCTCCATAATCACCGGATCCGGATCAAATCCCTCTTCCTCCGCCACCTCGGCATAAAATGATTTCCAGAGAAAAGTTCCGTCATCCAGCGGGATCTCCCCCAGCATGTACCGGACCGGCAGAACACTTTCCAGCCCTTTTATCTGCTTTATCTGTTCCACTGTCTGCACCGGAATGGTATCGGACAGGCTGTCCGACTCCTCATACACCTGGATATCCGATCCCAGTCCATCATCCGCTGCAAAAGTAAGCTCGTTGTTGATCCTTGTATTCTCCGTCACATATGCTGTTCCGAGAAAGAGCACGCTTCCGATAGACAGAGAGAGCAGAATCCCGATGAAAGTGCCTTTCCTTGAAAACATAAACCGTTTCGTCAGGATCCCGGTCAGGTTCTCGTGCTTCAGACTGTAGATCTTCCTGTTTTTCCTTCCCTTTTCCGTATCTCTGCTGATCATCTGGCGCAGGGTGAGGGAGCGCATCTTCCTCACAAGGATCAGACTGATTACCACAAGAAAGAGGATAAGGAAAACAGCGCCTCCCACGATCATCCTCCAGTCAATATGAAACGCCCCTGCATCCGGCAGATCCGATACTGACAGTGCCGACGCAGTCTCCTCTGTGCTGACGCCACTGTGTACCGACACATTCCGCGTAATAAAAATCCTTCCCACTCTTCCGTAAATCAGCGCGGCAATCCCGTTGCCCAGCACACATCCTGCTGCGTAGCCGCCGAAGAAAATCATCAGCAGCTCCATAAGGAGCACTCCGGCCGTTCCCCCGTCCGTCATCCCCAGAGTCTGCATCACGCTGTACTGAGACAGCCGCTTTAACACAGACACCTGGAAAATGCTGTAAATGATAAACACAGCGAAGAAGCCCAGCGCGATCAGCACCGCTGTCTCTGTCAGGACCTCATTTTCATTCAGATTTCCCCATACATAAGGAATCCCCATCACAGGATCTTTCAGCGCCTGCAAGATTTCCGAAGGAGTCAGCGCTGCCGCGTCTGCGCCCACATATCCGGCAAGTCCGTTGTTCCGGGCAACCGTGCTTCCATCGATACCATACTGATCGGTAAATGCTTTGATCTGATCATATGTCGGAGCGGACTCCTCAAACTTCAGATACACAAAACTCCCATTCATCCCATAGTCCAGATCCGGGCTCACAAAAACCTGCATAGAGCCTCCCAGCAGTTCACCCAGCTTCTCCGGCATCTCTGTCAGTATCCCGGACAGGACAAATGTCTCGCCGTCCAGTTCTATCTCAGCGCCCGGTTCCGGACGGACACCCAGGTTGCGGAGAATCTGCGCATCCGCTGCCATCTCATTGACCGTCTCCGGCATCTTCCCTGCCAGCAGCTCCCGGTCCATCATCTCAAGATAAGCGTCATCACCGGTCACATACTGGATGTCAAAAGGCTCTGTAATTGCCTTTTTCACCGTTTCAACTCCGTACTTTTCCACACGGAAACCATCTCCATCTAGGTTTTCCTCACCGGTTCCATTTTTCTCCACATCAGACTGGAATGTCTCAAACCACGGAAGGTCGGCACGTGTCTCATAGTGCCAGTCCCCGTATTCTGTCCTTGCATTCTCCTTCGCAGCTTCCTTCCCGCTCGCAAAAAGAGAACCCACTCCTGTCAGCAGCGCCGCAGATAACAGGATTCCGACAAACAATGCAGCTGTCTGTTTCTTATAATATCTCAGGTAGGCAAAAGAAAGTCTCAGAAGATTTCTCATAACCGGTCACCGCCTTTCACTGCGGTTCGGCCCGATAAGACCTGTCTTGCTGATTCGTCCGCTCTCGCTTCTTCATGATTTTTTCCGGCGTACTTGCTTCCCCTGTCATACAGCATTCCATCCTCGATCCGTATGATTCGGTCGCACGCCTGAGCCAGTGCTTCGTTGTGCGTCACCATCAGGATGGTCTGGCTGTATTTCCTGCTGCTCTCCTTTAACAGTCCCATAACCTCCACCGTAGTCGCAGAATCAAGGTTGCCGGTGGGCTCATCGGCGAGAATCAGGGCAGGTTTGTTCGCCAGTGCCCTGGCAAGGGCCGTCCTCTGCTGCTGTCCGCCGGAGAGTTCATTGGGATAACGCTTCCTCTTCTCCCAAAGCCCCAGTTCTTTTAAAAGTTCTCTGATGTATTCGTGATCTACATGTTTTCCCCTGTCAAATGTAACCGGGAGCGCCACGTTATCATACACGTTCAGAACCGGCATCAGACTGTAATTCTGGAATACAAACCCGATGTTCCTCCGCCGGAAAACAGTCAGTTCCTTCCTGTTCAGCGCCGCGATATCATGTCCCCGTATGATAATCTGTCCCTGCGTGGGCGTGTCCAGCCCGCCGATCAGATTTAAGAGCGTGCTCTTTCCTGATCCTGAAGTGCCGACAATGGCGATAAATTCTCCCTGTCTGACCGTGAAAGATACATCTTTCAGCGCATGAACCTTATTCTCCTTCTCTCCATAGATCTTGTGGATCTGTCTCACCTTAAGTATTTCCATCTGTAAATCCCCTTTCCGCACAGTCATGCAGGCATACGAAGGATTCTCCAGTAAAGTTAAACCTTCCCGCTGCGTAGCTGTGTTTTCTGATCTATAAAAAGAATAGCAGACAGTTCTTTCACCGTCCTGACAGTTTTCATATCAGATTCTGACAGTTTTGTAAGAAAACGGAAAACGTGCTTCCCTTTCCGCGCTCAGACGCCACAGTCATATACCCTTTCTCGTGCTCCAGAATCAGTCTGGATAAATAGAGTCCGATCCCGGATCCTTCCAGATTCTCCACATCCTTGCTCCGGTAAAAACGCTTGAAGATCTCTGTCAGTTCCTCCTCCCGGATCCCGATTCCGTTATCCCGAACCAAAATCTCCGTATACAGCTCCATCGGTTTGACCGCGATCGTGACCTGTCCGCCGTTTTCTGTATATTTCACCGCGTTTTCCAGAAGATTGACAAGAACCTCCGCCGTCCACTTCCTGTTATGCCAGAGAGTCCAATCTGCAAACGGCTCTGTGGTAATCCGGATCGCCTTTTTGTCCGCTTTATCCAGCACTGCCGAAACCGCGTCAAGAATCGTATCCCTGATTGACAGCGGTTCTGCCTCAAACACAACAGCGCCCTGCTCCAGATTCACCATCTTGAACAGGGACTGCAGGATCCAGTCGATCTTCTCTGACTGCTGCTTCATCTTATGCAGGAATTTCTTTCTTGTCCTGTCATCCAGTTTCTCATCTTCCAGCATCTCCCGGTACATCATCAGCCCGGCAAGGGGAGTCTTCAATTGATGGGACATGTTGGAAATCAGGCTTTTCACCTGTTCCTTCTCCTGCTCCGCGCGGAGGATTCCCCCGTCCACTTTCTCCTGAATCCGCTTCGCCTTGGATGAAAGCGCTGATATCTCTCCTTCCTTTATATCAGACTGTGAGATCTCTTCTCCGTCCAGAATCTCATCCAGCATCCGGTCAATCACCCGGTACATCTTCCGGTTCCGCCGCCATCCGTACACGCATCCGCCTGCCGCGGCAGCAAGGAGTACTGCCAGAACAGCCGTAAGTCCTGACATCATTCATCCCCCTCCTTCCAGATATAACCGATCCCGTGGACAGTCCGTATTCTCTCCGGATGTTTCGGGTCCTCTTCCAGTTTCGTCCGGAGTCTGCGGATATTTACGGAAAGCGTATTCTCATCTACAAATTTCCCCTGGCTGTCCCACACATGTTCCAGGATCTGCTCTTTGGAGAGAACCCGGTTCCGGTTCTCCACAAGATACAGAAGAAGCTGATATTCATTCCGGCTCAGGAGGATCTCTTCTCCATCTCTGCTTACCCTGCAGCCGTCCTTATCGATGACGATCCCGCAGGAGACAAGCCTGCTGCCCTGCTCCGCTTTCTGAAGAATCTTCCGTATCCGCACTTTCAGAACAACAAGGGAGAACGGTTTCGACATGAAGTCCGCTGCTCCAAGTTCCAGCGCCTTCACCTCGTCCATCTCCGTATTCCGCGCAGTCAGCATAAATACCGGAATCTCCCCGTACTCGCTGATCGACCTGCACAGATCATATCCGCTGCCGTCCGGGAGATTGCAGTCCAGCAGGACAAGGTCATACCTGCTTTTCTTCAAAAGAGCCGCTGCCTCCCGCTTTGTTCCCGCGCACTCCGTTTCATAGCCATCCATTTTAAGTGAAAAAGAAAGCCCTTCCTGAAGATCTTCATCGTCTTCTACAATCAATATTCTGCTCATATGATTCTCCTGATTCTTTTATTTTCACTTTTCTGACGCAATTCTAACACATCTTGATCAGGATCGCCATACCTTCTCACTTTTTAAGCCCGTACCGGCTGTAGCTTCTGTACACCAAAGGCAGTAGAACAATAAATAATACACTGTACAGGAACATTAAGAATGGAATCTGACGAAATACAAACGGCCCAATTTGAAGAAGGACCGGTGTTCTCACTGCATTAAAAATATTAGTCAGCATGGTCAGCGCAGCGCAAAACAGTGTTGCGATGTAACCGCTCACAAGTATCAGCAAATAATATTCTCCGTACGTCATAATGTAAATACTGTAGGGATCTCCTAACTGATACGGCGTAAAAAATCCGCTTGTTCCCATCACTGCAAAGGAAATAAGAGATAACAGGCCCGCACCAATCCAGTAGATGACCGTAGCCATGAGGATTCCTGCGATAACCTTGCTTTTTATTGCCTTCACTCTTCCGTGCTTGGCAGCAAAGAAGACATCCTCTGTCCCCGGCCGGAACTCTCCGGAGAAAATACCGGCTGCCAGAAATCCTATGATCACTGCCAGCAACAATACATAGGTTTGCGCATACATCGTCATCGTATCCCAGGAATCTTTCGCTGCAAATGAAAGGGGTATTTCTATCTTTTCGTAAATGCTTTCCAGATAACTTCTCTTCTCGGGTGTTGTTCCGTACTCTTCGGCCATTTTCTTCATGTTGTCCTGATAGATCATATAGATATCCTGCAGCTGATCGTCTGAAATCTGATTCAGCACACTTTCATCCCACTCGGAATCCGGTGTTAATATCTTTATCACGAAGTCTCTTATATCATAATAAGACTGTATCCTTTTTCCCCATTCTGTATCGGGTATTTCTTCCGGATACTTTGCTGAAATTTCCTCATAATCATTTATAATCTCAGCTATCTTCTCAGGAGTCACCACTCCTTTCCACCGGTTTTTGTCCTCAGCCAGAAGCCTTCCTGCTTCAATCCCCGTGTGATCCTGTCCCTCTTCGTCCGTATAACTCATACTCCCGACTGCCAGACCGGAATAAATGATGGTAACTGCCAGCGCTGCCGCAAGTAAAACCTGATTGATCCGCTTTGAAAAAATCTTTTTCAACTCATATTTCAGCATCAACTTTATCACCTGCTTTCTCTCCAAAGTACAGTAGAAATGCATCCTCCAGTGCTGCCTCTGCCTGTACTGCATTCTCGGTTGGCGGAGTTTTTGAAAGAACCCTCAGCTCCACCCCGCCGGATACTGTTCTTACATTTCCGGTCAGATATTTTTTCATATAATTGTTCAGTTCACTTTTCGGAACAGTACAATGCCATACCGACATATCCATCGAAGAAATGATCTCCTCCGAAGTTCCTGTATAGAAAAATTTTCCTTCTTTCATCAATATGATTTCATTTGCAACATATTCGACATCTGACACAATATGCGTAGACAACAGGACAAGCCGGTCTTCCGACAGTTCACTGATCAGATTGCGGAACCGGATTCTCTCATTCGGGTCAAGCCCCGCCGTCGGTTCGTCCAGCACGAGTATGCGTGGATCATTCAGCATCGCCTGAGCAATTCCGACTCGCCGGATCATGCCCCCAGATAATGTCCTCATTTTACTTTTTCGTTTTTCCGCTAATCCGACCTGCTCCAGCAGCTTCAAAGCTCTTTTCTCTGCCACCGCCGGACGAAGCCCCTTGATGGACGAAATATACATCATATAGTCATATACAGAAAGATCCGGATAAAATCCGTAATTCTGCGGCAGATAACCGAGGATTCCTCTGTAAGAAGCTCCGAGACTGAAAATATCTTTTCCGTTCCATAAGATCTCCCCGCCTGTCGGGTTGATCGCAGTGCACAGCATCCTTATCAGGGTAGTCTTCCCCGCTCCGTTTACCCCTAACAGTCCGTACACCCCGTTTCCCATAGAATGTGTTACGTGATCAACTGCATGCACATCCCCGTATTTTTTTGTTACATTTTTAAATTCCAGTTCCATCCATCTTCACCTCCCAGTTTATTTCGCAGTCACATTGCGATCTGTGGATACAAAATACCAGATAAAAAAACGATACTGTCAGTAATCCGATCCAGGCCGGCATTGAGACTCTCTGATAAACAGAATCATCCGACACGATCAGCGCCCATATGAGTATGCACACCATACTCAGGAAAACAGCCGTATACTCCATGTCACTCCATTTGCTGTACAACAGACGGAAACAGATACAGCAGGAAACGTTAAACGGGATCAGAAAATCTATAATAATCCGGTACGCTGAAATCTGCAGCGTATAAACTGAAATTCCGAAGAAAATTGTAATCATGGCCAGATCCGCAGCCGCAAACAGCAAGATTCTCGCAGCACAAATCTGCCTCAGAGTATAGAACGCGGTTTTCTCGATCTCAACCGCGGAAAACCTCCGGTTCTTCCAGATTTCCGGTATGATCATCACTGAGAACATCACTGCCAGCGCTCCCACCGCCCTCTCTGTATTTGCCCCGCCATCAGAATCTGCGAGCAGAAGCCAGAGCAGGAGCAGTATCCCTCCCTGCAGAACCCACCATCTCTTTTTGATAAATTTAAACTGCTCAAACAGAAATTCAAAATAAGATGCCCGTCTGTTATCCTGCCCGCTTACAATCTCTGTACACTGCTCAATCACTGCACGAACCGCCGGCTCCCGGACATATTTCTTCTGTATCAGGGTTTTATAGCTCCCGATCTTGCTCTGATACTTTTTCACTTCATTTCCACCTCCAACTGTTTTGCCAGTAATTCTTTTGCTTTCGACACACAGTATTTTACAAGGGATACTTTTATATTTAATAAGTCTGAGATTTCTTTTTGTTTTAACCCCTGAAAGAAAAACAGGACCGCAGTCTCTCTTATATCTTCCGGAAGGCGGGCCAGCGCCCGCTCTATATCCATCCTGATCTCCGTCTCTGTCAGATCCCCCACCGCCGTATCCTGCAGATCCTCATTCAAGATTTCCTTCTTTTTCCTGTAGTCGTTTTTTATGATATTCCCCGCGATGCGGTACAGATAGCTCTTTATCTTCCTAATGTCCGTCCCCTTCATAAGAGCCTCAAAAAATCTCACAAATGTCTCCTGCGCCATATCTTCGGCGCATTCCCCCTTCCGCATTCTCCCCTGTATAATAAGACACCTGACCGTCATAAAAAGTTAGTAAAAAATAAATTATTTTTTAATTACAGAAGGAAAGCGCAGGTCATCCCGCGCTTTCCTTCTGTAAATCCGTTCATATTTTATTTTGTGTTACTATTTTGACTGCTGCACATCCGGCTGGAACTGATCCGGATATTTTTGGCTTCCTTCATATCCGCACACTCCCATCCTCGGTGAATTGCACACCGGAAGCCAGAATTCCGGAATTTCCACTTCCCAGTCTTCGTCATCGTCTTCTTCCGCACCCTCATATCCGCGAAGACATTCTTCACACCAGAAGGGTTTTTCATCATAATACGCTTCCGGATCGATCCATTCTGCTTCATTTTTCCCGCACTGGCTGCATACGATCCGAAGCGGATTATTGCGGGATAAGATTGTAATCTTCTCTTTTCTCCGTCCGCCGACACGATAGCTGTGTACCGTCAGAATTAGTTCTGTCGTTGAACCGAAATCATATTCATAAGATATTGTCTGTCCAGGCGTTAACACATCTTTCAGCTTATAGTTCATACTTTTTGCCGGCGGTCCCCAGAATGAATCTTCTGACGGCATTACATCATACAGGACTCCGTCTATATCGAAAGAGCTCAGATGCCCGCAGCATTCCACCCAGATATCCCGGATAAATTGGTCGAGTTCCCTCAACGTAGCGTTCTCACTGATCTCGATGATTAACCAGTATGCTTTTGTATACTTTCCCATAAGAACGATCTGAAAATATCCGCATTTTGTTTTTCCATTTTCTGCTTCAAGAACCGCTTTTCTCGCCTTGCAGGCCGGCAGATGACGAAGCATCCCGCCCTTCGTATATTCTTTTCCACAGTATTTGCAGAAGCCTTTTGTCTGGTTTGCCATTTTCTTATTCTCCTTATTCTTCCGGATGTTCATAATATTAATATTTATTATAACATACTTTTTAAAGGCGAAAATAAAAAACATATAACTGTTCAGCTATTTAGTTCACTAACATTTTCTGTTAAATACGGCCGGAAGCGGGGCTGGATGTTTTGAAAATCGTATTCTGATGAAGGAAACAGGCGTTACATGCTTCGTTCCGGAATCTGGGAAGGATCTAAGAATCCGAAGAGTTGTTTAAGGGCAAAGCGGCGCGCAGGGCAACTCGCTTACGCTCAAACAATCCCTGCGCACCGCTTAACAACACCTCTCCGCCTTCTAAGATCTTCCA
>JAHZHF010000081.1 GCA_019420405.1 Clostridiales bacterium
TCTGCCCCGCTTCCGGACGTGATCCAACGGAAAATGTTAGTGCACTAAATAGCTGAACTATTACATATTCTTAGTCAAACGGATACTTAACCCCCCACTCTTTTCTCAGCCTGTCCATCAGTTTCATCATGAATATGCTTTCTCTGTGAGGGATCTGTTCACATTCAAGTTTTCCTTCCCGAATCGCCTTCATAGCCGCTCTTACCTGATATTCAAATCCCGTAATCTGCTCCGGCATGATTTCCTCCCGGATCATCTGTCCATCCGGCGAGTAGACTCTGACTGCCTTTACGTTATTAATATGCTCCGCGATCAGATAGCCCTTTGTCCCGTACACAATTCCGTTCTGTTCTGTAGCAGAAAGCGCACTGCTCTGGACAGAAGCCATTGTTCCGTTTTTATATCTCAGGATAACCGAATTCTGAGCGTCCACCCCGGTATCAAATTTCACACAAGATGTAACCACTTGTTCAATCTCATTCCCCAGCACCATACTGGCAAATGTAAGAGGATATATCCCCACGTCAAGCAGAGCTCCTCCTGCCAGCGCCGGATCCGTAATTCTCTTCTTTTCTCTGATATTATATCCGAGATTGGCAGTAAGACCTGTCACTTCACCGATCTCCCCGGAATCAATGATCCGGTTAATCCGTTCCCTTGAAGGAAGATAACGGGTCCATATGGCCTCTGTGACAAATACTTTTTTCTCCTCCGCCAGAGCAATCACTTCTTCTGCCTGGGCGGCATTCCCCATGAACGCTTTCTCGCAGAGAACCGGTTTTCCGTTTTCAATACACAGCTTAGCGTTAGCATAATGAGCGGAGTGGGGTGTAGCAATATACACCAGTTCCACCTCGTCATCTCTGACGAGTTCCTCATAAGACCCGTAGGCTCTTTCGGCTCCCCAGCGCACGGCAAAGTCTTTTGCCTTTTTCTCATCTCTTGAAGATATGGCCCAGAGACTCGCATCCTCCATTTGATTAAGCGTTTCAGCCATAGTGCGGGCAATATTGCCCGCACCTATTATACCGATTTTCATAAGATACCTCCTCGTATATAAACATAAGACCTATTTATTATTTCCATGATAACACAAAAACGCCGAAACTCCCATTTCATTCGGGAATTTCGACGTTCTCACCGTAACGCTTCCGCCCGGATCATCTGTAAAACCCGCTCCGGATGACGGAAACATCGTACATGTTATCTTATATGGTTTTCATTATAAACAATAGACGCTTTGCCGTACACACCTTTTATTGTCGGTGCCGAAGTCATATGACTGAAGTCTTCCGGTTCCACATCCACAGTCCCCGCCAGTATCTTCTCCGCGCATCGGATCAGATCATAAAGATATCGCTTGCTGATCGGTCTCAAAAAATGTCCCGGAAGAATAAGGTCAAACTCATCCGAACGTTTTTCAATTTCCAGCAGCGCATGATAATAATCTTCTACACTGGTCGAATAGTCGTCAAACACCAGGATCGGCGTACTCACAACCGCGTCACCTGATATGAGAATTCTGTTTTCAGAATCCAAAAGAGCAATACTCCCCGGCGTATGTCCCGGTACTTCCAGGACCTCAAATTCCATTCCGCCAAGATCGAACCTGTCTCCCGTCTTTACCGAATGGAGTTCTCCCGGGAGACAAAGAGGTTTCTCAGACAGATCCGGTCCTGTATAATATGTCTCTTTCATTGTCTTTAAGCAGAATTTTCTCCACCTTTCTTCGCTCATATACCCTTCTCTGACAAGATACCAGTCGCGCTCATTCATGTACGCCGTTCCAAATTCCTGATTTCCCATCGCATGATCCATATGACCATGCGTATTTACTACAAAAACCGGCCTGTCTGTAATAGTCTCCACCGTTTTTTTCAGTTCACCCAAACCTGCTCCGGTATCTACAAGCATTGCTTTTTCCTTACCTGCAGCCAGATACATAATATCTGTGCCGAATTCATCAATCGCATAAATCGAATCCGTAATTTTTTGCACAGTATAGCCGTTGATTTTCTGCAAATTCACATTATCCATAAACATGTTTCCTCCACTTACATTCTGCATGTCACAGCCGGCTTTTGCAGCATCGGCACTTCATAGTCCAACCGCTACATTTTAATCGCTCCGGCTGTAATTCCACTGGTAATATATTTTTGTGCCAATATATATAACAGCACAATAGGTATAATCGAAAGTGTCAGGGCTGCGATCAGAAGGTTCCACTCGGAACTTGCATTGCTGCGGAACATGTAAATCATGACAGTCAATGTACGTTTCTCTGAATCGCTGATCATAAGACTCGGCATCAGGAAGTCGTTCCATGTCCACAGGAAGAAAAGCACACCGATTGTAATACTCGTAGGCTTCACCAGAGGGAAGATCACCTGAACCATAGTTCGGATCACACCACATCCGTCGATACACGCCGCCTCTTCAAGTTCTTTCGGAATTGACTTTAGAAATCCGACATAAGTAAAAATTCCAAACGCGCAGTGAAAGCCGATATACAGGCAGACAAGCACAGTCAGTTTATTTGTCAGGTCATATTTTGCCATCATTGTCTGAAGCGCAATCATAATCGTATGAAACGGAATAATCTGTCCCATTGTAAACAGAATATACAGAAATTTTCCTCCCTTTGACTGAATGTGGGAGATTCCATATGCCGCCATAAAGCTGAAGATTACGCCAAACGCAACTGTAAATACCGTTACAAAAGCCGAGTTAAAAAACACTCTGAAAAAATCCATTCTCGCGATTGCCGTCGTATAGTTTTCCAAAGTAAAGTTAACCGGAAATGACAGGAAATTTTTAATCATTTCCTGGTACGGTTTAAAACTGTTCATCACAAGCAGCAGAATCGGGGCAACGAATATCAGTCCCAGAACAAGCAGAATAAGAGTAACTACAATGCTTCCGCCTTCCTTTTTTTCTCTTCTCGACTTTATCATAACTCAACCTCCCGTTTCCTTGTGAAGTGAAGCTGAATCAGCGTAACAGCCGCAACCGCCACAAAAAGCACCACCGACTTCGCGGCGCCGTATCCAAGGTTATACTTTCTAAACGCTTCCTGGTATATATCCATAGCCGCTGTCATAGTTGATCCGTACGGTCCTCCCGCCGTCATTGCATTTGGTACATCAAACGCTTTAAACGCTCCCGAAATAGAAACAAAAAGATTAATGGTAATTGTCGGCATCAGCAGCGGAAGCTGAATATGACGGATCAGTTTCCATCCGGTACATCCATCCATTTTTCCCGCTTCAACCAGTTCTACCGGAACCGTCTGCAGACCGGCGGTATAGATGATCATCAGGAATCCCACCTGCTGCCAGATAGATACAAGAATGATTGTAAATGACGCCGTTCCCGGACTTCCAAACCAGCTGATATTTCCAAGCCACTCCCAGCCCATAATATCTGCAAGATTTGGCAGGATCTGCGCAAAAATAAATGTCCAGATGAATGCCACCAGTACTGCGGAAATAATATTAGGTATGAAAAACAGTGCACGGATAACTCCTTTTGCACGAATTTTTTTATTAAGGAAATACGCAACAATGAATCCGAGTATGTTGCTTCCGATAATCGTCCAGATACCGATTGAGATATTAAACAGGAACGCCTGCCAGAAATCCCCGTCTGAAAACAGCTTAACGTAATTGCTGATCCCCGCAAAGCTTCTTGCTCCGGACATCAGATTCCAATTCTCAAAAGAGTACGGAATGGTTCCCAGAAACAGTGGAACCAGCAGCGCAAGCGCATACAGAACCAGAGCCGGTATAATGAACATATAATAATATTTTCTGTATTTTTTATAAAGTATCGCCATTTCTTTCTCCTCTCTTATCTTTCCTGCATTCCCGTGCAGACCTCTTCCCTGCAGGCACGGGAATGCGCCTGCCCGATGAAAGAAAAGGACGTCTCCTGCGCCGCACACTGCACTGACGCGGAAGAGACGCCCTGTAAATCTTATTCTGCGATATGCTCAGTTAGAATGTATCCCTTCAGTTCGCGCCTTATGGGAACTACTCTGTAATATAGTTCAGGTATGCCTCATCCAGTTCACTGATAACCGTGTCTTTGTCCGCAGCCCCTGACATATAACCCTGTACAATATTTCCCGACTCCACATCAAATCCTGCAGCATACTGCTGGTATACCCACGGAATCGTATTGCCTGCTTCTACATATGCCTCATAGTCTGTTCTTGCCGGGCTCTCCACTCCGCCTTCAAACGGCATTGCAGGAAGCGCATCTCCCGGATCCTGAGAAACAAGCTGCATATATCCGCCCTCTTCATCCGGGTTGCTCATGTATTCAAGAACCCTCTTACACTCATCCGGATATTCCGTTTCCGAATTGATAACATAGCAGATACCAACATCAACGGACAGTTTATTCTGAGAAGCATCAGATGATACCGGCGTTGCAAATACGCCGATCTCCTGTACCGGATCCGCCGCCGCTACCGTCGTCTGAGAAAATTCGCTGGTAAGAAGCATTGCCACTTCACCATTTGCCAGAGCGTTATAGCCTGCATTAGAATCCTGATCCATCATATTGTCTCCGCAGTATTCCTTTACAATATCCAGAAAACTGAACACCTGATCAATTCCGTCTACATTGAATGTTCCTTCGCCCGAGTTCAGCGAATCTATAAATCCGGGAATATCATCCTGAACGAACGGTGTAAGCAGCTCGCTGAACAGATGTTTTAGCGTCCAGGAATCCTTAAATGTTGAACCAAGCGGCTGAATCCCTGCCTCCTCCAGCTTTTTACATGTATCTGCAAACTCGTCCGGAGTTGTCGGAACACTCTCAATTCCCGCCTGTTCAAAAAGAGTTTTGTTATAAAATACTCCGAGATACTCGTAATTCGCCGGATATGCATAGACTTTTCCATCCGTTCCTTTTCCTGATTCCAGTGCCTGCGGATATACTTTGTCAACAAATGGTTCGTCTGACAAATCCATAAGTCTTCCTGCCTCAGCAAAAGACTGCACCTGTGCATACGGAGTCAGAAGATAGATATCCGGAAGGTCATTGGATGCAGTTGCTGCTCCAAGCCAGTCTGAATAATCACCGGTCTGCATTGTCACGTCCAGCTCAATGTCATCATTTTTGCTGTTGAAGTCATCTTCAAACGCCTGCAGATCCTCCGCCCAGTTTCCGTTCCACACGGACATACTGATTTTCTTTTTTCCGCCGGAATCGGATTCCGAATCAGAGCCTGAATCTCCTCCCGAACTTCCACATGCCGCCATTGACAGTGTCATCACCGCTGCCAGTCCGGCAGCCAGCCATCTTTTCTTTTTCATTTGTTTACCTCCTCTTTTTTACTGTCAGTATTCCAATACTGCACTTTTTCCGGATGCCTTCCGGCACCTCTTATCTAAAACCCCTTGCTCTGAGACAGAGCAAACGGATTTTATACAGCTTCTACGGCCTTACGGCAGTACCGTCCGTAAGTCTGGGAAGCATCCAATCCCAGGTGACAGCTTCCTCGCTGCAGGGATATTCCGCCGCCGCTTTCTCGTCGATATCCACGCCGATTCCCGGCCGTTCACTCAGATACAGATAGCCGTCCCTCATCTCCGGCATACCGCCGAATATCTCATGCAGAGCTTCTGAACCTCCCTGGCCGAAAGACGTTGTCTCACTGTCGCTCCATTCCTGAATCCCGAAATTAGGCGAAGCCATATCCAGATGCACATTCACAGCATGTCCCACCGGAGTTAAATCCACCGGGCCGTGCCATGCAGTCCGGACTCCGAATGCATCGCACAGAGCGATCAGTTTTCTCGCCGGAGTGATCCCTCCGATCTGACTTATATGTACTCTTATATAGTCGATCTCCCTCTCTGTAATCAGAGACAGCCATTCATTCGGATTATTAAACAGTTCTCCCATGGCGAGAGGGGTAACGCAGTGATTCCTGATCTGCTTAAACCATCCCGCCTGTTCCGGTGGAAGGCAGTCTTCCAGGAAAAACAGGCGGAACTTCTCCATATCCTTTGCAAATGCAACCGCATCCGCCGGCCGGAGTCTTTCATGTACATCATGGCACAGGTCCAAATCCCAGCCGTATGTTTCTCTGAGTCGTTCGAAAAGCTCGACCGTCTTCTTCATATAGACTTTCGGTTCATAATAGCAGCCATCCGGCGCTCCCTCCGGCGGATGATGCATCGTTTCTCTTCCGCCGTATCCTCCGAGTTGTGCCCGGATACACCGATATCCTTTTTCCTTCAGCTCGCCAACTCTCTTCACACACTCGTCTATCGTTGCTCCTTCGGCATGGGTATAGCACGGAACCCCGGTTCTGCATCTGCCTCCGAAAAGCTCGTAGA
Organism: Clostridiales bacterium; assembly: GCA_019420405.1. Taxonomy (GTDB): domain Bacteria; phylum Bacillota; class Clostridia; order Lachnospirales; family Lachnospiraceae; genus Mediterraneibacter. The sequence continues at coordinate 6,354 of JAHZHF010000081.1, forward strand.
GCGGCATTCCCGCCATCTTGCCCTTGATGTCCCAAAGCGCCATATCCACTCCTGAAAGCGCATTATTAAGCACCGGCCCGTTTCTCCAGTAGCTCATTCCCTGAACTGTCTGCCAGATATCCTCGATATCCGCCACATTTCTTCCGATCAGATACGGCTTCAAATATTTTTCTATCGCTGTAACCACCGCCAGATGCCTGTGGGCAAATGTGGCGCACCCCAGGCCGTACAGACCGGGTTCACTCGTCTCAACCTTCACCGTCACCAGATTAATCTTCTGAGGCGCACAGCATATTACTCTGATATCTCTGATTGTTATATTCATTTTTTCGCTATCCCTCCCCAGGTATTTTGTCCTTCTTCTGTCTTTTCCGGCATACCGGGAAGAATCAATCCCCCATCTACCCGAAGGACCTCTCCTGTAATATAAGACGCCTTTTCGCTGGCCAGAAACACAACTGCATTCCCGATATCCTCCGGTGTGCCGTTCCTCTCCAGAGGGATTCTTTCTCCAAGACCTTCCCAGAATCCTTCCAGATCCGTGCGGCCCTCTTTTTTGATCTGTTCCGGCGTCCGGATGCAGACCGCTCCCGGCGCCACACAGTTTACCCTTATCCCATATGGTGCAAGGTCAAGGGCCATGGACTGAGAAGCACGGTTGACTGCCGCCTTTATCCCGCCGTATACGCAGTCCTCCGGATAAGCTCTCTGAGCCCTGGAAGATGTAATATTGATAATATTTCCCTTTATGTTATGTTCCTTCATGTATCTGGCCGCTCTGGACGAAAGTATAAGATAATTCAAAAGATCCAGATTGATCAGTTTCTGCGTCTCTTCCGCAGTCAGTTCCAGAATGGACTGAAATACTGTCACTCCGGCATTATTTACCATGAGATCCAGACCTCCCAGCCGCTCCACCGCCTGATCGAAAAACGCCTCGCCCTTTCCCGGTTCCGCCATATCCGCCTGCTCATACCAGACATCTGCGCCCATTGTTTTCACCTCTCGGGCTGCTTCTTCGGCCTCGTCTTCTCTTGACCGGTAGGAAAAGGCTATATCATATCCGTCCGCAGCGAGCGCACGGATAATTCCCCTTCCGATTCCTCTGCTCGCCCCGGTGACGATCGCTTTCTTTCTCATACTGCATTCACCTCCGCTGTCATCACTTTTACCGGAGCCGGAACTTCCCGTAAGATCCTCCCTCCGGTCAAGGTTCCGTCTCCCTGTCTGTCAAATACTGCCAACGTTCCGCTTCTCTGGTCCGCAGCAATCAGATGCTTTTCCGCCTGATCCAGACAGATGCTCCGTATTCCGCCGGCCTGTACCCCCGCCTGTGCTGCATCCGATATCCGGACTGTCTGCAGCGCCTCGATTGTGCCGTCAGCTCCAATCCCAAAAGATCGTATTTCTCCGGTTCCTCTGACAGAAGCATAGAGAAATCCGTTTTCTGAAAGAACGAGGTCTGCGGCCAGCTCCCCTTGTCCTCCCTGCCATTCAGACAGTGGCAATGTCTGAATCTCTTCATCGTCCCGGTAAACGGACAACGTACAGTTCAGTTCATTCACCACATACAGAATTCTGTTCCCGGCTTTATCAATCGCCTGCATATGTCTCGGCCCTGCTCCGGGTTTTGTCCGCAGAGTCCTTCTTTTCGAAATTCTTTCTTTCGACACATCAAAAAGATAGATACTGTCGTTTCCCAGATCCGCCACATACAGCTCGTCCCCAATCAGTCTGCCGGAATGAATATGGGAAGCTTCCTGTCTTTCCCGGTTCGGCCCGCTTCCCTCAAAAGAGAGCTGCTGAATCAGTACCGGATCGCCCGGCTTTGCGATATCAATCACTTTCAGATCTCCGCTTCCGTAATCGGACAGATACAATCTTCGCCTCTTTGCGTCCTTCTCGATATGGCAGGACGCGCTTCCCTTCATATGAAGCTCTCCTGTCTTACTGACACAGACCTCTTCCTGTCCGCTTTTGCAAAGCTCATACTCCAGAAGCACCGCAGAATCCGCTCTCTCGCTCACTGCAAACATCCTTCCGCCTGCCACACAAACCCAGGACGGGTTTTCCGCTTCTGCTATAACCGCCGCCTCTCCGGCCTCTCCGCTTTCCCCGTCGTAGGGAAAGAGGTAAATCCCCCTGCCCAATTCCTGATCTCCCGCAATCGCCGGGGCATCTCTTGTCGTATACGTTCCTACAATCAGTACATTCATCAGCAAAACTCCAGATCATTCGCAAGCTCTACAACCATCCTGAGTTCATTCGCTGAACAGATCTTCGTTCCGTGTATCACCACATTTTCAAAGTGGAATCCATGGGGTCTGCACAGCTCGTTTTTCATCTCGAACCCTCTTATAATTGATACCGGAAAACAGCCTCCTGTAATCTCGATATTTTTAAAGTAAATATCGCTGATCATTCCCCGTTCTCTGTCTGTAGAATATTTGGAGTCAAGTGTTTTGATATCAATAAACTTTTCCTGCGCATCCTCAATCCTGATGTTTTCATAATAGATATGATGTACATGCGCCCGGTCTGCATTATGAATGGTAAGCACTCCTCCGGACTGGTTTCCCTCATACTGACAATGGATAATATCACAGTCTTTAAACACGACATCCGTAATTTCACTGCCTCTCGTTTCATATCCGATTTCCAGCGCATTTCCAAATTCCGCATTCCAGAATATACAATTCTCAACCCTCACTCTTCTGACTGCGGTACATCCCGACGGATCCTGGTGATCGCATCCCTTTATGGAGATACAATCGTCATTTGCCCTTACAAAACAGTTTCGGATTATAACGTCTTCACAGCCAACCACATCAATGCCGTCTCCTGTGATAACATTTCCAAGGATATTTACATCCTCAATCGTGACGTTCTGACAAGCAACCGGAACAAGATGCCAGGAACCTCCATCCATAAGTGTAATTCCCCGAATTTCGATGTTCTTCCCAAGGACTGTTACGATCGTCTGCTCCGCACCGTTTTCATCCCATTTATGCCAGTTTCCTCCATAGAGAATACCGTTTCCGAGAATCTTAACGTTGTCTGCCATCCTGGAATAGATCCTTCCGCTTACAACAGCACCTTCTTCGATATAAACCGTTTCATCAGATGAAAGCTCCAGACAGCCTATGTTGTAAGCCTTTCCGCTTTTAAATTCATAATCAACTTTTTCCGGTCTTTCTACATACTTCTCTGAGAAAATATAAAGAGGCGCTTCCAGTCGGTCATCCAATTCAAGAACAGCCCGCTCCCCTGCTTTCATCCGGAGTGTAACAGTGCTTCCCTTCAATTCATATTTTATGTCCGCAGACCTGGGACGTACCGTAAGTTTCTCAAACGTCTCCCGGATCTCTACTTCAATATCGGAAGTTCCTGTTTCATCCACAAAAGATATCAAATCAAAAAATTCTGTATGATATACCCGGTGCTCTTTACCGTTCACCTTTACGGCATATAAATCTGATGATGGAATATCATTAACTGATTCCAGATGATAAAGAGGTTCTTTTCTCAACGGGCGCGGTACAAATTCCTGTTTATTCATCATTATATCCCTTTCTCATATTCAAATTCATCATTATGTTTTCAAACATATCTTACACCTTTTCTGCCATCGAGTAAAGTCGTGTTTTTTTACAATTTTTTCTTTATAATTTTATGTATTTTGCACATATAAATTATTTTTCTCCATAATTATTTGACTTATTTTTCACACGTCTATATACTATATGTTATAAAAGTCACTACATATAGCCAAGGAGAAAACATAACGTTATGACAAGATTACCCGCCTATAAAGTATGTTATAATAAATTAAAAGAGGATATTGATAATGATGTTTACCCTGTTGGTTCCTTTCTCCCCACAGAAGGAGAACTCGGTGAAATGTTCTCTGTAAGCCGCACGACTGTCCGGCACGCAATAGACCTGCTCGTCAGAGACGGAAGAATCCAGGTCCGCCAGGGAGCCGGCACTCAGGTTATTGATATCAAAGAGAAAGAGATCCCGATCTACTCAAAATTTCACAATGTAATTGATATAAGAACCGAAATTCCCGGAGCGACCGTTACCAAAAGCCGGGGCGTATGGATCGACCGCGTTCCCTCAAACGAAAAGGTTGCTGCCGCACTTGAGATCAAAGAAGGGGAAACCGTCTTTCGTCTGCAGAGAATCATCTGCGCCGACGAACATCCGATCGTAATTCTGACCAACTACGTCAGGATCGACTTTTTTCCGGATCTCGATACCTACCGTGATCAGATTGCAGACTTATATTATTTCATTCAAAAACATTATGGGATTAAGTTTGAAACCGGAGAAGAGAGAATCAATGCTGTCAACGCAGACTTTCTGGACGCGCAGATCCTTGATATAGAACCGGGATCGCCGATTTTCTTTAACACGAGAATCGCCCGCTGTTCTCTTGGGCCTCTGGAATATATGGAGGCAAAGATCCGGCCGGATCTCTGCCAGTTTGTAGTTTCCATGCAGGATCCGCCTGCGTGGTATGACAGACCGAATTATATGTAGATCAGCTATTTAGTTCATTAACTCCCGCATGAAAAAACGTCCGAAAACAGGGACGATTCTCAAACGTATTCTGCGGGGATGGAGGATAACTCTGGGCTTCGCTCCAGGGAATAAGGGAAACTACAAAGTACCGGATACGGATTA
>JAHZHF010000082.1 GCA_019420405.1 Clostridiales bacterium
AATCGTCCCTGTTTTCGGATGAATTGAGAAAGGGCGTTAGTGAACTTTATAGCTGTACTTCTTTGGGCTTGTCAAAACGGAGATTTATGATAAAATAAGGAAGTTGCAGTTACAAATCAAGATTTATTAATAGGAAAGAGTGCAGAATATTTATGAAAACAAAACGCGAAGATGTAAGAAATATTGCGATTATTGCTCATGTTGACCACGGCAAGACGACCCTGGTCGACGAGCTGTTAAAACAAAGCGGTGTGTTCCGTGAGAACCAGGAGGTTGCCGAACGCGTCATGGACTCCAATGACATTGAGCGTGAGCGCGGGATCACCATCCTCTCCAAAAACACGGCTGTCCACTATAAAGGCGTGAAGATCAATATCATCGACACTCCGGGCCATGCCGATTTCGGAGGCGAAGTGGAGCGCGTCCTGAAAATGGTCAATGGCGTCATTCTCGTAGTGGACGCTTTTGAGGGTGCCATGCCCCAGACGAAATTCGTCCTCAGAAAGGCTCTGGAATTAAGCCTTCCGGTCATTGTCTGCATCAACAAGATCGACCGTCCGGAGGCGAGACCCGAGGCCGTAATCGACGAAGTCCTTGAGCTCTTTATTGACCTGGGCGCATCCGACGAACAGCTCGAGTGTCCTTTTGTCTACGCTTCCGCCAAGGCCGGCGTAGCCGTTCTTGATCTCTCGGACGACGAAGTGGATATGAAGCCCCTCTTTGAGACGATCCTTGACTACATCCCGGCTCCCGAGGGAGATCCGGAAGCGCCTACCCAGGTGCTCATCAGTACGATCGACTACAATGAATACGTGGGACGTATCGGCATCGGCAAGGTGGACAACGGAACGATCTCTGTCAATCAGGACATGGTTCTTGTCAACCACCACGATCCGGACAAGTGTGAAAAAGTCAAAATCAGCCGTCTTTATGAATTTGACGGCCTGAATAAGGTGGAGGTGAAGGATGCTTCAATCGGCTCTATCGTCGCCATCTCCGGAATTTCGGATATCTCCATCGGAGACACGCTCTGTTCTCCGGAGAACCCGGAAGCGATCCCGTTCCAGAAGATTTCCGAGCCCACCATTGCCATGCAGTTTGTCGTCAACGACAGCCCGTTCGCAGGACAGGAAGGAAAGTATGTCACCTCCCGTCATCTCCGTGACCGCCTTTTCCGTGAGCTCAACACTGACGTGAGCCTGCGCGTGGAAGAGATGGAGAGCACTGACAGCTTCAAAGTATCCGGACGCGGCGAGCTTCATCTCTCCGTCCTGATCGAGAACATGCGCCGGGAAGGATATGAATTCGCGGTCAGCAAGGCAGAGGTTATCTACCATACGGATGAAAACGGGAAAAAGACAGAACCAATGGAAATCGCTTATATTGATGTTCCGGACGAATTCACAGGAGTTGTTATCGAGAAACTCGGTCAGAGGAAAGGTGAACTGAGAAACATGTCCATGTCCGGCGGTGGTTATACCCGCCTTGAGTTCTCCATCCCTTCCCGCGGTCTCATCGGTTACCGTGGCGAATTTCTGACAGATACAAAGGGAAATGGTATCCTGAACACCAGCTTCGACGGCTATGCGCCCTACAAAGGGGACATCCAGTACAGAAAACAGGGTTCCCTGATCGCATTCGAAACGGGCGAATCCGTAACTTACGGATTGTACAGCGCCCAGGAGCGTGGTACACTCTTTATAGGCCCCGGCGAGAAGGTATATGCCGGAATGGTGATCGGACAGAACGGAAAGACTGACGACATCGAGCTCAACGTCTGCAAGACGAAGCATCTGACCAACACCCGCTCCTCCAGCGCGGACGAGGCCCTCCGTCTTACTCCGCCGAAGGTATTAAGTCTGGAGCAGGCGCTTGATTTTATCGATACGGACGAGCTGCTGGAGGTCACGCCGGAGTCCCTGCGTATCCGCAAGAAGATTCTGGATTCCAGGATGCGTAAGAGAAGCGCCATGAAACAGTAAATACAGAAGAAAACGCGAGGAGGAAACACATGGAAAAATACATCCACCTGTTCCTGAAAAAACTGACGCAGATAATGGAATTTGTTATCGCTACACTTTTAGCCTGCGGCATTATCATTATGATTGTACAGCTCATTGGTACGGTTCAGCATCTGCCGGATCTGAACACCTACCCGAACTATGACGATCTGCTGAACTCATGCTTTAACCTCATCATCGGGGTGGAGCTGGTACGTATGCTTTATATGCACACGCCGCTCTCAGTCATTGAGGTGCTGCTTTTCGCCATTGCGCGTCAGATCATCATTGATCATTCCTCCCCGGTGAACAGCCTCCTCGGAGTGATCGCAATTGCCATCCTGTTCGCCACGCGGAAGTTTCTCTTTTCCCCGTTCGATGAGACGGACAAGACGACCTTCCGCGCCAGCCAGAGAGTCGTGAGGATCAACCACCTCTTCCATCTGAACATTCCGTTTGAAAAACCGGAAGATACGCTCCTGGATGTACTTATGCGCAGGCTTGAAGAGGAAGGCAGCGAGGCCGGAACCGGAACCTGTGTTTACTTCTCGGATCTGGGCTTAAGGGTCGCCAAGATCACTGACGGAAAAATTACCCGGATCGAAGTGATCCGCTCTATACATTGACTGTGTTCCATGTTATAATATTTACATAATATAAACACATATTTTACACATGTTTATGTTAAATATGGACAAAAAGGAGTTGAACAACATGAATTTTATCATCAGCGGAAAGAACACCGAAGTAACAGCCGGCCTCAGAGAGGCAATCGAACAGAAGTTAGGAAAACTTGAGAGGTATTTCACTCCTGAAACAGAAATCGTCGTAACCCTCAGCGTGGAAAAAGGCCGTCAGAAAATCGAGGTAACAATCCCGGTTAAAGGAAACCTGATCCGCTCTGAGCAGACAAGCAGTGACATGTACGTGTCCATCGACCTGGTAGAAGAGGTCATTGAGCGCCAGCTCAGAAAATATAAAAACAAGCTGGTTGCGAGAAATCAGGGACATCCTACGGGAGCGGCTCCCACGGGAAGCATTAAAAAAGAATTTATTGAGTCAGAGGAGGAATCTCCGGAAGATGACGAGATCCGTATCGTCCGTACAAAACGCTTCGGAATCAAGCCCATGTATCCGGAAGATGCCTGCATCCAGATGGAGCTTTTAGGACACAGCTTTTTCGTCTTCTCCAATGCAGAGACCGACGAAGTCAACGTTGTATATAAGAGAAAGGACGGTTCTTTCGGATTGATCGAACCGGAATTCTCATAAAACACAAACTGAAAAATCGTAATAGTTCAGCCCTATGGCCGAACTGCTGCGAAAAATCCTCTTAGAGTCCGAAGGGGACGGCAGATGAAAATTCTGCCGCCCCCTTCGTTTTATGCGTCAAACCAGCACTCTTCCATCTTCTCCACACCAGCCTGACCGTTGGTTCCTTCCATAATATCTTTGCGCAGGGCATTCTCATCACTCTCCGGCACAAGAACCATAATCTCCACCCGGTCCGTATATGCCGTATCCAATACCTTCACTCCCCGCTGTGCCAGGAGATACTGGATCTTTCCAAGCCCTGTATAATCTGTAGTGATTTTCAGTTTAAATCCGTAAATTCTGGTAATGATCTCAGTGTGAGCCAGTGCTTTAGCAGCCGCCGCTCCATAAGCCCTGACCAGGCCCCCCGTTCCCAGCAGTGTGCCGCCGAAATACCGGGTGACAACAATAAACACATCCGTCAGCTCCCTGCCCCGGAGCACCTCCAGAATCGGTTTTCCCGCAGTTCCAGCCGGTTCCCCGTCGTCGCTCATCCGCTCGGACGCAGGATTTCTTCCAATCACATACGCCCAGCAGTGATGCCTTGCATCCCAGTACTTTTTCCTGATCTCTTCAAGGTGTGCAAACGCCTCCTCTTCCGTCAATACCGGGAAGACATCCGCAATAAACCTGGATTTCTTCTCAGTGATTTCTCCCGTCCCTGCATCTTTCACAGTATGATAACATTCCATAAAAACCTCCTGCACGCGGATTCATTCACTCCGACTGTACTTAACTATATCAGACCGTACCGCATTCGACAATAAAAACCGTCGTAAAAAGGCTTTTTTGATCCGGCACTGTTTAAATAAATCGAAAGAAAATATGAAGATTTTATTTTTTCCTTTATTTGAATGACTATATTTGCTATAATCATAAGAGTTGAAAAGGAGGATGTGATTCGTGAATTACGGAAAAAATAATCTATCCAGAAGAAAGAAGTCGATTTCTTCTAAAAAACAAAAGAAGAAAAAACGGGTGGGTGTCCGCTTCTTTAAAGCTGTCATTATCTGCCTGATCCTTCTGGCTATAATCTGCGTCGTCGGAGGAGTCGTTTTCGCAAAGAAGATCATTGACAACACTCCCGCTGTATCGGCGGAGGATATTCTCCCACAGGGATTTACGACGTCGATCACTGACCAGGCCGGAACGGTAATCGAGACACTCAAAGACTCTGATTCCAACCGGGTATATAAAACTTACGAAGAAATTACCGCAAATTCGGAGTATCTTCCTCATGCTTTCGTAGCGATTGAGGACGAACGTTTCTATGAGCACAACGGAATTGACCTGCAGGGTATCATACGAGCAGGAGTTGTGGGGATCACAAATGGGTTTGACTTTACAGAGGGTGCCAGCACGCTTACCCAGCAGCTCATCAAGAACAACGTCTTCCCCGACTTTGTCAATGAGGAAACGTTCTTTGACCGGGTGGAACGAAAGCTCCAGGAACAGTATCTCGCACTCGCATTTGAAAAAGAGATGAGCAAAGAAGATATCCTGGAAGCATATATGAATACGATCAACTTGGGACAGGGTTGTCTTGGCGTACAGACAGCGTCCACGAGATATTTCAATAAAGACGTGGCTGATTTAACTCTGTCGGAATGCGCGGTTATCGCTGCCATCACTCAGAACCCGACAGAATACGATCCGGTAACCTATCCGGAGAATAACGCCAAACGCCGCGAAGCCGTTCTCAGCAATATGCTGGAACAGGGTTATATCACCCAGGAAGAGTATGACGAAGCGCTGGCGGACGATGTCTACAGCCGGATTCTCCAGACATCTGCAGTCACCGAGGACAATACGCCGTACTCCTACTTTACGGATGCAGTGATTGAGCAGGTGATTCAGGATCTTATGGATGAGAAGGGCTATTCTGAAGCACAGGCATACAATATGCTCTACGGCGGCGGACTCACAATCCGGTCGACTCAGGATCTCACGATCCAGTCTGTCTGTGACGAGGAGGCTTCTGACGAGTCCAATTATCCGATCACAGAGTACGGAGTCGAGTATGCGCTGACCATTCACCGTGCCGACGGATCTGCTGAGAATTACAGTAAGGAAAACCTTGCTTCTTATCTGGAAAGCTCACGGAATGATTCCAACCCGCTCGTTTTCAGCAGTGAAGAGGAAGCCAGAGCTGCCGTAGAGGAATATAAGAGCACTCTGGGCATCAACACAGATGCAGGAGACATTATCGATGAAAACTTAACCATCACTCTGCAGCCTCAGGTCTCTGTCGTTATTATGGATCAGTATACCGGCCAGGTGAAAGCCATCGTCGGAGGCCGTGGACAGAAGACGACCAGTCTCTCTCTGAACCGCGCAACCAGTACGACAAGGCAGCCCGGATCATGCTTTAAGGTACTTTCAACATATGCTCCGGCATTGAATGAAAACAAAATGACGCTTGCATCAACAATCAAGGACGAACCTTACAAATACGCAAGCGGACAGCAGGTAAACAACTGGGATCACAAATATATCGGCAACACCAGAATGCGCTATGCGATCGAGCACTCCATGAACGTGTGCGCGGTGAGGACACTCACCGAAGTAGTCGGACTTGAGACAGGCTATGAGTATCTTGAGAACTTTGGATTCACTACACTTGTCAACGACGATCCGGATTATCCGGGAATGTCAGACATCGCTCAGTCTACCGCTCTCGGCGGTATCACCCGCGGTGTTTACAACCTTGAAATGACCGCAGCCTATGCGGCGATTGCAAACGGCGGCACCTATACTGAGCCGATCCTTTACACGGAGATCCTGGACCATGACGGAAATGTCCTGATCGACAATTCCTCGCCGTCCACACATGAAGTAGTCAAAGACTCCACTGCTTATCTTCTGACAAGCGCAATGGAGGACGTAATCAATAAAGGAACCGGTACTCCCGCCAGACTCAGCGGTATGACGGCAGCCGGAAAAACCGGTACGACCGAGAACAGTACGGACCTGTGGCTCTCTGCCTTTACACCGTACTACACCGGCTCCGTATGGACAGGATATGACGAAAACAAGCATATGGAGAACATCTACGACCAGTCCTGGCATATGAGAATCTGGAAGAATATCATGGACCGTATCCATGAAGGGCTTCCGGACAAGGACTTTGAGACTCCGTCATCTGTAGTGCAGAAAACAATCTGTACTCAGACAGGCAAACTTGCCGTAAGCGGCTGTCCAACCCTCACCGAGTATTTTGCCTCGGACAATGTTCCGACAGAAAGCTGTGCAGGACACAAGCCGGCAACTACAGATAAAGACGACAAGGATGACGACGATAAGGATACTGACAGCAATACTTCCGACACCGAAAACAGCGGAAATACCGGGGACAGCAATACCGGAGACAACTCCGGCGGCAATACCGGGAACTCCGGCGGTGACACCGGAAGCGGATCTGATGGCGGAAACGGCGGTAACACCGGCGGCGGCTCCGGTGGTGACACTGGCGGCGGCTCCGGCGGCGATACTGGCGGCGGTTCCGGTGGTGATACCGGCGGCGGCTCCGGCGGTGACACCGGCGGTGGTTCCGGTGGTGATACTGGCGGCGGCTCCGGCGGCGATACCGGCGGTGGTTCCGGCAGTACCACAGGCTGATCCGTCCATACACAGCAGGCAGGGAACTCAGTTTTCCTATAAGACATGAAACAAAAAAAGAACCGATCATTGTATCACATGAATCGGTTCTTTTTTATTTTCTTTCTTATTCTCTGTTTCTCTGCCAGATTCTCTACTGCTCGTCCAGCACAAGTTTTGCAGCGCCGCAGATTCCCGCATCATTTCCGAGTTTTGCAAGCACGAATTTCACATTTTTGTCAGCAAAGAAAGCTCGCTCCATATACGGCTCTCTTATGTAGGGGATCAGTACCTCTCCCGCCTTGGAAACTCCGCCTCCGATAACGAACACAGCCGGGTCTGCCACCGCCGCCAGATTGGCAAGGCCATATCCCAGATATCTTCCGAACACAACGGCAATCTCCCTTGCCACCTCGTCTCCCGCTTTCACAGCATCAAATACATCTTTGGCGGTCACATCCTCCTTATTGAGGATCGTAGGCCTCATCTCCTGAGCCAGCTTCTGTTTCGCCAGACGCACGATTCCGGTTGCGGAAGCGTACTGCTCCAGACATCCCCTGTTTCCGCAGCCGCACCGGTCTGTCTCCTCATAGTTCACGCAGAGATGGCCGATCTCTCCACCGGCGCCATTCTGCCCCACCAGAATCTTTCCGTCAATGATCACGCCGCCTCCGACTCCTGTTCCCAGCGTCACCATAATCATGTTTTTCTCGCCGGCTCCGCCGCCTTTCCACATCTCTCCGAGAGCAGCTACGTTCGCATCATTTCCGATCGCGGCTTTTACCCCGGTCATATTCTCCAGCTCTTTTCTAACCTCTTTATAGCCCCAGCCCAGGTTTGCTGTTCCGTTTACCACACCGTCCGCCGTCACCGGAGCCGGAACTCCGACGCCGATACCGCGGATCTCAGTCCTGTTAAGCTGATGCTCTTCGATCTTTTTTCCAATTGAAGATGCGATATTCGGCAGGATATTCTTTCCCTCCTCCGAAGTATCGGTCACGATCTCCCATTTGTCCACAATCGTGCCATCCTCCTGAAACAATCCCATCTTCACCGTTGTTCCTCCGATGTCCACACCAAAACAATAGTTCATAGCTTTTCTCCTCCTTATCGTCTTTTCTTCGCCAGATTCTCCTGCACCCTCTTATAGAGTTCCTGAGCCGCATTATACCCCATCTGTTTCTGTCTGTGGTTAACAGCCGCTGACTCTACGATGATCGCCAGATTTCTTCCCGGACGGATCGGGATGCTGTGGCATACAACCTTGTTTCCAAGGAACTCTGTATACTCTTCTTCCAGCCCGAGACGGTCATACTCTTTCTCCCTGCTCCAGTCCTCGAGAGTAATCACCAGGTCAATATTCTGCGTCTCTCTTACACTCTGCACACCGAACATAGACTTCACATCCACAATCCCGATTCCCCGAAGTTCAATAAAATGTTTCGTGATATCCGGCGCAGACCCGACAAGCGTCTCATCGCTCACCTTGCGGATCTCCACAACGTCGTCCGTCACAAGACGGTGTCCGCGCTTAATCAGCTCCAGAGCCGCTTCACTCTTTCCGATACCGCTCTCTCCCATAATCAGAACTCCTACACCGTACACATCCACCAGAACGCCATGAATGGAGATACAGGGCGCCAATCGGACATTCATCCAGCGAATGATCTCAGCCGTAAAATCAGACGTCTGCTTTGCAGTTCTGTACACCGGAATTCCATTTGTCGTAGCAATATCCAGGAATTCTTTCTCCGGTTCAATATCCCTGCAAAACACAAAACAGGGAATCGGATTGTCCAGAAGTTTATTAAAGATTTCCATCCGTCTCTCGTGTGATAATGTCTGTACATATTTATATTCCACATTGCCTATAATCTGTACCCGGCTTGAATCAAAATGATCAAAAAATCCTGCAAGCTGAAGTGCCGGGCGGTTAATATCCGGTACATTAACCTCTTTCTCAATCGTATCTACCTCGGGGTTGAGGCATTTCAGATCCATCTTTTCAACAATCTCGCTTAATCTTATCCCATGTCCCATAGATTTTCTCCTTCTCGCTGTTTGTCACATACCGTAATTTTATGCGTGTGAACTGCCGTCCGGCTTCTTATTCTTCCGGCGGCCTCTGTCCATATCATCATATCACTAATGAAAAAATTTGTACACTGATTCTGCTGCCTTTTCGTTCATAGCAGGTATTTTTGCAAGGTCCTCAACGGTCGCGTTCCGTATATCATCCAGACTCGCATACTGGCGCATGAGCGCTTTTCTCCTGGCCGGTCCGATTCCTTCGATATCATCCAGTATGGAGTGCACCTGCCCCTTTCCTCTGAGCTGCCTGTGATACTCAATGGCAAACCTGTGCGCCTCATCCTGGATTCTTGTGATCAGGTGAAATGCCTCCGAAGTCCGGTCAATCGGTATCTCTTCATTCTGATAATAGAGCCCTCTTGTCCGGTGATGGTCGTCCTTTACCATGCCGCACACAGGAATGTTAAGATGCAGCTCTTCCAGCACCTCCAGCGCAACGTTTACCTGGCCTTTTCCTCCATCCATCAGGATCAGATCCGGAAAGCTGGTGAATTTCCCGATCTGGGAATTTTCTTCCCGCTCCTTAAGCCCGTGGGTAAATCTCCTGGTGAGTACTTCGCGCATACTCCCGTAATCATCGGCACCTTTGATTCCCTTGATTTTAAATTTCCGGTAATCATTTCTCTTCGGTCTGCCGCGTTCATAGACGACCATGGAGCCCACAGACTCAAACCCGTTCGTATTGGAAATATCGTATGCTTCCATCCGCACGATCTCTCCCACTCCCAGCAGAGCACTGATCTCCTTCACTGCTCCGATCGTCCGTCCTTCCTCTCTCTTTAAACGCTCTTTATCCTTACTCAGAACAAGTCTTGCATTCTCTGCGGCCAGCTCAACCAGCTTCTCCTTTGTCCCCTTCTTCGGAATGCGTAATGTCACCTTCTGGCCTCTCTTGGCTGTCAGCCATGTCTCCAGAAGTTCATGTTCTTCCACTTCCGACTGAAGCATCAGCTCTCCCGGAATGTATGGTGTTCCCGCGTAGTACTGCTTGATAAAGCTGTCCAGAATTTCAGAAATCGTATCGTCTTTTGAAATTCTGAGATAAAAATGATCTCTTCCGATGAGCCGTCCTCCGCGGATAAAGAAGACCTGGACCACTGCATCCTCTCCTTCCGATGCAGCCGCAAGCACATCCCGGTCCTCCCCGCTGGAATCGGTGATCTTCTGTTTCTGCGCCACTTTTTTCACGCTGCCGATCAGTTCCCGGTACTCGATGGCTCTCTCAAATTCCAGTGCCTCCGAGGCAGTCTGCATCTTCTCCTCCAGCTCTTTCAGAATCCCGTCATAATTCCCGTTCAGAAAACGTATCACCTCATCAATCCGCTTCCTGTACTCCTCCTGGGAAATATATCCCTGGCAGGGCGCGTCACACTGTTTAATATGGTAATTCAGACAGGGCCGTTCATTCCCAATATCTTTTGGCAGATTCCTCCTGCAGCTCCTCACATGGTACAGCTTGTGGATCAGCTCGATCGTATCCCGCACAGCCTGAGCGCTCGTATACGGCCCGAAATACCTCGCCTTATCCTTCACCATCCTTCTCGCCAAGATCACCCTGGGATAAGCCTCCCCTGTCGTCACTTTAATAAAAGGATACGCCTTATCATCCATGAGCATGGTGTTATATT
Source organism: Clostridiales bacterium (assembly GCA_019420405.1). Taxonomy (GTDB): domain Bacteria; phylum Bacillota; class Clostridia; order Lachnospirales; family Lachnospiraceae; genus Mediterraneibacter. The sequence goes on from JAHZHF010000082.1 coordinate 10,631, forward strand.
TCGGCCTGTGCTCCTTGATCAGATTGCACTCCAGAACAAGAGCTTCCAGCTCCGAATCCGTCACAATGTATTCAAAGCGCCGGATGTGCGTCACCATCTGCTCGATCTTAATCCCTTTATTCCTGCTGCTCTGGAAATACTGTCTGACGCGGTTCTTTAAGCTGATCGCTTTCCCAACATAGATGATGTGATCCTTCTCATCATGCATAATGTAGACCCCGGGCCGGCCGGGGAGTTTCTTTAATTCTTCCTGTATATCAAAATTATTCGTTTCCATAAAACATATTATACAGGGATGCGGATAGAAAATCAAACTGTTCAGCTATAAAGTTCACTAACACTTGCCGTCTGAAACGTTCGGAAACGGGCGTGGAGTTGACACA
>JAHZHF010000083.1 GCA_019420405.1 Clostridiales bacterium
CACATCCGCCATCTTTCGGATCGTCTCCTCCGGAAGCGCGCGCAGATGCCGGGCAGTCCCCAGCTCGTTCTCTGTGATATACTCCCCGAACCGATAGAGATATTTATCGTCACTCAAATCCGCATTCTCGATGATCTCCACGGCAAAGGACCTCTCCGGTGCGATCTGCTCCATGATCCTGTCCGCTAAAAATACATCGCAGTAATCGCTGGCATACCAGTACAGTATATTTTTGATCTCTGCCGGTCTCGGGCGTACCGGAATAACACTCTCTTCACCGGGCGAAGCGTTCTGTCCGTCGCTCTCCAGATCGTTCTCATCCTCCGCGCTCTCAAAGCAGTTGTAAACCTCAATAAAAAGCTCGCAGAGAATGGTAAGATAGTCCATTCTGTTCTCGAATGCATACGGAATTCCCGATCTCATCTCCGTATAGAGAAGACTTAAAAGCCGCCCCATCTCCGTCCCGAATATACTGCACGCATACGCCGGATTCGCATAACTTTTCTCATACCGCGCTTCTGTGATATCACTGTAGAGAATCTCATTTAAGCTCTGCATTTCCTTTAAGCTGTACCGGTCCCACTGGCCGCTCTCCACCTTCCGTCTGACATTCTCCAGCTCAAGAAGAAAAATCGCCACGTCCTGAAAATAGAGCAGATACCGCCCGGGAACCGTCTCCTCTGATACGATTCCCCGCAGCCGCTCCACAGCCAGGTCGTGGCGCTCTTCATACTGTTCATTTCTCTCTCTTAACAGTTCTGTCATTCCCATCATCTTAAGCCTCCTATAAAAATAACAAAAAACAGGATCAGGGCGGCCGCATTGGCCGGCAGTCCGATCTTGCAGGTCAGATAGCTTCTCTCCCTCTCCCGGAATCCCCGGATCGCCATTCGGATTCCTGACACCGAGAGCACCAGCGCGATCACTGCAATTCCACCCACAATCCCCGGAGCATTCCCGCCCACGGCGAAAGCCCAGGCGATACTGCCCGCCAGAATAAGAATGGCAGCCGCTGCGCACCAGCACGAGATGATTCCCCTGCGGGACTGCTTGAAGCCCGCCTGACCGTATTTCCTCGCCCCTCTCTTTTTTCTCTCCTTCTCACGCTGTCTCTCCTCAGCGCTTTTCCCGTTTCCGAACATCATAATTTCTCCTCATCATGTTGCACACTGCAAAAATAATATATCCGATCACTCCTCCCACCGTATTCAGCAGGATATCGTCCACATCGAAGCTCCCCACTCTCGTAATGAGCTGGACGGCCTCCACGCACAGACTCAGTCCCATGCTGCAGAACAGCGTCTTGAAAAAGCCCCGCGTCCTGCTGGCCATGGAGATAAAAAAGCCATACGGCACAAAAATCAGAATGTTGCCGCACAGGTTTGCAAAAACCGTAAACGATCCTAGCTCCTCCCTGTAGGTCAGAAACCTGCGGATCTCCCGGAACAGTTCCAGGTTATATCGGTATTCCTCCGCGGCCTCCGTCCTTCCATACCACTCTGCGACAAATAAAAAATAAATCAGAAAGCCCACATATAACAAGAACAGGACCTTCCCGAAAGCCCTGAGTATTTTCGTTTTTCTGACGCTCAACTAATCTCTCCTTTTAATAGAGCGGGCCGCCTCAGCGCCCTTTCTGCGCCAAAAGGGGACTGACCCTGTCTGTGGTCTGTCCCCCTTAAGCTTACGCAGATCATCCGGTCCGCTAAAAAGTAATCTCTCTTTTATGTTTCAACAGGCTCGCGCCATTTACAATGGAAAGGATTCCCGTCGTAAGTCCCACAACCAGCACGATCACTCCGATCGCAATACTACCTGCACCGCTGTTCTTCATTGTAAGATATGCCTTTTCCATATTTTCAGACGCTCCTTCCTACTCTGCTTTCACTCCATATGTTTCATAGTATGCATCAATCGCTGCTTTTAATGTATCGTCGATGATAACTTTTCCATTATACTCCTTATTGTACAGGCACTCAACCACCTCGGCCATAGTCACGATTGCCGCCGTGTCAAACCCATACAGATCTTTGATCTCATCCAAAGCGCATTTCTCTCCGCCTTTGCCGACTTCCATACGGTCCAGGGATACAATCAGCCCTTTGATCGTCACATCAGCCGCGCCTCTTACCTTCGGAACTGTCTCTTCCATGGACTTTCCGGATGTGGTCACGTCCTCGATCATAATCACACGGTCGCCGTCCTGCAGTTTGCTTCCCAGGAAACTTCCCTTGTCCGCACCGTGATCCTTCTCTTCCTTGCGGTCTGAGCAGTAACGCACTTCCTTGCCGTAGAGCTCGCTGTATGCGATGGCTGTCACAACGCCCAGCGGAATCCCCTTATAAGCAGGTCCGAACAGCACGTCAAAATCATCCCCGTATTTTTCGTGGATCGCCTTCGCGTAGTACTCGCCCAGCTTCTTTAACTGGGAGCCTGTCACATAAGCGCCCGCATTCATGAAAAACGGAGACTTTCTTCCGCTCTTTAATGTGAAATCTCCGAATTTCAATACATTACTGTCTACCATGAACTCGATAAATTCCTTCTTGTATGCTTCCATATTTGAATCCTCCTCTATTTACAGACTTATTCAAGCCTTTGCCGCGTTTTCGGGTTCATCCACTCTTAATTATTCCTGTAACAAACGTATGTCTAAATTTAAGTGATTTTCCCATCACGGTCTCCTTTCCTAACACAATTAGAAAAGGAACTGTTAAATCTTCTCAATTTTACCACAGTTTCATGTTTATTTCAATCGAGGAACGCTCTCAGTTACAGATCAAAAGATACACTATATTACAAGTAACGCAGGTAATGTTTCCTCCAGCTCACCATTCCTACAAAAGAACATCTTGCCACCAAACAGCCTGTTTGATAGAATAAATCAAGACACTACTCGAAAGCGGTAGGCGGTTAGTCCTTCAACAGGGGTTGCTGAGTGCCAGTGGCACTCGTTTAGCAACGACCGAAGCGGGAGCGTAGACGTGAACCCTCTGATTACATAGAAATCCTCTATGCAGGAAATCTTGGAAAGGAGGGCAAACTGATGAGTGATTTTGAAATGCTCTCCCTCGTACTAATGATACTAAGTATCGTTGTGACGATTTTATTAGCATACATCAATCACACAAAAAAGTAACCGCCCCTCTGCCAAAGGAATGCAGTTACTTTTTTGTAACCATATAAACCTGGACTGATCGTCCGTCGAGTAGTGTCTTTTTCTAATTTCATTCTAGCAAACGCCTTTTCAGATGTCAACTAATATGCTTAAATTCAACCGCACAGACTGCGCGAGTCCGGATAAGACGTCAGGCGGGACCGCTGTACCGTTTTCCCGGTCCCGCGATTCCGCCTGTCCTGATTTCACAAATATTCAGTTTCCCGTCTTACTGTATTCTTCTCCGTCTGATCACATAAACGCATGTACCGCCTGCTGCCACAGCCGCTGCTGCCATCACTGCGATCAGGCCGTAGATATTGCTCTCATCGCCGGTCTGCACCGTGCTTCCTGAAGAGTTTCCGCTTCCGGAATTATTATTGCCGCTGCCTGTTCCGTTCTGATTATTGTTTCCATTCTGATCAGACGGATTCTCTGTGGACGGTTTTTCCGGATCTGCCGGATTCTCCGGGGCTGTCGGGACATCCGGATCAGCCGGCTCCTGCGCCTCTTCTGTCAGAATCGTAATTCTGCCGTCGCCAAGCGGATTTCCGTACTGCTCTGCCGTTACATTTCCGCCCAGTTCTTCTGTGAAATAGTTGATCAGCATCTCGGAATCTACCGGAAGCTCGTCATGAGCAACGATCTCCGCTCCTTCGAACATCGTGTATCCGTCGCCCTGCTCCTGAAGCGTATAGTAGCTTCCCGCCACTGTATAAGTTGCTTCCGGATCAATCGCTTCTCCGCCGATCATGACATTCTGCACTCTTCTCTCTTTCGTCTCATCGATTCCCTGGAAGAGTCCCACGCTGTCTGTAGTTACCGGGCTCTCCAGATAGTTGTGTATCTCATAAGTCAGTCCGGATACCTGAAGGAATCCGCCGCTCTCTTCCGGATTCAGCCGCGCACCGTGCTCAAGCGCATCCAGAATCTGCTGTCCGGTCGCCCGGATCACGCACATCTCATTATTCCACGGATTGACGTCCATAAGATCCTTTCTTGTCACATCGCCTGCTGCGATAGAATCACGGATTCCGCCGCCATTTACAAGGGCAATGTCCGCACCTGTCATAACACGGTATGCGTCTGCCACGAAGTCTCCCATGTTCGTCTCGCCGTTTCTTATCCTTCTCACACCGTCCGCATCATTGATTGTAAGCTCGACCTCAGATGTTCCCAGTTTTTCATTCAGATAAGCAAGCTCTTCATTGTAGCCGTCCACTTTATCCTGAACTGTCTGGTATGCTGCTGCCGCTGCGTCTGAACTCTCGATATCCACATCAGAAGGCGTAATCAGTTCTGTTGTATACGTGCCGTCCTCATTCAGCGTCATCTTTCCAAAGTTGGCGAACTTTGTTCCCGTAGAAGTAAGCGGAACCATCTCGCCGTCCTTATTCGCGTATTCGCTCTCCGCGATCGTCTCGTGAGAATGCGCATCGATAAACGCATCGATTCCGTTTGTGTTCGCGATCACATCCGTGGATTTCCATCCTTCTGTCGTTCCCTCGATTCCGAGATGTCCCAGCGCAATCACCCGGTCAGCGCCCGCTGCAATTGCTTCGTCAACCGTGTCCTGAATCGTATCGTAGAAGGTATCTTCTGAGAAGGTGTAAATGAAATTGCCTTCCTCATCCTGGAAATAAGTCGGAGTGGATTTCGTGTAGGTCTCAGGTGTGCTGATTCCGACAAATGCAACGTCCTCACCGTTCATCTCCACGATCTCATAAGGCGTCACCACTGTCTCGCCTGTCTGAAGATCAATGAAGTTGCTACTTAAATATTCATACTGTGCTTCTGCGTCATCTCCTGTCGCAATCTCAAGGAACCGCTCCAGTCCGTAATCAAATTCGTGGTTGCCCGGCACACCGAAATCATATCCCACTGTGTTCATGATATCCACGATCGCCGCGCCCTCTGACGTTGATCCGATCGCTTCTCCCTGGATCGCGTCTCCGATATCCACTGTGATCACATCATATCCATCCGCCTCAAGCTGCGCCTTGTACGCTGCCAGATAGGAATATCCGTCTGTCGCGCAGTGCACGTCATTGGTGTACAGAACCACTGCTCCTGCCGCGTCACTGTCAGAACCGCCTCCCGGCACAACCGCGCTGCCGCTCAGCGTGTAAGCCGCAACCGTACCGGATACTTCACATGCTGCCAGCAGGATCGGGCTTCCTGACGCGGACTCATCCGCCGGAATGAACGCAAGCCCCTCCGGAGCTACGTCTCCTGTGATCTCTCCGGAGAAATCTCTTGTATTGACATAGTTTACATAGGACGCTGCCGCCGGATCCGTCACATCATAAACCATCACGCCGCCGATGCGCTCCAGTCCGATGAAAGCAAACGTGCGGTCTCCTACCTGCTGCACTGTCACAGTCTCCGGCTCAACGCCTTTCTTCGCGCTGCGGCTGTCGATCTCGATATCATCATTGGAACTGTTGAACCATGCCGGCAGATAAGAAGCAGTCCTGCTCTCAAAGCTGTTTGCGCTGTCATAGACAAGTTCCATTGTATCTGCGTTATAGATCGTGAACGAACGGCTTCCAAAAAGATAGTTCTTTCCCTCTTCCAGACCTGCTGTAAGGGACGGATCAAGCACTCTCACGTCTTCCGCCACAACACCGTTCACATCCGCAATATTCTCTTTTGCTTCATTTGAGAAGCCGCCCCACTCTCTCGCATCGCCCTCATTTGCGGTTGCGATATAGGTTGTCCCGCCTACCTCAAACGCGCTGATTCCATCCGGCATGCGTACGCCGTATGTATTCGGGTAAGTGGATGCAGCATAGCCGCCGTCTTCCACCAGGTCAACACTGTTTGCCTCCTGGCTGTAATCCTGAAGTCCGAGGCTTTTGATAGATGTAAACTCTCCTGCCGTAAGATCCAGTGTCGCAACAGCATTCGCCTCCTGAAGTGCAACGTAAGCTTTTGTTCCGTCCGGATCAATGGCAATGTATTCCGGCTCCAGGTCTGCTGCCGCGCTCAGGATCTGTCCGTTCACCCTGTTAAAGAGAACGCCCTGCTGTACAAGCTCAGAAGAATCAAATCCCTCAAATCCGACCGTCTTCACTTCCTCTGTCTCCGTCTTCACCAGTGTCACACTGCCCGCCGGATCAACCGCGCCGTTTTCATATCCGTTTCTCGGCTCGCCTTCGTTCGCAGTCAGGATCCATTTGCCGTCGCTGCTCACCGTAATCATGTCCGGCTGAACTCCGGCCTCATAACTGGTCACCAGATTTCCGTCATAGTCGAGCACCGCGATGCGTCCTGCCGCCGCATAGTCTGCCGCCTGCAGAGCGATCAGCACGTGATCATTTACCGTGTCAACCGCCACGCTTGTCATATCGCCGTAATCGAATCCGTCAATCAGGTTCTGCACCTGGATCGTGCTCTCCGTGGTCAGGCTTCCGTCTTCGCCTACATCCAGTACATTAAGTAGACCCTGCTGGCCGTTGACAACATATGCTTTCCCGTTATCGGAGTTGTAGGATACGATCTCCGCCACACCGCCGTCCGCATTTGCGCTTCCCAGAGAAACATCTCCTGTCCGTGTCAGCTGCACTGCGGCTGATGCCTCAAAGCCTTCTCCCCGGTAAGTCTGAGCCGGAGTATCTTCGCCGCTTCCATCTCCTGTTCCGGGCTGGTTATCCGAGCCGGAGCCATCACCTCCGCCAGGCTGCTCCCCACTGTCTGAACCGTCTCCCGATGTCATCGTTGAATTGTGCGGGCCTGCTTCCTCAGACACCTCCTCAGAGTAATCTACCTGGGAAGAATCCTCTGCATTGTTGTCCGTATCCTGGAAATTGTCTCTCCGAACCGCCTTTTTCTTTGACTGCTCTGCATTTACAGCTGTCTCATAGACCGGAGGCATCTGGGTGTCTTCCGCGTCATTCCCCTGAACAGCCAGAAGATCCACATATCCTTCCGGGCGGTTATCATCTGTCACCGCTCCTGTAAATGTATCGTCCAGTTCTGTCTGCTCGCTTAAAAGCACTACAGACACACCTTTGTTGTGAAGCTGAACGTCCCATTCCCGGTCGCCTGCCGGGATCTCATAATCTGTTCCATTCGCTGCGCCGCAACGGATCAGATAATATCCGTTCCCCTCGATCGTACCGGTCAGGTCCAGATATTCCCAAGCCTCGCTGTTATCTCCGTCTGCGCTGGAGCGGTAGGCAAGTCTCCATCCGGTCAGATCCAGGCTCTCTCCTGACTGATTGTAAAGCTCAATAAAACTGTGGCTGGCCGCGCCGTCGTCGCTTCCGCCATATACCTGATTTATAATCACATGCGGCGCAGTTACATCATACGCGCCGTCTGCTGTGTAAGGTGTACCGCTCACGCTCTGTTCCGCATTCTGCAGTTCAGCCGCCGATACCGATACCATTCCGGAAGGCACCATGGCCGCAGTAAGCGCAAACGCAGATACGCCTGCAAGAACTTTCTTCCATTTTCTCTGCCTGTTCATACTTTATCCCCTTTCACTGAAGAAAATTAATACACTTCTGCCGCAGTCAGACGGACAAATTCTGCCCGTGTCCGGCGGCACTGATTTTACTGTAGCAAAATTCTGTTGTCCTTTCTTCAAAAACAGGTTCAAAATTTGTTTGATTTCTGTTAAACCCGGGTAAAAAGGGAGCAGTTTTTCCTGCTCCCTCCTGTGTATCTTTCATTTCTTATTTTACAATTCCAACCATATCGGCAACGCTTTCAAATCCCTGGGCTTTCATGTATTCCTCTATTCCGTCCACGATCTTCATAGTCACCGACGGATCATGGAAATTCGCCGTACCGACCGAAACAGCGCTGGCGCCTGCGAGGATCATCTCAATAGCATCTTCCGCCGTCATGATTCCGCCCATACCGATAACCGGAACTTTCACTGCGTTCGCCGCCTCATATACCATACGCACCGCAATCGGATGGATCGCCGGGCCGGACACGCCGCCCGTCTTATTCGCCAGCACGAATGACTTCCGATTGATGTCAATTTTCATTCCCGTAAGGGTATTAATCAGGGAAACCGCGTCCGCGCCGCCGGCTTCCACTGCCTTCGCCATCTCCGCGATGCTGGTCACGTTGGGGCTTAACTTCATGATCACAGGCTGTTTCGCGTATTTCTTCACAGCTTTTGTGATCTCTTCCGCTGCTTTCGGATTCTGGCCGAAGGCGATTCCGCCCTCTTTTACATTCGGACAGGAGATATTGATCTCCAGCATGTCCACATCTTCATTCGCCAGACGCTCCACTACCTCGCAGTAATCCTGCTCCGACTTTCCACATACATTCACGATAATCTTCGTGTCATATTTCCTGAGAAACGGAATATCCCTTTCGCAGAACACGTCGATCCCCGGATTCTGGAGCCCTACGGCGTTCATCATGCCGCCGTATGTCTCAGCCACTCTGGGAGTCGGGTTGCCTGCCCACGGAATATTCGCCACACCTTTGGTCGTCACAGCGCCCAGACGGTTCAGATCCACATAGTCCGCGAACTCCGCCCCGGACCCAAAAGTGCCGGATGCGACAGTCACCGGATTTTTCCACTCTACACCTGCGATATTTACTCTCATATCCATCAGATCTCCACCTCCGTAGAAAGAAATACCGGACCGTCCTTGCAGATCCTCTTATTGTTTACATTGCTGTGATGATCCTTTTCCTTTGTCTGGCAGACGCAGGCAAGACATGCGCCGATTCCGCACGCCATGCGTTCCTCCAGAGAAAGCCAGCACTCGATTCCCTTTTTTTCTGCGTATGCCTTGATGGCTCTCAGCATGGGGGTGGGGCCGCAGGCATAGATAATATCCGCCTCAAGGTCATTCTCCCTGATCGCATCCATTACATTTCCCTTTGTCCCTTCGCTTCCATCCTCTGTTGAGATATACACCTGCCCGTTCTGCTCAAACTCATCTCTTAAAAACGTCTCGCTGTCCCTGTATCCCACGATGACCTGTTTCACATCACAGTCTATCTGTTTCGCCAGCTCAAGAATAGGCGGGACGCCGATGCCGCCGCCCATGAGAAATGCCTTCTTCCCTGCCGCTCTCTCCAGCGGGAATCCATTTCCAAGGGGACCGATGACCGGAAGCACATCTCCCGCCTTCATCCGGGAAAATTCTTCCGTCCCCGTATTTTCTCCTGTCACACGGTATACGACTCGTAAGCTGCCCTCTGCCCGGTTGATCTCGCAGATACTGATCGGGCGGGGAAGCAGTTTGCTCCCATCATTTGTGTACATGGAGATGAACTGTCCCGGCTTCGCCTCCAAAGCCGCTTCTGTCCTGATCCACATACTGTAGATATCCTGCGCGATGCTCTCCTGAGAAAGAACCACTGCGTTTTCTTTTTTCCTGTTCATATATGTTCCTCTTTCCGCATTTTTTCCCACGGGCAGCAAGCCCGGCGGGTATGCCTGTATGGCCGGCGCTCTGCTATTTACAGCGAAGGCTTTTACTTCGCTGCCAGCGCCCCGCTGATGTCTGCGATCATTGCCTCAACCGCCGCTCTGGATGCATCTCCGAAATTCTCAGCGCCGAACTTCGCATATGCTTCCTGCTTATATGCAGCAATGATACCACGGGAGGAATTTACAATCGCACCAAGTCCATCTTCATTGAAGAAATGAACAAGGTCTTTTCCCTGGCCTCCCTGTGCGCCGTAGCCCGGAACAAGGATATAGGACTTCGGCATAATCTTACGAAGCACCTTTCCCATCTCCGGGTAAGTTGCACCGACTACAGCTCCGATATAGCTGTATTCATCTCCCATGCAGTCTGCGCCCCACTCAGCAACCTTCTCTCCTACCAGTTCATAAAGCGGACGTCCGTCGATCAGCCTGTCCTGGAACTCGCCGCTGGACGGGTTGGAAGTCTTAACCAGAATGAAGAGACCTTTTTTCTCCTCTTTACACACTTCCACAAAAGGTTTCACTCCGTCAGAACCAAGGTACGGGTTCACCGTCGCAAAATCTTCATCAAAGGGAACATACTCTTTGCTTCCCACTTTCACTCTTCCCAGATGTCCCACTGCATAAGCGGCTGACGTGGAACCGATATCGCCTCTCTTCACATCTCCGATCACTACCAGATCTTTGGACTTACAGTAGTCCACCGTCTTCTTAAACGCCATGAGCCCCGGAACGCCGAACTGCTCATACATGGCGATCTGAGGCTTCACCGCCGGGATCAGGTCGTATGTCTTATCAACAATCTCCTTATTAAACTGCCAGATCGCCTCAGCAGCTCCCTCCAGCGTCTCCCCGTACTCTGCGAACGCCTTGTCCTGCACATGCTGGGGGATATAGCTCAGCATCGGGTCAAGTCCAACCACAATCGGCGCTCCTGTCTTTTTGATCTTTTCAACCAGTTTGTTAATCATGTGATTTCCCTCCGTTTTTACGGCAGCGCCGGATCATCCACCGGGCGTGGAACAGATCGGCTCTGCCGGGCTTTCATTCTCTGGTGAACAGTATAGCATAAGGGGATAATCTAAGCAAACGAAATCCGGAGGTGTTTTCAGCTATTTCGTGCAATAACACTTTCCTTCTGAAACGTCCGGAAGCGGGGCGGGATGTTTTGGAAATCGTATTCTGATGAAGGGAACAGGCGTTACATGCTTCGTTCCGGAATCTGGGAAGGATCTAAGAATCCAAAGAGTTGTTTAATAGCAAAGCGGCGCGCAGGGCAACTCGCTGACGCTCAAACAATCCCTGCGTGCCGCTTAACAACACCTCTTCGCCTTCTAAGATCTTCCGGCAGATTCCTCCAAAG
>JAHZHF010000084.1 GCA_019420405.1 Clostridiales bacterium
TCCTTTTATTATAGTAGTATCCTGTACATGACGAAACGGCCATTGATGCCGCATATTCGATATAAGCCAGATTAAAAAAATAATCTTCATACAGATGTACCGGTTGAAAGCGAATCTGATGATCCATAATAATCTGCCGTTTGTAAAGATGATTCCACTGATAGCCAAAAAGAGTCTTCTCTTCCAGATCTATTACAACCTTCCGAAGTTCTTCTTTGCTATCATATACGGCATCCTCTAAAAACAGTCTGTTTTCTCCTACCTTTTCTTCCTTTTCATTATAATACTGTTCCGTCAGCCCCCAGATAATGACATCATACAATTTATCCTCTGTAATAGAAGTCACTTTTTCATACAGACTGCTGTCAATTCTGTCATCCGCATCTAGAAAAGTCAGATATTTTCCTGTCGAACTTTCTATCCCATAATTGCGTGCATTCCCAGCGCCTCCGTTTTCCGGAAGATGAAAAACCTTTATCCTTCCATCTTTCTTGGCCCACAGGTCACATCTTTCTGGGCTGCGATCCGTAGATTTATCATCCACAAGGATAAGCTCAAAATCCCCAAATGTCTGTGTGATCACAGATTCTATAGCGCAGTCAATATATTTTTCAGCATTATAGACCGGCATAATAATACTCAAAAAAGGAGTCTGCTCAATCATTATCTTCCCACTTTCAGCTTCGTAAACAGCTTCGTATTTTTCGTCTTCACAAGAGTAATCACCTTTGCCTCCAGGTAAGTCAGGAAAGTACTTTTCCACTTAACCGGAAGCAGCATGATTTTCATATAACCGGATCTCGGCCGGGCAATCTTTAACGATTTGTCCAGACGCGGATTTGTCAGCATGGATTTAATTTCCTGGCGCATCTCCTTCTCACTGAGTCCGGATTTCGGATTTGTCACATTCTCCACACATCCGATAAACCGCTCCACATAACGCCTTGCAACCATCTCTGTACTGTGGAAATCCGACACCTGCCAGTATCTGTAAAGCTCCAGCATCCATCCATGCTCTTCCTCACGTTTTTCATACATTCCCGGACGATATGCAGCAGTCTCTGACTCTGTTCTTGCTCTCAGGAAATGGTAGTACTGCCTGGAAGTTACGGTAACCCTCTCCACGTCTCTCACAATGCTGACATTAAAGGGGAAATCATCCCAGAATGTAGTCGGAAACCGGAGATTATTCTCCATGATATATTTCGTCTCATACAGCTTGTTCCAGGGAGTATACAGAAGATTTTTGTCAAAAAGCTTATACGCATTTCTGCGGAACTCTTCCTTCGTCGGATAGACTGCGTCCTCTACCACATAATCATCCGTCATATATTCCCCGTTTCCGATATAGGTATCAATATAAAATCCTGCAACAACAAGCTGTGCATTATCACGCTTGGCAAGATTATACATATCTTCCAACATGGTCGGTTCTGCCCAGTCGTCCGAGTCAAGGAAATACAGATACTCACCCTTTGCCATATCAATTGCCAGATTTCTCGCACTCGGAGCGCCGCCGTTTTCTTTATGAATCACCTGGATTCTCTCATCCTTCGCCGCATACTCGTCGCAGATCTCTCCGCTGCGGTCCGGCGTCCCGTCGTCCACGATCAGGAATTCCCAATCCGTCATAGTCTGGGCCTGAATACTCTCAATCGCCTTCCCTACATATTCTTCTACCTTATATACAGGCATGATAATACTGACTTTAATGTTATTTTCCATTGCTCTCTGCATGAACCTCCCTTATCCTGCATTACTCTGCATTACTGATTTTCCTCTTCGTCCGCATCTGTCTCTGCTTCCTGGAAAAGATAGATTTCTCCGGACTTCTGCTTCTTAAATGCTTCTGTACTGTCAGATTTCAGCAGAACGATCGCTGTCTGGAACAGAAGCTGGATATCTTTAAACACACTGTAATTCTCGATATACATCATATCCATCATCAGCTTATCTTTAGGCGTCGTGTTATATTTCCCTGAAATCTGGGCATACCCGGTCAGCCCGGCTTTTACCCGCAAACGATAACGAAATTCCGGAAGCTCCTCTGTATAAGCTTCCACATTCTCAATCATCTCCGGCCGCGGACCCACAAAGCTCATATCCCCTTTCAGGATATTAATCAGCTGCGGGAGCTCGTCCATACGGATCTTACGCAGAATTTTCCCCGGTGGCGTGATTCTGTCATCATCCTCCGACACAGACCGGTTCTCTACATGCTCCTTCATTGTCCGGAACTTATACACCTGAAAAATATTCCCGTTAATTGTCGCCCGGTCCTGTTTGAAAAATAGCGGGCCGCCATCATACGCCTTAATGGCCGCAGCACTGATCAGCCAGATCGGAGAAGTAATGATCCCCATCACCAGAGACAGACCGATATCCATGCACCGTTTCACAATACGCTGCTCCATCGTCAGACCGGCCACATTATAATTAAGCATGGAAATATCATCCAGAAGATAATACTCTGCGCTCATCTCCACAATGTCTTCGATCTCCGGATTAAAATAAACATTTTTCCTTGTACGATAGCAGTAATTCGTGATTTCGCTTCTCTGCAGAATCGGTATGTTAAACAGAAATACTGTATCCGCTCCAGCCAGTTTTTTCAGAAGGTTTTTATCTTTATAGTCAAAAATCCTCTCGATTTTATACTGCTTCTTATATTTATTAATTCCCCTCACGATTTCATCCAGATCCTTTTGGGAAGAAGTCACAATATAGCACTTCTCCGGACGGTGAATCCTAAAAAACAAGGCGTTCCCGGCATATGTGAAAATCGCAATAATAATGACCTGTACTACCATTGTCGCCAGGAGTGCGCCAATACTCACAAACCGCAGTGCATAAATGCTGGGGGTAATTGTGTTCATGATCATGAGCTGCACATATGTGACTATATCCGTAAAAACAGCTGCAAGAGATATAGAATAAATAATCGGTTTACTCTTCCTGCGGCCGACATCAAACTTTCCATAAATAGACAGGAAAAGAAGGCCAACTACCACAAATGTAATGACCGAAGTTCCCATTGTTCTGGAAAGCCTGAGCAGAGGCTTATTTTCTATCGAAAGTAATACCATGAAAACTGCCATCAAAAGAAGATAAAGACAGAGTTTCATGAACAGCCACAGCAGTGACTCACATCGTTTTAATCTTTCGCGCATATATACACCGCCTATTGTAAACTTGTATCATTATAAAGGATATCGGAACATATTGCAACCGCAGGACACACAACCGTCATGAAGTGCAGCCTACAGAAGCTGTTCTCCCAGAACTAAAATTCCGTTCCAATCATGTTCAGATATCTGGAAAGAGCATCCTTCCACTCCGGAAGTCTTTCAAATCCATTTTCTTCCAGTTTTCTCTTGTCCATCCTGCTGTTATGTGGTCTTTTCGCTTTTGCCGGATATTCTTCACTTGTCACCGGACGGACATGCACGTCCATTCCTGCCTGTCGGAAAATTTCCACCGCGAATTCATACCAGCTGCACAATCCCTCATTGGTAGCATGATACCTTCCATATTTATCGCTCTCAATCATATCCACAAGAAGTCTTGACAGGTCAAAAGTATATGTCGGAGATCCGATCTGGTCTGCCACAACAGTCAGCTCATCATGATCCTTTCCAAGTCTCAGCATGGTTTTAATAAAATTCTTTCCATTCACACCGAATACCCAGGCAATTCTCACAATAAAGAATTTCTCCACATATTTCTCTACAGCCAGCTCTCCTTCGCACTTTGTCTGACCATACACATTGAGAGGCTCTCTCTCGTCGTCCGGCTCCCAGGGACGCTCTCCTTCCCCGTTGAACACATAGTCCGTACTCACATAAAGCAGCTTGCAGTTCAGTTCGCTGCAGACCCTGGCGATATTCTCCGTTCCCTCCGCATTAATCCGGCGGCACAATTCCACATTTTCCTCAGCAGCATCTACCGCTGTATATGCAGCGCAGTGGATCACAGCATCCGGATTTTCCTCAGTCAGAATTTCACGCACTTTAGCTGCATCCGTGATATCCATTTCTTCCACGTCCGTGCCAACCGCTTCATGTCCTCTCTTTTCCAGTTCGTTGACTACATCATATCCAAGCTGGCCTTTTACGCCTGTCACTAATACCTTCATTTTTACTTCTCCCGACTGCTCTTATACTCTTTTATCCCCGGCCATCTCTGATCTTTCTCTGAAAGGGTCAGCTCCATACCTTCCGGAATCGGCCACTCCACTCCGATATCCGGATCATTCCATGCCAGTCCGCCTTCGTCATTCGGATGATAAAAGTCTGTGCATTTGTAGGCAAACTCTGCCTGTTCGGAAAGTACCAGGAAGCCATGAGCAAAATTTTTCGGGATAAAGAACTGCTTTTTATTCTCTGCCGAAAGCAGTACCCCGTACCACTGTCCATACGTCTCAGATCCCTCTCTTAAGTCAACCGCCACGTCAAAAACCTCACCGCTGACAACCCGTACCAGCTTATCCTGCGGATAATTGATCTGAAAATGCAGTCCTCTTAAAACGCCTTTTTTCGAGCTGGACTGATTATCCTGAACAAACTCCATATCAATCCCGGCTTCTTTATAATCATTATAATTATATGTCTCCATAAAGTATCCGCGCTCGTCCCCGAAAACTGTCGGAGTAATCACCTTCAACCCCTCTATATGACACGTTTCCACTGTTATTTTTCCCATCGTAAATCTCCTTTGCTGTCTCTCTTACAGTCCTTCTGCCACTTCAACAAGATATTGTCCGTAAGCAGTCTTTAAGAGCGGCTGTGCAAGTTTTAACAACTGCTCTTTATCAATAAATCCTCTCTTATACGCAATCTCCTCAATACAGGAAATATACAGCCCCTGCCGTTTCTGGAAAGCAGCGACAAAATCAGCCGCGTCAAGCAGAGAATCATGATTTCCGGTATCGAGCCACGCAAAGCCACGGCCCAGAGTCTCCACCCGCAGATCTCCTCTTTCCAGATATGCATTATTCACACTTGTGATCTCGATCTCACCACGGGCAGAAGGCTTCACGTTCTTTGCGATCTCTACCACATCGTTATCATAGAAATAAAGCCCGGGGACCGCGTAATTAGACTTCGGGTGTTCCGGTTTCTCCTCAATGGAGACGGCCATCCCATTCTCATCAAACTCAACAACCCCGTATGCCCTCGGATCTCTAACATAATACCCGAAGATGGTCGCGCCCTTTTCCACGGCTGCAACTCTCTGAAGCACCTTGGAAAAACTCTGTCCATAGAAAATATTATCTCCCAGAATGAGAGCCACATTGTCATTTCCGATAAATTCCTCTCCGATAATAAACGCATCAGCCAGCCCCCTCGGAGTTTCCTGTACCGCATAGGACATACGAAGTCCCAGTTCTTCTCCCGTTCCAAAAAGTTCCCGGAACACAGGAAGGTCTCTCGGCGTAGATATAATCAGGATATCCCTGATCCCCGCAAGCATTAAGATAGAAAGCGGATAATAGATCATCGGCTTATCATATACCGGCATAATCTGTTTTGACACCGCCTTTGTCAACGGATATAACCTTGTTCCTGATCCCCCTGCCAGAATAATTCCCTTCATCTTTTCTTCCTCCTGTAATCCTGAAGAATTTTCTTTGTCTGATAACGCAAATCAGCAGTATCTTTCGATACTGCTCTTTGCTTATGCTCCTTCTCCCGGTAGTGTATTAATGATACATTTCCTCATAATATTTCTGGTAATCACCGCTTGTAACACGCTCCATCCAGTCTTCATTCTCAAAATACCATTTAATCGTAAGTTTGATTCCATCCTCGAACTTCGTCTCCGGATACCATCCGATTTCACTCTTAATCTTGTCCGGGGCGATCGCATAACGTCTGTCGTGGCCTTTCCTGTCTTCCACGTATTTGATCAGTTTTTCGCTGACCAGAGCCTTTCTGGGATCTGAATCCGGAAGCATCTCCCTGAGCGTATCCAGAATAATATGAATGATCTCAATATTCTGCTTCTCATTATGTCCGCCGATATTATATGTCTCAAACAGACGTCCCTGTTCCTGAACCATGTCGATTCCCTTCGCATGATCCTCGACATAGAGCCAGTCTCTTACATTCTTTCCGTCACCGTAAACCGGAAGATCTTTTCCGTGCAGAGCATTATTGATGATCAGCGGGATCAGTTTTTCCGGGAACTGATACGGGCCGTAGTTATTGCTGCAGTTTGTAATATTCGCCGGGAACTTATATGTGTCCATATAAGATTTCACCAGCATGTCAGACGACGCCTTGCTTGCTGAATACGGGCTGTGCGGATCATACGGAGTAGTCTCGTAGAAATACTCCCCTTCCTTCTCCAGAGATCCGTAAACCTCATCCGTCGATACATGAAGGAATTTTTTATCCTCCTTAAAGCTGCCGTCCGGAAGCTCCCAGGCCGCCTTGGCCGCGTTCAGCATCACAAGTGTTCCCAGAACATTCGTTGTCACGAACACCTCCGGATTGCGGATACTTCTGTCGACATGACTCTCCGCCGCAAAATGTACTACTCTGTCAATGTCGTTCTCGTCAAAGATCTGATTAATCCTGTCAGAGTCACAGATGTCCGCCTTAATAAATGTATAATTATCTCTGTTTTCAATATCTTTTAAATTCTCAAGATTTCCGGCATAAGTCAGCTTATCTACATTGATAATACGAATCTCATCTCCGTATTTTTTAAACATATAATGAATGTAGTTAGATCCGATAAAACCGGCTCCCCCCGTAACTAAATAAGTGCGCATGGCTCTCTCCTTGTTATCTTTTTCTCTGGTATTATATCATCGCAGATTACATTCTTCAATGATTATGTAATATTTATGTAATATTTTTACAATATTTTTAGATTTCCGCTCAAAAAGAGTACCTGGATGAATCTAACTTCTTCCAGGCCTCTCTTCTTATGCTCGCGTTGTTTTATAATATCCGCTGTTTGATCCAGGCGCTGATTGTCCCTTTGAAACAATCATGATCTGAATAGCTTCTATCCTATAACTGACACCTGTTGTTCCGGCTATTTGTCCATTCTTTGCCCACCCAAGCCAGCCATATTCCTGTGTATGAACACGATACCATACATCACACACTTTAGATAATCCTCCAGTGAGTTGAATCTGAATTGCTTCAAGCCGCTTAGACTCACCTGTTGTTCCAGCCATATCACCAGCATTCTTCCAAGATTGCCAACCAATATCCTGTACATGCCCCCGATATTGTATCGTTCCATCTAAATCACCATTCTTTAGTGATATTTTCAATGCTTCCAGGCGTTTTGATTTCCCGGTAATTCCCAACGTTGCCCCGGCAGTTACAGAACTTAAATTACCATAATCCTGCTGATGTCCTGAATAGGTAAGCACAGCAATATCATTGCTTGTAATAAACGCGTAGGTTCCATCAGAAGAAGGCGCCTGCCCCCCCTTTTCAACCATCTGAATTTCAAGAGCTTCAATCCTCAGTCCCAATCCTTCTGTTCCTGTCCAACTGCTTTCATCTTCGCTTCCTTTGGTCCATTTCATCCATCCTACGTCTTGTGCATGAACTCGATAATAGATGTCGTATCGTTGGGCAAGTTCACCTGTTAATATAATCTGAATTGCTTCTATCCTTTTGCTCTGTCCGGATGTTCCTGCATATGCTGAAGGATCAGCAGTACTAACCCAGTTCTGAGTTCCGACATCCTGCACATGCGCTCGATATTTTATATCACCTGATATCCCCTGTAGCGCTCCTCCCTTACTGATCTTCAAGGCTTCCACCCGCAGAGAACGTCCTGTAGTTCCTGCCGTCCCTCCATCAACTCTCTCCAACTGCCATCCGATATCCTGCACATGTGCCTGATACATAATCTCCGCTTCACTCGTATCCGGCGATGTCTCCACCGTACCAAAGTCAAGGTTCAGGTCTACATTCCCGGAAATTCCGTCAATCTTCCCTTTTGACGAGCACTGCCACATTGTATAGCTTCCGGTATATGTACACTCCGTATTATACTGTGCTACCCATCTTGTCCACTGATTGAATCTGGAATCTGTCAGCTTGTTTGTAAACCAGTTTGTGTTTGCGTAAATTCCAACCTCATACCCGGCGTTTGAAACAAGATTGCAGAATGTCTCTGCAATATCTCCAAGAGTTTTTGGATCCAGCCCCCCTTGATCATAACTTCCACCTTCATTCTCCATATCCAAATACACCGGATAAGTCGGATTATGTCCTTCCAGCAGTCTTAATACATGTTCCGCCTCACTTTTAGCAGCTGTCGTAGACATTGCATAAGAATAGATATAAACCCCAGACGGTATTCCCAGCCGCTCACACTCACTCACATATCTGGCCCACTGCGGATCATCCTGGGAAGTGAAATTATCTCCATATCCGCAGCGGATAATTGCAAATTCAACTCCGGCATCCTTTACCTTCTCCCAGTCAATCGTCCCCTGGAACTGACTTACATCAATTCCCCTTGCTACAACTCCATCCACATCCGGCCATGTCGTGAACTCGCTGAAACGCGAATATGTTTGCACAGAAACGAGCTCACCGTTCTGATAACGCCAGCTGTTTGCATCCTCCCAACTCTGTCCCTGTTCTTCAACAGTTTCTTCTGCTTCTTCTCCATCTGTCTCTGACTGGACGTCCTGATTTTCCTCCGCATCGGGTGCGTCGAAGTCTGATGTGTCATCCGAAACATTCTGATCCGCAGAACCTGTTCCTGTCACTCCTCCAGTCTGGTCATTCCCGTCTTCTGTCTCCTGTCCGGATACATTCCCGGACGAAGTCTGCTCCTCTCCGGCCAAGGCCTGACCGGATTCTACAGCCGGACTGCTCTCTTCTGCAAATACATTTGTTATCTGAACATTGGAAATGACTACTGTCAATGCCACAATCATACCCAGAACTCTGTAACTTCTTTTCTTCATGCCTCTCATCTCCCTGATTAAATCACCAAAACAAGTTCCATACCTGTCCTATCATATCAGTCCGCAAGAGAGAATTCAACTGTAAATCTGTTCCTCACTCCAGATTCGTATCAATATCTTTCGTGAGTTCTTCCATCAGCTTTGACTGTTTCTGCAGTTCACTGTTCACCCTGTCTCTTCCATACAGCTCCGTCAGCGTCATAGTATCTGAGAACAGGTTCGTCCCGAGGCCGAGCCTGTTCCCTTCAATCTGAACGCCCAGGCTTGCAAGTGTTGTGGGAAAATTATCAAACGTCGTATAATCTCTCCTCCATTTTGGATCGTCAGCCTGTACAGCAGAATTAATATAGGATGTATAGACTTTTCTATCATATTCTTCGTCCACATTTTCACAGAAATCTTTATCCATCGTCTGATGGTCTCCTGAGATTACAATCGTTGTATCCTCATAGAAATCCTGCTGCTGAATCCATTTCACGAACTCGCTCACCTGCCTGCTGGAACACGCCATCACATTTGCGTAAGGATTTTCGCCGAACTCGTTGCCGCACAGCTCACAGGTATATCCGTCCTCAAAATGGGTATCCACAGTCAGCATCGTAAAGTTAAACGGCTGAGACTGTGATCCGAGTTCCGTCAGCTTTTCTTTTGCATATTCAAAAAGCTTTTCATCCTCAAATCCCCACCAGACTTTGTAATCCTCCGGAAACTTACCAAGATTCCGAAAATAATAATAATCCTCTATGTCATAATTTCCGTGATCCGTAAAATAGAGGCTGCGTCCTCCAAACTCTCCGTCAGATCCGATCATAAACACCTGGTTATATCCTGCATCTTCAAGAATATCGCCCAGAGCCGTCACATCCGGCAGGAAGCGCTCCTGCGTGTTCATAGAATTTCCGTCAATGGGAATCGTAAGCGGCAGCCCCGATGTCTGTCCGAACAGGGCGCCCATCGTCCAGGTCGTATAACTTAACGGGACTCCGCCGTTCAGTGTCTCATCCGAACCGGAAAAATCTTCATTTCCTATCGCCAGTTCTGTCAGCTCCGGAATATAGTTTTCTGCAAAACCGCCTCCACTCTCCTGATCGGCATATGTCGTCTCCATGGATTCCAGAAAGATATAGATCAGATTCCGTTTTTCCTCCGGAAATGTAAGCGCCGTTTCAGCCGGATCGGCATAACTTTTATCAATAAAATCAGAATATGTACTGTTGTTCTGAGCATACTCACCGATATCCAGACGATTCCATGTCATATAGCACGCCACTGAGAGCGCCGCCGCCGAGATCAGAAGAACACCGGCTGCCAGCACACAATATAGCTTTTTTCTCTTCCTGAATTTTATCAGGCACGCTGCAACTGCCACAAAAACAATTGCTGTCAGCGGAATACAAAAATATATATAATCTTCAATCATCACTGTACTTGTTCCTTCCAGCGGTGACTGAATCTGGAACATCAGCTCCTGCATGGTCAGATACGGCCACGTCCTGAACATCCACGCAAGACTGACGCAGATCAGAACGCAAAGCGTGCTGAACAATATGATCAGCACGTTCCCCATTCCGAATAATGTTTTCTTTACCCCTGTCATTACCTGTTTTTTACTCATTTTTAACACCCTTTTTACAACAATCTGAGTGTAATTATAACAAGTTGTTCGACAGAATTCAACATTACACGCCATAAGGCAGC
>JAHZHF010000085.1:0-729 GCA_019420405.1 Clostridiales bacterium
ATGATCTACGACGGAGCTCTTGCAGCGAACGGTGTGATGCATACAGGCGCGTGGATATGGTGTATTGTGATCGGCGCGCTGATTATCCTCTGGATTGCGGTAGGGATTACAAATCTGGGAAAGATCAATACGGTTGCCATGGCGGCGCTTTTTGTTCTGACACTGATCATGAGCGGCGTGATTTTCTCAGGGGATGGAACCGCTGTGGTGAGCGGTGAATCTATGAGCTTCGGAGCTGCGGTGGAACTCTCTGTGGCAATGCCTCTGTCATGGCTCCCGGTGATCAGCGATTACACGAGGGAGGCGGAGAAGCCTGTGAAGGCTACGGCTGTCAGCGTGATTGTCTACGGAGTGGTGAGCTGCTGGATGTACGTGATCGGCATGGGCGCGGCCATCTATACAGGAGATTCGGACATTGCGTCAATCATGTACAAAGCAGGTCTGGGAATTCTGGCCCTTCTCATCGTGATCTTCTCTACAGTTACAACGACGTTCCTGGATGCGTACTCTGCGGGAGTTTCGTCAGAGTCCATTTTTTCAAAGCTTAAGGGAAGTCAGGTTGGAATCGTGGTCACGCTGGCCGGGACTGTCGCCGCGATCCTTTTCCCGATGGACGATATTACAGACTTCCTCTATCTGATCGGATCTGTGTTCGCACCGATGATTGCGGTTCAGATTGCGGATGTATTTCTCTTAAAGAAGGAAGGGGAGCCGGAAGGATTTAACTGG
>JAHZHF010000085.1:739-10631 GCA_019420405.1 Clostridiales bacterium
CTGGAGAAATCTGGTGATCTGGCTGATCGGATTTGTCGTATACCGCTGGCTTATGACCGTGGATATCCCGGTGGGAAATACACTTCCGGATATGGTAGTGGTGATTGTACTCTGCCTGATTGTAAACGCGGTGTGTGGGAAGAAAAGTGGCCGGTGATGCCGGGGAAACATCATGATCCTATGTACGATCATCTATGTGGTGGCGGGCTTTGGCTTTAATCTGTGGGAGAAAGCATGGATCGTATACATCGTCGGTATCTTCCTGTGCGGCATCGTAAACGTGGTGGTGAATGGGGTGATCCGGTAGGCCGCCGTATCTGCTGGACTGCCGTATCGTGGATGCCGCATCACGGACTCAGCGGTACTGCATCGGGGAGAACTGATCCCGGTCGGGCTTCTCCTCGATAAATTTCCTGGGGGTCATGCCATACTTTTTCTTGAACTCTCTGTAAAAGTAGGAGAGATTGGAAAAACCGGCGGATAGAGACACTTCCAGGATATTCGATTCACCGCGGGTGAATAGTCGGGCGGCGTGCTCGAGACGCAGGTTTTTGATATATTCGAGGCAGGATGTGCCCGTGTATTTTTTGAAAAAGCGCATAAAATGATATTCGCTGAAAAAACAGAGTTTTGCCAGCCGGGAGATCGTCAGATCCTCTGTGTAGTGTTCGCCGATATATTCCAGCACCAGCTTTAGCTTGGAAGTATATTCGTCCTCGGTGCGCGCCCGGGATCCGGTCTCACTGGCATAGGGGATGAGAAGCCCGACAGCCTGCATGAGCAGAGACTTTACTGTCAGCTCGTAACCGGGGCGCTGGGCCTCATAGGCGTCGTTGATCTGCCGGAAGATCCGGAGCAGTCCGCTGTATGCGGGGTGCTCTTTTTTAATAAGAAAGGGCAGGACAAGATCCTGTCTGGTGATGGGGACCAGATACCGGACCGCGCAGATGTCTGCGGAGTCAGCGCCTAAGAATCCCATATGGAACACATAAGTATCCGAGCGCATTTCCTCACCGACAGAGAGCGCTACGGAGTGAAGGATAGCCGGGGGAAGAAAGAGTAGATCTCCGGCTTTGGCTTCGTATGGTTCCAGATGGATCTGATAGGTACATTCTCCCTCTGTGATCAGAGTGAGCTCGGCTTCCTCGTGCCAGTGGGCGGGGACGAGCGGATGGAGGGCGGAAAGTGTGGTGATATATTTTTTCAGAGGAAAGAGGCGGCCGCCGTGGCGGGCCTGCTCTTTCTGCTCCGGAGAGAGGTTCCTGATTTCCGGCATAGGTTTCTCCTTTCAGCCTTTCGGGGCGGATTGTTACCACAAATGATATCAGCATCGGATGAAAAATACAATCGCAAACTTTCTTCTTGTCAAGTTCTGTCAGTTCCTATACAATGAAAAGAGCTACTATAAAAGGAATGGAGTGTATGATTTAATGGATGGTTCAATGTTTATCGGAACCTGGTGGGCGCTTGTTCCGCCGCTTCTTGCAATTGTCCTTGCGTTTGTGACAAAAGAGGTGTACAGTTCCCTGTTCATCGGCGTTGCAGTGGGAGCGGTGCTTTACAGCGGATTTCATCCCTGGGAGTCTTTTGTCAATTTCTTTGAGATCATGAAAAACAGCATGAATCTCAATATCCTGATTTTTGATGTCCTCCTTGGTATGATCATTGTGCTTATGGCCAAGTCGGGCGGATCGGCCGCATACGGCAAATGGGCCGGGACAAAGATCAAGTCGAAGAGAAGCGCGCTTCTGGCGACAACAGGACTTGGAATCCTGATTTTTGTAGATGATTATTTTAACTGCCTGACAGTAGGATCTGTGATGCGTCCGGTTACGGACCGCTATAAGGTATCCAGGGCGAAACTGGCATATATTATCGACTCCACGGCTGCTCCGGTGTGTATTATCGCGCCGATCTCAAGCTGGGCTGCGGCGGTGAACTCTTATGTGCCGGAGGATGCGGGGATCAGCGGATTCCAGCTTTTCCTTAATACGATCCCGTATAACCTGTATGCGATCCTCACGCTGATCATGGTTGTCTATGTAGCGGTGACAGCGTTCGACTTCGGACTGATGAAGAAGCATGAGGACAACGCGGCGAAGGGGGATCTCTTCACAAGCGGGGCGGAGGAGTTCGAGCAGGTGTCTGAGGACGAGGTCAATCCGAACGGGCGTGTGATGGATCTGGTGCTTCCTGTGGCCGTGCTGATCTTTTCTGCAATTGGGGCAATGATCTATACTGGTTATCTTGGCGGCGCTACGGATATTGTGACTGCGTTTTCCGGATGTGACGCAGAGACCAGTCTGATTTTTGCCACGATGGTGACGATCTTTTTCATGCTGATTCTCTATCTTCCGAGAAAGGTTGTGACGTTTAAAGGATTTATGGACAGTCTGGTGGAAGGATTCAAGCTGATGATCCCTGCAGTGACGATCCTGATCTTTGCATGGTCACTGAAAGGCGTAGGTGACGCGCTCGGACTGGCTGAGTTTGTGGGCGGAATTGTGGGAGAGAATGCGTCAGCGAGTATCTTTATCCCTGCGGTACTGTTCCTTGCCGCCATATTCCTTTCGTTTTCAACGGGAACATCGTGGGGAACATTTGCGATCCTTGTGCCGATCGCGACGGCGCTCTTTACAGGAGGAGAGGATCTGCAGATGATGATTATCTCCGTGGCGGCCGTGCTCGCCGGAGCTGTGTGCGGAGACCATGTATCGCCGATTTCGGATACGACGGTAATGTCTTCGGCAGGAGCACAGAGCAACCATCTCAATCATGTGAGTACGCAGATGCAGTACGCGGCGGTTGTGGCTGTAGTCAGCCTGATCGGCTATCTCCTGGCCGGACTGGTTCATGTGTGGTGGATCGTGCTGGGCGTGAGTGTTATCCTGCTGCTGTCTGTTTTGACCGGAATGCGCATCATGCTTGGAAAGCGCGGGGAGCGTGCGGATGGTTAGGATAGATGCGCCTTATATCGATCAGAGCGGGGCGTACCCGACGGGGTGTGAGAGTGTGTCCGCGGTGATGCTGCTGCATTTCCTGGGAATTGACATTACAGTTGATGAGTTCATAGACCGATATCTTAAGAAGCAGAAATTTGAAGAGCGTGAGGACGGGCTGTATGGGCCTGATCCCAGGAAGGTTTTCTGCGGAAGTCCGTATGACAGTGAATCCTTCGGGTGTTATGCTCCGGTGATTTTGGAAGCTCTCAACCGGGTTTTTGCCGGAGAAATGCCGGATGCGGGACGGACGAAAGGATGGGAGAGCAAAGGATGGCGTGCGGCAGATGAGACGGGCACGCCACTTCCCGAGCTCTGCCGCCGGTACATAGATCGGGGAGTCCCGGTTGTATGCTGGGCCTGCATCAACATGCGGGAACCGGTTACCGGGCCGCGGTGGCGGCTTCTGGAGACCGGAGAGGTCTTTACGTGGATTTCAAATGAGCATTGTATGCTTCTTGTGGGATACGATGAAGACGGGTACTGGTTTAATGACCCTTATGATAATAATGGAGTGATCCGGTATCCGAAAGAACTGACAGAAAACAGATACCGGGCTCAGTACATGCAGGCCGTAGGAATACGGCCTGCATGACTGGCCCGGTTGTTAATAGTAACTCACAGGAAGCCTCGTTCCGTTTACAGGAGGTGGATGTTGTGTGCTTCCGCCTCTGCCATGATATCGTCAGGCCAGAGGGAGGACTGCACCTCACCGATATGTGCCTTTCTCAGATAGTACATGCAGATACGTGACTGGCCGATTCCGCCGCCCACAGTATATGGGAGTTCTCCGTTGAGGAGCGATTTCTGGAAGGGAAGTTCAGCGCGCTCTTCGCATCCTGCAGCTTTGAGCTGGCTGCGAAGGGAGTCTTCATCCACGCGGATCCCCATGGAAGAGAGCTCGAGTCCCATATCGAGAACGGGATAGTATACGATAATATCTCCGTTTAACTCCCAGTCATCGTAGTCCGGAGCGCGTCCATCGTGCTTCTCTCCGGAAGCTAAAACTTTTCCGATCTGTGAAATGAACACAGCGCCTTTCTCGCGGGCGATCCGGTTTTCACGCTCCTTTGGCGTGCAGTCCGGATACAGATCCTCAAGCTCCTGGGAGGTGATAAAGAAGATATCATCCGGAAGAAGAGGCTCGATATAGTTGTAGCGTCTGGATATGTAATTCTCTGTATCTTTCAGAGCGCTGTATACTTTGCGGACTGTATATTCCAGTGTTTCCGTGTTGCGCTCTTCCTTTGAAATGACCTTTTCCCAGTCCCACTGATCCACGTAGAGCGAGTGGATGTTGTCAGTGTCCTCGTCCCGGCGGATGGCGCTCATATCTGTGTACAGCCCTTCACCGGAATGAAATCCATATTTTTTCAGAGCATATCTTTTCCACTTTGCAAGAGAGTGTACGATCTCGGCCGCAGCGTCATCCTGCTCTTTGATGCCGAAGGAGACCGGGCGCTCGACACCGTTTAAGTTGTCGTTCATACCGGATTCCGGACGGACAAAAAGAGGTGCGGAGACGCGGGTTAAATGCAGAGATTTCGCGAGTGCACGCTCAAAATGGTCTTTTACTTCTTTGATGGCGACCTCCGTCTCACGGATGGTGAGAGGAGCGGAGTAGCCGTCTGGTATTTTGAAACGTTCCATAAATAAAGGCTCCTTTTTAATATTCTATGACACTTTATTTTAATGTGAGCGGGCGGAAAAGTCAATTGCTATTCCGACTGATACCATCCCCACATATACAGAACCGGCAGGATCAGGCTGATTGCGTAGGATACGGAGAAGCCGGTATAAGCGATGGAAGCGCCGATGTTTACAAGGATTGCGAGGCAGTACAGAAGCCCGGTCAGAAGTACGGATTTCCTTGAACGGTACATTACTCCCGTGATTCCGGCTGCCAGCATGATGACGGCAACAATGAGCCCGAGTACATTGTATGCTGTGGATGGAGCTTCCATTCCCAGCATTTCGTAACTCTGTTCCAGAATGTCGGAGAGAGCAAATACGGCGAGGGAACTGAGTACTGAGAGCGAGCCGAAGATGATAATAATAATGGATACAACG
Organism: Clostridiales bacterium; assembly: GCA_019420405.1. GTDB lineage: Bacteria > Bacillota > Clostridia > Lachnospirales > Lachnospiraceae > Mediterraneibacter. Next base: position 5,809 of record JAHZHF010000085.1, read on the forward strand.
TTTAACAGTTTGCTTTTTCTTTTCATGATGATTCCTCCTTTACATGCGTCGAAGTGCTTCGATTGGACTTAAGCGGGCGGCTTTCCTTGCAGGATAGATCCCGAAGATAATGCCGACTCCGCAGGAAAATAAAGTGGCGATGATCACGGCGGGAAGGGAGAGGGAAGCGTGGATGCCGCCCACTTCAAGTGCGCTGATCAGTGCAGTTAACCCGCCGCCCAGCAGGATGCCGATCACTCCGCCGAGACCTGAGATGATGGCCGACTCACACAGGAATTGAGTGATGATGGATCCGGTTCTGGCACCCAGCGCTTTGCGGATACCGATCTCCCGGGTGCGCTCTGTTACGGATACAAGCATGATATTCATAACGCCTATGCCTCCGACCACAAGGGAGATGGCGGCTACCAGAGCTACAAAAGCCGTGACTCCGTCCATGACAGCACCAAGCATGTCGGAGAGATTGACAGGCTTCTGCTGAACGAAGGGCGTTTCCCCCAGATCCTGATGCCTTGAATTTAATATTTTGGCGGCGGCTGAGGCAACGCGGCCGGCGGAATCCCTGTCTTTCGCCGTGATTGAGACGGACGAAAAACCTTCAACCGGAGTGCCGAAAGCTTCGCTGAGTGTATAAGGAATCTCGATGGAGATTGATTCTCCCATTCCCATGGCCCGGTAGGTGGACTCTGCCTCCATCATATCGTCGGAGGTTTCGCGGATGCCAAGTATTGTGACCTCCTGGATTCCTGTATCGATGGCGAGCTCGAAAGACATACCGGTCACGTTTGTATTTCCGAAGAGATACAGGGCGGTGAGTTCGTCGATGACGCAGACCGGATTTGCGCTGTTTAAGTCATTCTCGGTGAAGTAGCTGCCCTTCGTAAGCGGGCTGGCGTACTGGGCGTTCTCATAATCCGGAGTGGTCAGTGTGATGTAAGCGTCAAAGGTTCCCTTTCTTGTGGTACATTTGCCTGAGGTCATGGCGTAAGCTGTCACACTTTCTACAGAGTCACTCATGGCACTTTTCAGAAAAGAGATATCCTCTCCGGTTATGGCGTCTACAGCGGTGACTTCCTCTGTATTTGTCTGTACAGTAACCGTATTGGTCTGCTCGTTTGCGGCGTCTACAACGTCGCTTCTCAAACCGTTACCGATAGAAACAATAGTCACGACCGAGGAGATTCCGATGATGATCCCGAGCATCGTGAGGAAGGAGCGGCCTTTATTGGCACGGATGTTGTCGAACGCCATCTTTATGTATTCAAAAAACTGTCCCATAGCGGATAATTCCTCCCCCTTGATTTACTCAGATGCGCTTTCGCTGGCAATGGCCTTCATGCCGGGCGTTATATCCGTACTGAAATCGTTGACAACAAGATCGCCCTCCGTAAGACCCTCCGTGATCTCGACCTGTGTGGCGGAGGAGATTCCCAGCTGGACCGGTTTCTCCCGAACTGTACCATTCTCAATGACATAGACAAAGTCCCCGTCTGTGGAGGCGTTGACTGCTCCGATTGGAAGTACAAGTACGTCTTTTGCTTCTGCAACGGTCATGCGTACTTTGGCGCTTGCGCCAATGCAGATATTTTCATCCGGGTTGTTGATATGGATGCGGGCGCCGATTACCGGGGTGCCTTTTTCGTTGGTCAGGGCAATCCGGTCCACGTCGGTGAGAGTCCCCTCATAAGTACTCCCGGCAAGTGTGACCGTAGCAGCATTCCCGCTTTTCATCTTGTCGTAATCTTCAGGCGAGATTTCAAGTTTTACGCGGACATCCTCAGTGCTGGCGATCGTAAAGAGAGCCATACCCTGTGATGCCGTGTTGGACTGGAGTGCATCTACCGAGGCGATCACTCCGTCCATGTCGGCCTTCATGCCTTCGCGTCCTTTCTCGAGAAGTTCCCGGGGGGTCATGGCGGCGAGTTCTGCCAGGTTGTCGCTGATATCCAGGTTCGCTATCTCAGTGCCGGTCATCCCGGTATCAGTGGTATCGGCTCCGGCCGCCTGATATGCGGCCTGCCATTCGGCATATTTTGCATCGTACTGTGCTTTCAGATCCGCGTAGCCTGCGTCATCCACGTCAGGGTCCTGGATAGAATCCAGCCGGGCGGTGGCGCTGTCGATCTCAGCCTGGGCTTCGTCCCGGGCAGCTACAGCCGCATCGTATTGTTCAAAAACAGGCTGGAGCGACTGGATTAGATTCTTCTGTTCTTCTGTGCGTTCGGCCTCCGGAACCAGAAGTGCAGCGTTTAAGTCTGCCCTGCGCCCCGAATACCCGGAATCAATGCTGTCGATGACGGACTGGTTCGCAGTAACGATCTTCTGTTTCCCGGAGATCAGCGACTGGAGCTCCTCTCTCAGAGCCTGATTGGCCTGGGTCTGGGACCCGGTTGCCTTTAAATTCTCCTGATAACGGGCGTAAGCTGCGTTGGCTTTTTCAGCCAGATTATTGACTTCTTCCGCCAGTTTATTGGCTTGTTCCGCAGCCTGGGCAGAGGCGGCCTTTGCGGCACTGACAGCCCTGGCGTTCTGCTCTTTAGAAGCTTTCGAGGAATTCAGGCTGGACTGGAGTGTGAGCTGCGCCTGCTGGTTATCCCGTTCCAGATTTGTCGTGTCAAAAGTGACGAGGAGATCGCCGGATTTAACGGTCTGCCCGACTACAGCTTTGCATTCGCTGATCGGAGCTGTCACGGGGGAGTAGTAAGTTTTCGTATTCTCGCTCTCGATGATACCGGAAGAGTTATAAACTTCTGTCACAGTTCCTTTTTCAACTTTCACCACATTGAGGACAGTACCGGAGGCGGAGCTGTCCCCTCCGTCTGTGAGGAGGCTGATTCCCCAGACAGCCAGGAGCAGTACGGCGAGAATGGGAATAATCACCCAGGCGGGGAGTTTCTTTTTCGCTGGTTTCTTCCCGGCTGACAGGAGGGACGTCTCTATGGATGAGTCAGCAGGGAGATCAGTTGTTTTCTTTCTGTGTTTCATGTGTAGATACCTCTCTTTCTGGTCCGGCGCAGGCTGAACTGTTGCTAATATCTGTATTATTTGTATGATGTGTGTTGGCGCTCACGTGATCTGCAGGGGGCGTATCATTCGTATAGTCCGCCTCAACCTGGCCGTCCATGATCCGGATTACCCGCCGGGCCTGCCGGGCAATATCATCGTCATGAGTAATGATGATTACAGTGCGTCCGCTTTGGTGCAGAGCTTTTAAAATATTCATAATATCGGATGTGGACCGGCTGTCCAGATTGCCGGTGGGTTCATCGGCCAGAATGACGGGAGGCTGTGCAGCGATTGCCCGCGCTACAGCCACTCTCTGCTGCTGGCCGCCGGAGAGCTCGCCGGGACGGTGATTCATCCGGCTGCCAAGACCGACCCGTTTTAATGCCTGGACGGCAAGGCGGCGCCTCTGCCCTTTTGGAATGCCGCGATAGATCAGTGGCAGTTCCACATTTCCTATAGCATCCAGGTTTGGGATCAGGTTAAATCCCTGGAAGATAAACCCGATTTTTTCGTTCCGGATTTCAGAGAGCTGGTTGTCTGTCAGACCGGATACATCACGGCCGTCCAGATAATACCGTCCCGAAGTCGGAGTATCCAGACAGCCGAGCATGTTCATAAGCGTGGACTTTCCTGAACCGGAATGTCCTACGATGGCGACGAATTCCCCATTCTGTATGGTCAGGGAGACGCCGTCCAGAGCCCGTACTTCATTTTCACCGGGATTGTAGACCTTGTGCAGATCTGCGGTTTTGATAAGCGGTTCCATAAGTAGTCACCTCATTATTGTATTAAACAATTAATACAATAAAACAATCAGAACAAAAAGTCAACCCTAAAATATTTGTAAAGTGCACTTGACATTAAAAGTAAAGCGTACTATACTTTAAATGTAAAGTTAACTATACAAAAATCCGGTAAAAGCCAGCATGCTTTTGACGAAAAAAGCGGGCTGAAAGAGACCGGGCAAAAGGAGATGAAACCGTGCAGAACCGGATTCATGAGCTGCGCAAAGAGCGCAGGATCACACAGAGCGAGCTGGCGGATGCCGTGGAAGTGACCCGGCAGACAATTATTTCCCTGGAGAATGGAAAGTATAACGCATCGCTCATACTGGCGCATAAGATCGCCCAGTATTTTAACCTGGCAATCGAGGATATTTTCATTTTTGACAAGGAGGAGGAGAACATATGTTGATGAAAGCGGCTTTTCAGGGTGCGGGGACAGACGAGGAGTTCAGAAGGAAACTGACAGCGAGAAAGAGAGTGATACTTGCAGGAGTGCTTATGGGAGCGCTGGCGTTTGCGTCGGGAATTCTGATGCTCTTTATCATGCCGGATACGAAGCAGAACTCGTTTCTGGCGGGAGTGTACTGTGGAGTTGGCACGGCTGCCATAGTGATTGGAGGACGTGCTCTGTATAAAATGAGAAAAATGCTGAAAGATGAGAGCCTGCTCAGGAAAGAGCGAATCAAAGAAGGGGACGAGAGAGCGGCGGAGATCGGGAAACAGGCGACAGTGTCAGGAGTGCAGATCTATCTCTTTGCCATGCTGGCCGGACTGCTGGTGTCCGGATTTTTCAGTATGCAGGTGTTCTGGACCTTGTGGGGGACCACGCTGGGGCTGTGTCTTATTATAAAGGGGACGGAGATGTATTACAAAAAGAAGATGTAGGTGGGGCAGCTATTTAGTTCAATAACTTCCGAATTCAAAACATCCGAAAACAGGGACGATTCTCAAACGTATTCTGCGGGGATGGAGGATGACTCAGGGCTTCGCTCGTGCGCTCAAGGAGGGCGTAATGTTTAACAGGTGGGAATC
>JAHZHF010000086.1:0-5964 GCA_019420405.1 Clostridiales bacterium
TTCTGGAACGGAACATCGAACGGCTGTCCCCTTTTCACAGAATACGTATTGTTAAAACTCCGCTTCCAGACTCATTTTGACGAAAAACGTTATTGAACTTTATAGCTGTTCTTCCGCACAAACCAGAAGCACACCGCCTGCATCAGTATGGTCGCAATCCATGATCCCGGGTAGGATATAAACAGGAAATGAAGTGATCTGTGCTGTGGAAAGAATGCGTAAATCCAGAGAATCCTCGTTCCCACCGTCCCGATCACGGACAGCACCATAGGCACTGCGGAATGCCCCATTCCTCTCAGTGCTCCCGGAATCAGATCCATGATGCCGCAGAGAAAATACGGTACTGTAGTGATGGAAAGGATCTCAAGCCCGCATTGAATTACTTCCGCATCTGATGTGTAGATTCCCAGTACCTGGGAGCCGAACACCCAGGCTCCCACGCCCAGTACAACCGACACAATCACAGAGAGAAGCACACAGTCCGCCAGCACCCGGTCCATACGCTTCTGTTTTCCCACACTGTAGTTCTGGCTGGTAAAACTCATGCATGCCTGAGTGATGGCATTCACCGCCACGTATAAGAATCCCAGTATATTATTTGCCGCCGTATAGCCGGCCATTGCGGTTGCACCGAAGGAATTGACTGACGACTGGAGCAGAGCGTTGGAAAAGTTGATCACCGTGCTCTGAATTCCGGCCGGAACACCTACCTGAAAGATCCTCAGCAGATGCACTTTCCTGATCCTCAGCTTTGAAAATCTAAGCTGGTAACTGGATTCCGTTCTGTGCAGGCACCAGAGCACCAGAACACAGGAGACGAACTGGGACGTCACAGTCCCGATAGCTACTCCGGCCACTCCCAGCGGAATCACAATAACAAGGAGGAGATCCAGCGCCACATTGGCCATACCCGCAGCCAAAAGGAACAGCAGCGGACGCTTCGTATCTCCGACCGCCCTTAATACTGCCGCTCCATAATTGTACAGCATGAAAAACGGCATTCCGAGGAAATAGATCCTCATATAAGTGACAGACAGATCGATTACATTGGCCGGCGTATCCATCAGCATAAGAGCAGGCCTGGACATTCCCACTCCCACAAATGCCATGATAATGCCGCTGACCAGCGCCAGCGCGATAGCTGTATGTACTGCCTCTGACATTTCCTTGTCCCGCCCGGCCGCAAAATACCGTGCTGCCAGAACATTAGCCCCAAGTGAAATCCCGATAAACAGGTTGGTAAATATATTGATCAGGGCCGTCGTCGATCCCACCGCCGCCAGGGCATCGCTGCCGCTGAACCTTCCCACAACTATGATGTCCACAGCATTGAACATAAGCTGCAGGATACTCGACAGCATCAGAGGAAGCGAAAATGAAATCAGCTTGTCCATAATTGATCCGTTACACATATCTATCTCATATTTACTGCTCTTCAAAGTATCTGATCCCTCTCTCATCCTGATATAATCTGCAAAACAAAACGCTGGTGTACAGGGAATCGGGATGATTCTCTGTACACCAACGCTATCTTACTCCGTTCATTTTGTTTCGTCAATATGGAGGGAGGGTGTTTTCTCAGCAAAATAAGAGTTCAGTTATTTAGCGCAATGACGCTTCCGTCTGCAAAAAGGCTGTCTTTATCTCACCAGATCTCTTCTGCTGATATATCCGGTATGCAGAAGCTTATGTGCCTTTTGGCTTAACGGCTTTTCCAAAAACTCATCATAGATCTGCACGATATATGGGTTCTCATGAGATTTCCTGACAGGAAGTTTTCTGTCTTCCTCGTAGACTGCCCGTTTCCGTGCTTCAAGTTTTTCCCATGTTTTCGGCGGATTTCCGCCTCCTCCGATACATCCGCCGGGACAGGCCATAACTTCGATAAACTGGTAGTCTGCCGTTCTCTCCCGGATCTTATCCAGCAGGATCTTCGCGTTTCCAAGTCCGTGGGCGATCGCCACTTTTACTTCTGTTCCGGCCAGATCTACCGAAGCTTCCTTAATCCCCTGAAACCCTCTGACAGCCTCGAATTCCAATTTTTCCAGTGTTTCCCCCGTCACAGTCTCATAAACGGTACGGAGAGCCGCTTCCATTACGCCGCCTGTCGCGCCGAAGATCTGGGCTGCTCCGCTTCCGAGGCCAAATGGCTGGTCAAACTCCTGCTCTTCGAGATCCGCAAAATTGATTCCTGCCGTGCGGATCAGTTTTGCCAGCTCCTGCACAGTGATAGACAGATCCACATCCCGGTATCCGCTGTCATTCATCTCTTCGCGTTTACACTCAAATTTTTTTGCCGTACAGGGCATAACGGATACGCTGTATATTTCTCCGGGATCAATTCCTTCCTTCGCAGCAAAATAAGTTTTAATCACACTTCCGAACATCTGCTGCGGAGACTTGGCTGTAGAGAGATGATCAAGCAGCTCCGAACCATATGTTTCACAGTACTTTACCCAGGCAGGACAACAGGATGTGATCATCGGAAGCGTATCACCGTTCTGCATCCGGTCAAGCAGCTCAAATCCTTCCTCCATGATCGTCAGGTCTGCTGAAAAATCAGAATCAAACACTTTATAAAATCCGATTTTTCTTAATGCCGTGATAATCCTTCCCGTGCTTACAGTTCCTGGTTTCTCACCCAGGCACTCCGCAAGAGTGATCCTTACAGAAGGTGCCATCTGGATTACAACTTTCTTTCCGGATCCGAGCTGTTCATAAAGAGTCTGCGTATCATCATGAATTGAGAGCGCACCCACAGGGCATACCTGAATACACTGTCCGCAGTTTACACAGCTTGTATCTGTCAATAGCTTTCCGTACGGAGGCACGACAACCGTATGGTACCCTCTGTTCTCTTTCCCCATAACTGATATCTGCTGCCCCTGCGAACACGCCTCTACACACCGGTTGCAGAGGATACACTTACTCATATCGCGAACGACAGACGGCGATGAATCATCAAACCTTTGTTCCCTCGGCTGGAGTTCATACCGGATCGGCCGATTCATATTCAAATCTCTGGTAATATTCTGAAGATCACAATTTCCGTTTTTCGAACATACAAGACAGTCCTGCGGATGCCGCGCCAGGATCAGTTCCATGATATTCTTCCTCGCCTTAATGACTTTCGGAGAAGCTGTGCGAATGACCATGCCTTCCGCAACAGGCGTACTGCATGCCGCCGGAAGAAGTCTCTGCCCCTCCACTTCTACCACACAGATCCGGCAGACTGCCTTCACTGTCTGGTCTTCATGATGACAAAGTGTTGGGATCTTAATATCCGCCCTTTTCGCCGCATTCAGAATCGTGGTTCCTTCCGGCACACACAGCTTCTGTCCGTCTATTGTTATATTAATCATAATACTCACCTCCGGCTTTTGAACATACTTCACACGGATCTTTGTCAATATAATACAAGTACGAATCCATAAAATTCTGAAGGCTTGTCAAAACAGGCACTGCTGTGGAGTGACCCAGACCGCATAATGCTGTCAGCCTCATTGTCCCCGCCAGCTCCCGGATCGTATCCAGATCCTTCACATTTCCCCTTCCTTTGCTGATCTTGCTCACAAGCTCTTTGACCGTCAGAAGAGCCGGCTCACACTGAACGAAAACGGAGAGCTGACCGTGCGCTATGCCCGCAGCCTGCTCATGCAGGAATCTTCCATGATTGAACAAATCCGTGAATTCGACCGCAAACAGCGCACGATCTCACTGGGCTCATGCACGCCCATCCTGATCCCCGACTTTGTCTCTCTCCTCTCACGCCTCTATGACGGGATGACGATCTCCACGGAAGTGACCGGAGATCCTGACCTGGAACAGCGCTTAAGAGAGAACAAGTACCAGCTTGCCATCCTCAACCGTGAGCCAGATAAAAACGAGTTTTATTCTGTCCCGGTCGAGAGTGAACATCTCTTCGTGTTCCTTCCTCCGGTTCATCCTCTGGCGGACGCAGAGGGGCTTTACTTAAGAGACCTTGACGGACAGACATTCCTTCTCTACTCTCAGATCGGCTTCTGGGACGGCCTCTGCCGCAGAGAAATGCCGGGTGCCCGTTTCCTCCTCCAGTATCTGTCCGCGGCGGTTACTCATGAACCTTCATTGTATGAAGCATCTTCACAAATCCCGGATCATCATGGTTGACGATCTCGCTGTGGCCGATATCCAGCTTCGCGATCTCTGCCATATCCTCATCACTGAGTTTGAAATCCCAGATATCCATGTTCTGCTCCATACGATCTTTGTGCACGGATTTCGGAATCACTACGACTCCTCTCTGGACATTCCATCTCAGCGCCACCTGTGCTGCGCTCTTTCCGTATTTGTCTCCGATCTTTGTCAGAACCGGATGGGTGAAGATCCCGTGATTGCCCTCCGCGAATGGTCCCCATGCCTCAGGAACCACTCCGTACTCCTTCATAAGTGAAAGAGCATTCTCCTGCTGGAAGAACGGATGAAGCTCCACCTGGTTTACCACCGGTTTTACTTCTACTGTCTCGCAGAAGTCTGCCAGACGTGCCGGATAGAAGTTACGTACGCCGATTGCACGAAGTTTTCCTTCTTTGTATGCCTCTTCCATCGCGCGGTATGCGCCGATGTAATCGCCCATAGGCTGATGAATCAGATACAGATCCAGGTAATCAAGTCCCAGATTGTCAAGGGATGTCTGGATTGCCTCCTTCGCTCCCTCGTAGCTTGCGTCCTGTATCCAGAGCTTTGTCGTGATAAACAGTTCCTCTCGCGGCACTCCGCATTTTCTGACTGCCTCTCCCACAGCTTTCTCATTCATATATTTCTCCCGAAATGTACAATGCCGATTCAGCAGAAATCTATAACCTGAACGCATACTTAATCCTTAATATGCCGATAGCCTCATATCCGGTCTGATTTGGCATTCCCGGAAGTTTACTCTTCCCCGGTGATCTTTCTGCTCGCAGACGTTTCTGCCTGAATGTCCCCGGATGCGCTTCCGTGCGCAGCGAACAGGAATAATACAGCCGCCAATAATATCACTGTCAGAAGTCTCTTCTTCATAATAAAATGTTCCTCCTTATTTTCTCTACATTAACAGGTCAGTCAGCAAGGATAAATGCAAAGTTCTCTCTCGATGACTGACGTCAGCTCATCTTCCAGGAAGTTAGTTTTCCCTAACCGTATTCTTAAAAAAGAATCCTGCAAAGCAGGATTCTTTTTCCTGTAGCTGGTCACTCCAGTCAGATACCGCTGACGTGACGCCAGTATATCATATTCATTTTTCAAAACGCAAGAACTTTACGCCAGTTTATTTCAGAGCGGCTCCGTCTTTAAACGCATTTCCCACTTTTTCTCCGAGACGGTAATATCCGTAATGCACTGTATCGTAAGTGATCGGGCTGAATTTCTCAAGGCTGAGTTCCCCGTCGTCTCCCAGGACACTCTCGTCAATACTTACGTTTACGATCCGTCCGATGAATTTCGATCCGCCGATCACATCTTTCAGCTCGCACTCCAGAGTCAGCGGGAGCTCATTGATCACCGGAGCATGTACAAAGGCGCTCTCCGTCGTCGTAAATCCGGCCTTCTCCATCTTATTCTCCTCTTTGTTCGCAGATACAAGCCCCACATAATCGCAGGCTGTCATATGCTCCACGTCTCCGACGCTGACCGTGAACGCCTTATGAAGCATGATATTATCCGTCGTCTTATGGCTTCCCAGGTCAACAATGATCTCATTGGAACCTACGATTCCGCCCCATGCAGCGTTCATCGCATTTGCCTTTCCATTCTCATCGTAAGTGCCGATGATCATAACCGGCTGCGGAAATAAAAACGGCTTTGCCCCAAAATTTTTTCTCATAATTCATCGCCCTCTCTTCGTTCAGGAGGGCTGCCTCCTTTCTGTAATGACGCGCCCGGATTTCCCGGCCGCCGCCTTTTACAGTAACAGTTCAGCGCTATAGATAAACTGTTACCTTTACA
>JAHZHF010000086.1:5974-10516 GCA_019420405.1 Clostridiales bacterium
ACAGAATATTATAGTATGCTCTCTCTGAAAAGTACAATACCTATTCGGCAGACCAGTATGCACCAGGTGCATAATCATTACAGCTCAGTCCTCTCTGCACGCCGCGAAGGCAGTCTCAAGGGCCGCGATCAGATCTTCCGCTTTCTCGATCCCGACGGACAGACGGATCGTGTTCGGCCGGATCCCCTGCTCTTTTAATTCCTCCTCCGTGCACTGGCTGTGCGTGGTCGTCGCCGGATGGATCACCAGCGACTTTACGTCCGCCACATTGGCCAGCAGTGAAAAAACCGGAAGATGGTCAATGAATTTCTTCGCATCGTCCGCCCCTCCCCGGATCTCAAACGTAAAGACCGATCCGCCTCCATTCGGGAAATATTTCCGGTACAGCTCATGGGTGGGCTCGGTTTCCAACGCCGGATGGTGCACCGCCTCCACCTGCGGATGCGCCGCCAGATATTCCACGATCTTAAGCGCGTTTTCCACATGCCGCTCCACTCTGAGCGAAAGCGTTTCCACACCCTGAAGGAGGAGGAAGGCGTGGAAGGGAGAAATCGAGGCCCCCGTATCCCTCAGAAGAACGGCACGGATATATGTCACAAACGCTGCTTCTGCCGCCGCGTCCGCGAATGAAACTCCGTGATAACTCGGGTTTGGCTCTGAAATCCACGGATATTTCCCGCTTTCCTTCCAGTCGAAACTTCCGCCTTCAACGACCACTCCACCGAGCGCCGTGCCGTGCCCGCCGATAAATTTCGTTGCGGAATGCACTACAATATCAGCACCGTACTCAAAGGGGCGGACAAGATATGGCGTGGCAAATGTAGAGTCCACCACCAGCGGGATCTTATGTCTGTGCGCAGTCTGCGCCAGCGCTTCCAGATCCGCCACATTGGAGTTCGGATTTCCCAGCGTCTCCGTGAAAATCGCCTTTGTATTGTCCTGAATCGCCGCCTCAAACGCGCCCTCCTCATCGGGATCGACAAAGGTCGCTGTGATTCCGCTGGTCAGCGGCAGAGTATGCGCCAGAAGATTGTACGTCCCGCCGTAGATCCGTTTCGATGCGACAATATGCTCCCCCGCTTTTGCCAGCGCCTGAAACGTATAGGTGATGGCTGCCGCTCCCGACGCCGTCGCCAGAGCCGCCGTTCCTCCCTCCAGAGCTGCAATCCTCTTCTCAAACACGTCCTCCGTGGGGTTCGTCAGTCTTCCGTATATATTTCCCGCCTGCTTTAATGCGAAAAGATCCTCTGCATGGGCGCAGTCATCGAACACAAAAGAAGCGGATGCATAGATGGGAACCGCCCGTGCGCCCGTCGCCGGATCTGCCTGCTCCTGCCCGATATGAACCTGTTTCGTCTCAAATCCCCAGTTTTCTGAATTTCTGATATCTGTCATGATGTATTCCTCCTGATGTCTGAACTGTTCCCTTAGGTTTCTGTTGCTATCCTGTGGTTTCTGACGCTATCCTATCACACTGCAGCCGTTTCCGCTAATACGCAAAAAAAATATCCGGCTATAGGCTGAACCTATAACCGGATGTGGTTTTCAGTGAATGTCCCGGATTGCAACTATTCACAGCCGCCCCGGATTCCCAGACAGCGCTTCAGCGCCTGCACATAGATCTCTCCCATCCTGCTGAGAAACGTATTCTTCCGGACAACATACCCGATCTCCATCGTGCTGTTTCTGTTCTCCTCGTCGTCCCGGAACGGAACCGCCGCAAACTGATTCCCGTTGAGCTCTTCACAGATGATCCCGGAACAGAGCGTATACCCGTTCAGGCCGACCATCAGGTTTAACATAGTCGCCCGGTCATTCGCCCGGATAATCTGCGGATATTCATTGTCAGATAAGATCTCCTCCGCAAGATAAAAGGAGCTGTTATCCCCCTGCTCAAAAGCAAGGCAGGGATACTCTTCAAGCTGCCGGAAGCTGATCGACTCCTCTTTCGCCAGCGGATGTTCCTTCCAGAGATACACGTAAGCCTGACATTCGATCAGATGATGGAACTCAAGGCCCGCCGTCCGCAGCATTTTCTCCAGACTCTTCCGGTTAAAATCACACAGATAGAGCACGCCGATCTCGCTTTTCATTGTGCTCACATCCCGGATCACCTCCGCAGTCCTGGTCTCACGGATCGCGAATTCATACTTTGACATGTCGAACTCTTTCGCCATCTCGACGAACGCCTTCACCGCGAAAGAATAGTGCTGGGTCGAGACGCCGAACTTCTTCTTAAGAGAGCCGTTTTTCCCATACTTCTCCAGAATATTCTCATATTGTCCGTAAAGCTGTTTTGCATACAGGAGAAATTCCGCCCCGTCTCCCGTCAGCGTCACCCCTCTCCCGCTGCGGTGAAACAGCGTAATCCCAAGCTCTCTCTCCAGATCCTGAACTGCTCCTGTCAGAGAAGGCTGAGAGAGGTAGAGCTGTTCCGCCGCCTTATTAATGGAGCCGGATTCTGCTATGGTAATTATGTAATTTAGCTGGTTTAAAGTCATCCCCTCATCCTCTCCAGAATCTGGGCGATCATCTCCGCCCGGTTAAAGGGCACCATGAAATAGTATCCGTCCGCCGTGCTCCAAAGCTTCTCCGCGATCTCGGCCGCGATCCGGACGCCGGCTTCCTGTGCCTCTTCCCGGCTCATGCCGCTGTCATACTGTGCGATGATCTCATCCGGCACGTTGATACCTGTGATCTCATTTTTCATAAACAGCGCGTTTCTGTAGCTGACAAGAGGCATGATCCCGCAGATGATCTTCGTGCTGATCCGGCTCTTGATGTATCGTATCCTCTCGATATCCTCATCAGAATAAATAGGCTGCGTCAGGAAAAAAGCAGCCCCAGCCTCACACTTCTTCTGCATACGCCTGATCTCCGCGTCAATATTTTTCCTGCCGTAATTGAGGGCGCCGCCGTAAGCGATCGGGTCTTCCGAAAAGTGTTCCCGGTTCATCTGCCGGACATAGTTCATCAGGGTGACGGAATGATGGTCATAAACCGGGGAGATACTTCCCCGGTCCCCTGACGGTACCGGATCTCCGGTCACAAACAGGAAGTTCCTGATACCATTCATATAGGCACCCAGTATCTCCGAACCCAGTCCGATTGCATTTCTGTCCCGGCATGCGATATGGGGCATAGTATCAATCTGGACCTGATTCGCCGTTTTCACCGCGGACATGCACGCCGAGGCTCTCATCTTCCCCATCGGAGAGTCAGAAAAGGTGATCACTTCGACTCCCGCTTCCTTTAATACCGCCGCAGCGTCCATCATCTTCTTATCATTCCCGTCAAAGGGCGGATCCAGCTCGGCAATGATCACTTTCTCCCCTGAATAGAGCCGTCGGATAAACAGGTTGTTATCATAGCGGATCTCCGACTCTGCACGCTGTTCCGGCCGGTCCGCGGCACGCTTTACCTCTGCCCTGATCTTTTCAGACTGTGCCAGTCTTCTGATATAGGAAGGCGTTGTTCCACAGCATCCCCCGATGATATTGACGCCCAGTCCCGCGATCTCTTCCATAGCCTCGCAGAAATATCCTCCGTTATCCCGGTAAACCATCCTGTTTTCAATCCGGTCAGCATATCCGGCGTTCGGCGCCGCAGATACGATCATATCCCCCAGCTCCTGACGCTTTAACAGGCGGCCCAGATGAGAGGGGCCCACGCCGCAGTTGAAGCCGATCCCGTCGATCAGACCGCTTTCCCGTGCCGTCTTGATCAGCTCTCTCATCCCAAGTCCCGTCTTCGTATATCCGAACACATTCACCGAAAAACTGGCCATAATAAAGGCGTCACTCATGGACCGTATCCACTCTGCCACGGGAAGAATCCGCTCGAAATCTGAAAATGTCTCAAACCAGATCAGGCGGATTCCCGCGTCCAGGTGCGCCCGGGCGATCGTCTGATATTCTTCTAATATCTCCTCATCCTGTTCCCCGGAATCTCCGTGTTCCGGTATGGGGCCAATATCCCCGGCTATGTATATCTCCTTCTCCCTGTTCCCGGCGTTTTCCACTGCCGCCTGCGCAATCCGGCAGGATGCAAGCACATTTTCGTATACGGCACTAAGCTGCTCCGCCCGCGTCATCCGGCCGGCCGCTTCGCTGCACAACGTCTGTACGTTTGACGAAAAACTGTTCGTCCGTATAATATCGGCTCCGGCTTCGATATACTCCCGGTGAACCGCTTCGATCTTCTCCGGTTCGGTCAGGTTTGCAAGCTCCGGCGCGCCTGACGATCTCCCGAATTTCTCTCTGTAATAAGTTCCCATCGCCCCGTCTGTGATCAGACGTCCCGATCTGAAAATCTTGTAAAAGTCCATACTCTTCTCCCTGTAATAAAATTCAGCATAACAGTTTAACTGCGCTATTATATCACATTTCAGAACGTCGTGCATCACTGTTTCTTCGTTACTGTTCAGCTATTTAGTTCATTAACTCCGGCATGAAAAACGTCCGAAAACAGAGACGATTCTCAAGACATATTCTGCGGGGATGGAGGACGGCTCAGGGCTTCGCTCCAGGGGATAAGGGAAAC
>JAHZHF010000087.1:0-3937 GCA_019420405.1 Clostridiales bacterium
TCTTAAACATCTCTTCGGCCTGTTAGATTTTCCGGATTCCGGAACGGAACATCGAACGTCTGTCCCCTTTTCACAGAATACATATTGTCAAAACTTCGCTCCACTTCCGGATGCATTTTGACAGAAAACGTTATTGAACTAAATAGCTGCAACACTAATCCGCATTACTTGCCGCGATTTTCACCCGGCTCCACAGATCACTGATAATTTTCTTCGTATCTGCGTTATATACGAACACCTCATCGTTCTCATTATCCGACCGCGGGATATAGGCGTTGATTCCTTCATAGTCCCCGCCCTCTCCGGAGAGAACGTCCATAACCTCCTGGTTTGCAGAAGTATAGCCGACGTAGCTTGAGTTGTCATAAGCCCCGTCATAATCGCTGGCGTAGTTGATGAACGCATGCGCCAGATCCGGATTCTCCGCGTTCGCCGGGATCACCATGGCGTCGGACCAAAGGTTCGTTCCCGTCTCGGGCATGAAGTATCCCATGTCCTCATTTTCTGCCATAACATAAGTCGCATCTCCGGAGTAGATCAGCCCCAGCGCTTTCCTTCCCTGGGCCATGTTGTCGATGATCTCGTCGGTCACGATCTCTGTATCCATCGTCTCCACGCACTGAACGAGCCACTCATAAGCCTCCTGGAGTTCCGCCTCGTTTTCCGTATTCATAGAGTATCCGAGAGCCTTGAGCGCCATCATAAAGGAGTCTCTCTCCGAATCATAGAGGTAAACGTCCCCCTTATATTTTTCATCCAGGAAGATATTATATCCCTCCCGCTCAAGATCCTCGATATCCACCTTTGTCTTATCGTAGACGATGCCCACTGTTCCCCAGAAATAGGGCACGGAGTAGTCGTTATTCGGATCATAGGGCAGCCCTTTTACAGCGTCTGAGAGCTTATCCATACAGGTAATCTTCGACTTGTCCAGCTTCTGCAGATATCCTTCTTCAATCAAACGCTGGATCATATAGTCGCTCGGCACAAGGATGTCATACGACTCACCGTTTGCCACTTTGATGTACATCTGCTCATTGGAGTCGAAGTTCTCCATCACCACATTGGCCCCGGTCTCCTCCTCAAAGTCAGAGATAATATTTTCTCCGGTGTACTCGCCCCAGTTGTAGATACGAAGCGTCTGACCCTCGAAGGGCCGATCGCCGCTGCCGGATCTTCCCTGGTACACCGCAAACACCAGGAGGAGCACAAGGAAGCCGCCTGCTGCTGCCGGGACGAGCCTTCTGCGCTTTCCAAGTTCCGTTCTCACACTCTTCTTCGCCGCGATCATGGGGCCTAAATTCACAGCGAGCAGCACCAGCGTGATAATCACAACCACAAGAGTGGACACCGCATTGATGCTGGGATTTACACGCTTGCTCATGGTATACACCACGATGCTTAAGTTCTTCACTCCCTGCCCGGTCACGAAGTACGAGATAATGAAGTCGTCCACGGACATGGTAAACGCGATCAGTCCGCCTGAGACGATTCCCGGCATGATCTGAGGCACAATAACCTTCGTAAGCGCCTTCCACGGCGTCGCCCCCAGATCCATGGCCGCATCCGCCAGATTCGGGTCCAGTGACCGGATCTTCGGCATGACGGACAGGATCACGTACGGGATACAGAATGCAATATGCGCCAGCAGCATGGTCACATACCCCTTCTCTACCTGGAAGGTGATAAAGAGGAGCATAAACCCGATCGCAGTCACGATCTCCGGGTTCATCATGGGAAGATTGTCCACCTGCTCCATAATATTCCGGATGATTTTTTTCGAGCTGCTAAGTCCGATGGCAGCGATCGTCCCCACAACCGTGGAAACCAGAGTCGCCAGAATCGCCACGCTGAACGTCGTATAGAGCGCGGTCATCATGTCGTTTGACTCCAGCATGTGCTGGTACCAGCGCAGGGAAAATCCTGTGAAACTGGTCAGCGATTTGCTCTCATTAAAGGAGAATACAACCATATAGATGATCGGGAGATAGAAAAACGCGATCATCAGAACCATTAAAATCTTGCCGAAAGGACGGCTGTTCTTCTTCGTATGTCTGTCTTTTCTCACGCTTTCTCCCCCTTTCCGCCCTGGTTGCGGATCTCAATCTGCCGCACCGCCATCATCAGCAGCATCATAATTACTGCGATGATCATGGAGATGGCGCTTCCGAAATTCCACTCCCCGACTGTGATAAACTGGTTCTCGATCATATTTCCGATGAGGAAATACTGGCCGCCTCCCAAAAGTTTCGGGATAAAGAAGGAGCTCACAGCCGGCAGGAACACCAGTGTGATCCCGTTGATCACTCCCGGAAGAGACAGGGGAAGCGTCACCCTGCAAAACGTCTGCACCGGATTTGCCCCCAGGTCCGCGCTGGCTTCCAGAAGAGAGTGATCCATCTTCGTCAGCGAAGTGTGTACCTGCAGGATCATAAAGGGCAGGAAGTTATATACCATGCCCAGGAGCACAGCCCCCTCTGTATAGAGCAGCTCCATATCACCAAGGCCGAAAAATCCCAGGATGGTCTGGATGATGCCGCCCTCGCTTAAAAGTCCGATCCATGCGTAGGTCCGCACGAGCATGTTGATCCACATCGGCAGAGTGATACAAAGGATCAGTATATTCTGGGCCTTCTCACTGCTCTTCGAGATCACATATGCTGCCGGATACCCGAGGAGCAGGCAGACGATAGTCGTCTTTACCGCGATCGTGATTGATCTCCACAGGATCAGCAGGAAATCCGGATCAGTAAAAAACTTGATATAGTGATCCAGTGTAAAAGAAAAGGAAATGATGCTGTTTCCCTGCTCCATAACCGAATAAAGGGCGATCAGCGCCATTGGAAGCACCAGCATCAGCGCGGCCCAGACAATGTAGGGCAGCGCCAGCTTTGAAAACCGCTTCATTTAAAATACCTCCCTGGACATAACGTGAATATCCTCCGGGAAAAAGGTCAGTCCCACCTCTTTTCCCTCCTCCGTGTAATCTGTCGTGTGGATCTTAAACTCACGCCCTGTTGTTGAGAAAGTGATCTTATATACCCCCTCTTTCACATTTTCCGGCTCGAAATCATAGTCCACACTTAAATCAATGCTCTCATTCTCATCGCTTAACTTCCATCCCTGGGCTCCGGCCCATGTCTTTAAGTCCGTATCAAGCGCCTGAGACTCTGTGATCTCGTCCACAGTCTTAAAGAAGTTGAACGCCATAACACCCTCGTTTGCCTTCTCGTTTTTCACGAAGGGCTGGTCCACCACATGGATGGTTCTCTTGACAGTCGTTCCGTTGGAGGTGGAGAACACGACGGGGTACGTCCCCTCCTCTTTCGCGAGATCATACTCCACCTTTGCGATAGAGATAAGCTCGTCGCTCTGCGCATCCCACGCCTGGGCGTTGGACATGGCGATGATCTCCTTGTCGTTTAAGTCTTCCACATCGTCAATATCCACGAAGAAATCGCTGGCGCTGATCATCTCCTTCCCGTCCGCACTGGCAACGTCCTGGTTGCGGATGACGCGCATGTTGACGGTAACGCTCGTTCCGGGTACAGTCTCCACCATGATCTCATAGTGCACTCCCTTAAAGAGGACGCTTAAAACCTCCCCGGTCAGTTTCCCGTCCTTTACATCCACGATGTCAATGTCCTCGGGACGGAGCACTACGTCCACGGGTTCATTCTCCCGGAATCCGAAGTCCACGCAGTCAAACACAATATCGTCGAACTTCACCTTATAGTCTTCCAGCATAACTCCGGGGATAATATTGCTCTCCCCGATAAAATTCGCCACATAGCGGTTGGCGGGTTCATTATAAATATCCTGGGGCGTGCCCACCTGCTGGATCTCTCCGTTTTTCATGACCACGATCTTGTCAGACATAGTGAGGGCCTCCTCCTGGTCATGAGTGACAAAGATAAAGGTGATCCCTACCTCCTGC
>JAHZHF010000087.1:3947-8318 GCA_019420405.1 Clostridiales bacterium
CGCTTGAGCTCGTACTGCATCTCCTTGCGCAGTTTTAAGTCAAGAGCAGCGAGCGGCTCGTCCAGAAGAAGCACTTTCGGCTCATTGACCAGGGCTCTGGCAATCGCAACTCTCTGCTGCTGTCCGCCGGATAAGAGGGTTGTATTCTTGTCCTCGTACCCCTCCAGACCGATGAGCTTTAACATCTTCATCACCTTCTGGTCGATGACGTCCTTACTCATCTTCTTGATCTTTAAGCCAAAGGCAATATTTTCATACACACTCAGATGTGGAAAAAGGGCATATTTCTGGAATACCGTATTTAACTCTCTCTCGTAAGGCGGTTTCTTACTGATCTCCTCGCCATCGAAAATCACACTGCCCTCATCCGCGTCCAGGAATCCTCCCAGAATCCGCAGAAGCGTCGTCTTCCCGCATCCGCTGGGTCCCAGCAGGGTGACGAACTCATTTTCATAAATGTCCAGATTCACCCCTTTGAGCACAATCTGGCCGTCAAAACTCTTCACAATATTCCGAAACTCGATCAGTTTCTTCCCTTCCATCTCGCTCTTCCTCCTTTGCATCCCCCCGGCGGTCAGTACACCGTTTCACAAACCAGTACACCGTTCGACAAATAACTGGACCAATCGCGCAGAATGCTTTTTCGAGTGTGCGGATCAAAAAACGTAGGCGTAGCGGGCTACGTCGAGGCTTTTTGACCCGTGCAATCGGAAAAGCAGACAAGCGATTTGGTATAGTTATTTGCGAAACGGTGTACTAGTGGGTTTCCCCCGCTGCCAGCTCCACCTCTGTATCTCCCGAGACGGCTGCCTCGATGGCGTATTCAATGGCCCTAGCAATCGTCTCCACCGGCATAAACGGCGTCCCGTTCGGTTTGTCCACTACCTGGGAGCTCTCGTATGGAACATGAATAAAGCCGCCTTTTACTCCCGGGAATTTTCTGTCCAGAAGATAGAGCACATTGTACATGATACTGTTGCAGACGAACGTCCCTGCCGTATAGGAAATATGCGCCGGAATCCCGTTCTTTCTCATATTCGCCACCATGGCTTTCACCGGAACCGTGGCAAAATAAGCGGTCTCTCCGTCCTCCCGGAGCGGCTGGTCCGTGGGCTGCTCCCCGTCATTGTCCGGGATGCGCGCCTCTGCCAGATTGATGGCCACTTTCTCCACTGTCATGCAGGAGCGGCCTCCTGCCTGGCCGATGCTTAAGACAATGTCCGGTTTCTCCCTGTCTATGGCTTCCTCAACCACTTCCGCGCTGCGGGTATAGACCGTAGGTATTTCAAGTTTCACGATTTCCGCTCCCGCAATCTCATCCGGAAGCAGCTTCACCGCCTCAAATGCCGGGTTTACACTCTCTCCTCCAAAAGGATCAAATCCCGTCACTAATATTTTCATGTTCCTCTCTCCTCTCCGTTTCTGTTTATTCGCTTCCTGTTATTTCAACATGATCATGTAAACGATCTGCACAACGATCAGAATCAGAGCGGGCAGCACCTGATTTTTGATTACGCCCATCCTGTTCTTCATGTCAAGCATGGCCACAGGTACGATATTGAAGTTCGCCGCCATCGGCGTGCACAGTGTACCGCAGTATCCGCAGGTTAATGCCACCATGCCGATCACGACCGGATCAGCACCGTAAGCAAGCACGAACGGCGCGCCGATTCCAACCGTCATAACTGTGATCGCGGCGAACGCATTTCCCATGATCATCGTAAAGAGCATCATTCCCAGGGCGAATACGATGATTCCCACATTGACATTTCCTTCGGGAATTACATTTCCCACAATGCCCGCAATCACGTCGCCCACTCCTGCTGCCGTGAAAACTGCTCCAAGGCTTGCGAGAAGCATGGGGAGCATACTCAAGGGTCCGACGGTTGAGAGCAGTCTCTCAGAATCGTTTAAGAAGACGGTCGGTTTGTTGTCCCGTGAATAGAGCATCAGGATCACTGCCGCCAGAATCACACCGATCCCACATCCTGTGAGGGCACCGATCGCCGGGATCAGAGCGCAGATGATGGCGCAGATACCGATCATCAGGGCCGGCAGGAAGATCTTCATGCCGATCTTCTTATAATTATTGTCAACTTCTTTCTCCGCAGGTGCGGAAACTTTTCCCACCTTTACTTTCTGCAGGATTGCAGGAATCACCATTATCACGATCAGAACACCGTTGACCGTAGCCGGAATCCAGCGTCCGAACGCGATCACGATTCCCAGTGCACACCAGAAAATGCATGTGCCGACAGGAGATTTGTTTTCTTTGTCACGCAGGTTTTTCACACCTGTATAGATTGCCATAAAGCCCATGAAGATGTAGATCACTTCAAGAAGTTTTGTTCCAATTGTAATGGAAGAGTCCATAAAAAATGCCATTATTTCTTTCCTCCCTCATTACCGTAATATTTTTTCGTAAGTTTCTTGTCTTTCAGATAGTAGTAAACAATCCCTACAATCAGAGCGATAATACCGATGGGAATCTCTACCTTTGCAAGGTCGAGAAGATCCACCTCGTATCCGAGCGGTTTTAATGTGGACTGCACAAGCAGCGCTCCCGAACCGCCCACGAACAGCACCTGTCCGAAGAACCACGTGATATTCTCCATACCGGACGCCATCCCTTTGAGTTCTTCTACGTGCTCCTCATTCGGCTCTTTTCCCGAAGCCTCGATCGCTCCTGTGGCCATAGGCATGATGATCGGGCGGACGAATCCTGCCACACCGCCGAAGCTTACGTTAAATGCTGCAAAGATCATACGCATCACGCCGTACAAACCGATCACCAGTCCCGCGGACGCTCCCTTCACCTTGCGGATCAGGTCTGCTGCCGCCTGCTTTAAGCCGTTTCTCTCCAGCGTTCCTGTCACGAGCATGACGATAATAAAGATTGCCATACTTCTGTTGTCTACAAAGGACTGTCCCAGAGTGGACAGAAGTCCCTCAATCCCAAGTCCTCCGACCAGCGCTGTGACAATCGCAGCGCACATGATGATAAGAATCGAATCTTTCTTCAGCGCAAATCCAATGATTACGATGAGAATACCTATCAGTTTCAGATACTCCATTTCTCTTCCTCCCTTTCTCTTAAGGTTCTTTTATATCTATCACAACCGGGCGTTTCCGGATCAGCGCAAGCGTCATTTCATCCCCGTCCAGAAGACAGGTATCCTCCATCACACATGTACTCTGATCTGTCAGCATCCGGATTGCTGCTTCGTCCGCGGCCACATGGGTCCGCGCGCACAGGTTCAGATACTCTCCCTGTGCAGTCTCGTCCGCCACCTCGCTTGTATATGCCACCGTCGTAATCCACGGAAAACGGACCGACGGATACCGGTGATTCGGATCGCTCTCATAAGGAATCCAGTAGTTGATCATTCCCTTATAATAATCCGCGGGGAACAGCCCCGGCATCCACGCATGGGCGTAAGTCTCAAACTGATCCGCCCACTCCCGGTTCCACCGGGCAGTTTCAGGATCTGCTCCCACCGCGTCTGCCACGACTTCCTCCAGCGCCTTATTAACCGCATAATTGCTCCGGTACTTCTCGTCGGAAACGTACCAGAAATATCCGTACAAAAGTGACCGCGGCAGCCAGAATCCTTTGTAGGACGGAGACGTGTACCCCGAAAACTGCTGTTCCCACTCATGGGTCGGAACGCCGTGGTCGTCCACCACAATATCTGGAAGCGCCTTTTTCCACAGCTTCGTAAAACAGTCCGCCTCCGTATGGATCGTATCGTCGTGGAAATACTCGTTGTAGAACTCCTTCCCCACTGCATTGAACCGGGCCACATGCAGCTTCCAGTAAGGATTCTCCTTCTGCAGCTCATAGTGGATGGCAGTGCCGTCCACATTCTCCATCGGCACAAGGATCAGATTCAGCCGGTCGGAGAGATCCTCATACTTCTTCTCTGTGAGAATCTTTTTCAAAAGGATCAGAAGCCCGTTCGTGGAGGACACCTCGTTCGCATGATGTCTTGCGTTGATCAGCATGGACGGATGCATCGTCAGCCTTTTTGTCCTCGAGACATATCCTTCCCCGCGCGCAGCGAGCTCAATTGCATAGATCTCTCTTCCCTCATACGAAAGCGCCGCCCGGTAAACCGAGATCCCCGGCACTCTCTTAAGCTTTCGGATGATCTCCATATATTCATCATACCCGATCAGACGGTTTTCCATCAGGTCAATGTCCGTAATCTTAAGATCTTTTTCCCCGGCCTTCCACCGCGGAATCACAGCCTCAAATATCCGGCTCCCCGCGCTTCCGCTCTCCTCTGTCTCAAACCGCAGAAGATCCACGCCCGACAGATGCCGGCACGTCTCAGAAAGCCCCTCCGAGATCAGGCCGCAGAGCGTCTC
>JAHZHF010000087.1:8328-10487 GCA_019420405.1 Clostridiales bacterium
GGTTACGACCTTCTTTCCTTCCTCTGTGGTCACTGATTTTATAAACAGGGAGCGCTCTTCCCCGCATTTTACGCAGAATCCGTCCGCTGTCCTGTCATAGAGCGCTGCGCGGAACTTCGGCCTTCCCTCTCTCTTCTTAATCACCGGGAGGATCAGGCCGGGCGCGTCAAGAAGCTCTCCTGTCTTTTTAAGCCCGTAATTTTTAAAGTAATCCGATCCCACAAAATAGAAATCCTCGTGGAGCGCATCCAGCGAAGAGAACAGATCTTCCCTTGATTCCAGACGTTCGTCCGGCTCGCTCGCTTCCACATCCAGCTCAAGACGCGAGAACAGAGGCTGGTCTTTCGCCCGGATTCCCTCCGGGTGACGGGACTCCAGATACGCCGTGCACTCCGGCAGAACGTTCGCCTGGAACACATCCCAGATCTGCTCCAGATCTGTCCGGATCCGCTCGTTAAGCACCTTCGCCCCATTGATCCACGCACGTACATACCCGGTAAACGGGTGCACCTTTCCCATCTCCGGAAACGCGTCAAGAAACGGACGTTCCGCGTACTCCGTCCGGTACGTTTCACGACAGATCTGGCGTCCTTCCCGGTCCCATGCGCGGAAAAGGAAAGAGAATTCCTCTCCGTCCCGCCGGGTAAATGAAACCGCATCCCGCTCAATCCCCAGCACTCTCTCGATCTCATCCCGGACCGGATAGAGCTCCTGGAGAGGACGGATGGCGAGATCATACCAGGCATCCGGGTCTCCCGCTCCGACATTGTTATATGACGGCAGGGCTCCGTTCTCTTCGTCCCGCTCTTCAACGCCCTCCGGCAGAAACGGGGTGAAGGCAATCTCCACACGAGACGTCTCTTTTCCTTCCAGGGACGGAAGAACCGATTCCCGAATCCAGGAATAGCCCTGCTTGTACGCGCAGATGACACGGCAGTGATCTACCCTGGCCCCCGCAGCTTCCGCCCGCGCGAGGATTCCGCGTCTCAACTCATCTCTCACCGCCTGATCTTCGCTCAGAGCCCCCTCCACTGCCAGCACATCCCCCGGATTCAGGCAGGGATATACCTTCTCTTCGAGAATCCGCTCAAATTCCTCCTTCTCCCAGGGGAACTCATAATTCTTTTCATAAACCTTCTTCCCGGCCTTGTAATCGTGAAAACGAATCTGTGGGAACCGTTCTTTCAGTATTGGCGCCTTCCGGGCAAGGTAAGGAGATACATACGCGTCCGCCTGCTCCTTCCCCTCTGCCCCAAGGACAGAGAAAATGAGTTCTCCATCCTCATTTTTCCCCCGGAACGCTCTCCGGATCTCACTGAGGACGCTCTCCCAGTCCCGTCCTTCTGGATGCAGCGGAAAATCGCCGCACAGATCCGATACAAAGTCCGCCAGGGCCTCTCCCTGTCCCGTGATCCGCACCCTGTATCTCTCTGGGACGGCTGCCTTCTCGAAAAAAATCCCGCAGTTCTCTCCCGCTTCAAAGACGAGGACATTCTGATCCTCCGTGCGCCTCTCCTCCGTATATCTGACCAGACTGCCGGAAAAGGCCGTTGTCTCCATGCCGAACCGGAACGCAAGATTGCAGGCCGCCGCCAGCACAAAGCTGTCCGCCTTGTCGGGAATACAGATTACCAGATCCAGTTCATCCGCAAGCCCGTCGCAGTTGTTGTCTTTCAGGAAAAGTCCCGGGGCAAACAGAGACTCAAGACCTCTGCTTCCCCTTCCATGCTCCTCCGGGAGACTGCCCGGAGAGTCAGATGCGGCCAGAAAGCTTTCCTGATCATTTTCCTTATTATATGACTGTTTATATGTCTGTGGCCGCTCTGCCGCCCTGCGCTTCTCCTGATTTGCTTCCGCAACGGTTCCGGATTCTGTCCCCGGCACATAAACCGGAAACACTGCTGACTCCGTATAAAACCCCTGCAGAAACGCCTGACGCACCGCTTCTTTCCCTGTCATCTTCTGCTCTCTCACCTTTCACTGCTGAATAAACATTCATTATCAGCGTATAATCCTTACTATTTTATCACTTAAACCAGTGTATTGGCAAGTTATAGCAGTATATTTACCTAAATAGCGGTAATAGTTCAGCTATTTAGTTCACTAACACTTTTCTTCAAAAACGTCCGGAAGCGGGGCGGAACGTTTAGAAAGACATA
>JAHZHF010000088.1 GCA_019420405.1 Clostridiales bacterium
AACTGCAAAGCTTAAATCTGACAGGCTGTCCGTATCCTGATACTGATCCGCCACATCCGACGGAACCACTACAACCTGAGCGTTCTGCAGATACGCGTCCGTACATTCCATAGAGCTTGTCACTTCTTCTGTCAGTGTCATTCCGTTCCATACACAGTCGATCGTCTGGCTGTCCAATTCCAGGATCTTGTTGTCCCAGTCGATCTCAACAAACTCTACTTCCACGCCAAGGCTCTCCGCGAACGCAGTCGCCATGTCCGCATCAAATCCGATCCACGCTCCACTGTCGTCTTTGTAATCCATGGGCTCAAAGTTTGTAATTCCCACAACGAGAGTCCCCTTGTCTTTCACATACTCCATATCACTGGAAGACTCGCTTCCCGCATCAGAACCGCTGTCATTTCCGGCGTCAGAGCCACTGCCCGAACCACATCCTGCCAGCATGGAAACCACAAGACCTGTACAGAGTAACATACTTAATACTTTTCTTTTCATAATACCCTCCAAACGCCGGATCACCGGCTGCACTTTTTTTCTCTACCAATGAGTCACTGCACTACGGTAAAGTTTCCTTAGAATTCTATCATACAGGCTCTCTGGTGTCAATCAGCTATTTAGATCAATAGCATTTTCCGTTTGAGCACGTCCGGAAGCAGGGCGGAATGCTTGGATAAACGTATTCTGTGAAAAGGGGACAGCCGCTCGATGTTCCCTTTTCCCAGAAAGTATACTCAAACCGTCCGCTCCGCTTCCTGCGCATTTCCAGACGGAAGTGTTATTGCCCTAAATAGGCTGTAAAGCGCGAATTGGCGCGGCTTGGAGACTTCCCCTTGCGAAAATCTTCCGGCCGCGCCACACTTCCGGAAGCTATATATTCACTGACTTCCGTCTTGAAAAACTCAGAAAACAGCCCTATTTCAAGAAAAATTCTGCGGAGAGAAAGGAGGGCGATGGATGACTTCGGAAGGGTATTAGTGAAACTTAGAGTTCCAGCGAGGGACGTTAGGGCTGATGGTGGAATTGTCTGAGCGAAGCGAGTTGTCCACCGTCAGCCCTTGTATTTAGTCCGTCACTGGAACTTTTAGTTTCACTTATATCCCTGGAGCGGAATCCAGAGCTGTCCTTCCTCTTCGCAGAATACGTTTGGAAAATCGGCATAGTTTTCGGATGTTTTCCATGCGGAAGTTACTGAACTTTATAGCTGACATCTCAGGAATGGCTTCTCCTGTGCTGCCTCTTCCACTTCTCGATCTGTCCCGGATCTGTTTCTTCCGGCAGGGTCTTCTTCACTTCATCGATCTCCCGGCGCATCTGTGCGTTGATTTCCATATACTGTTCGTTCTTTGTGATCAGGATATGATACTCTTCCAGGGACATATATTTATAGGAAGCGTACAGATACGGCTTAATCAGCGACTTATCCCCGCAGATCTGATACGCCCGGTCATACATCCGGGCCGCCTCCTGGTAGAGAAAGAGACGCCCGTAAGCTGCACCCAGCCCCGCGTAGATCTTCCCATAGAACTTATCATCTACCGTCTCATCCTTCTCCTGGTTCAAGATCGCCTGATATACGAGGATCGCTTCCTCCACCTCACCGCTCTCCAGAAGATTGTCGCCTTTAAACTTCTGGCGCTCGATGTCCTTCTGGTTTTTCAGATGCTCCAGTACGTTCTGGATACGGATCATCTCCGGCTCCCGGTAGATTCTGGACGATTTCAGGATTGTAAGAACAAATTTTTCCACAGAGCCGCGCAGTCTTAACACATCCCGCAGATCCGCCGCCAGGCTGTCCATCCCCAGTTCTTCCTCCAGCCAGTCGCAGAGCTGGCCGTTCATGATCGTGTAGTCGATCAGATAAAGGTTATTGCAGAGATAATAGCAGAGCTCTTCTATTGTGAAGATCCTGCAGTGAATCCGCGTGATCTCATAAGGCTGTGCCGCATGTCTGTCATGACAAAGAATTAAATTTCCCATCATTGCCTCCTAAGTGTATCGTCTTCTCCGCATGGAAGTCCGTGGCCGGGAAGAAATCGCCAAATCCCGCGTCTCTCACCGTGATCCTGCACGTCTTCTCATTCAGGAAAAGTGTCTCGATCTGAAGCCGCATGGAATACTCTGCCCGTTTCGGAAAGTTCTCCAGAGAGATCTTCTCTGTTTTTACATTTCCCTGGATCAGAGACTCAATGTGAAGCTCGATGTCTTCCACATCCTCCATCAGCACTTCCCACTGATTGTTGGACTCATACCAGTGCGCTCCCCAGGAGACGATCGGATACCACATCTCCTGCCCGTCTACTCTCATATTCACTGTGATCTGATCGGTCAGCTTGTCTTCCGAAAGATAGACCGGATTTTCAATATGCATGAACAGTTTTCTATACGCCGTATAGCAGGCTCCCTTGCTGTACAGGTTATTTCCGATAAACGCCCTGCGGCCGTTGCAGAGCACACGGAGAGCCTTCGGGTACCAGTTGTTCTCAAACCCTTCCCCGGTCAGGAAGACGGACGAGACGATCCGCTTATCAAACACGCTCTCAATAAACTTGCAGAACATGGCGTCCGCCTCTTTCGCCTTATCCTCGTTGAGCACGGGATAAACCATGGCCAGCTCCTTCATGTGGGCGCTCGCCACCTCGTCCACCGTCACGAACGTGGTCTTACCGCCGCCCAGTCCCGGGCGAAGCCGCCGCAGCATATAAGCCTTGATCTCATTTCTGTCACAGCAGAAAAGAGCCGCGTCATACTGCCAGAGTTCCTTCGGCTGATAGAAAAGGTAGTTGCAGAAACTCTCCTTATAATCCTGGATGAAGATATGGCGCTTGTCGATATTCATCCGCACCGCGATCCCCCGGAGCATCTGAGCCAGCTCCTCGGTCAGCGCGGGAACGGTAAATACGATTCCCTCGATCTCCGGAAAAGACTGGAGCGACATCTGGATGAACTGGGACAGGAGCCACACTGCATCGTATGTCTCCTCCCCGAACTCGATCTTATCTCCGTTTAAGCTCTTGCTCAAAAGCCTCGTAACAGTGAAGCCTTCCTTGATAGAAACAAGACGCTTCGCCTCTTTTCCGTAAGCCCACGTATCTCTCAGCTTCCCGATGATCAGCGGGATCTGGTAATTATCCGTATCTACCTCCAGGGTGTCCGGCTCCATCTCCTCTTCGTTAAAATAACTGATCTGGCATGTCTTTTCATTTATTTCGTAACCGATAATACTGCCCTGTCCCATGTAAAAGGCAACCTCCTTACTGTTGTACGAACATATGGGCCGCTACCGCGTCCTCGAGAGCATAGCCGCGCATCTTCTTTTTGCGCTCCTGCTCATTCTTCTCGATCAGGATATCGTTGAGACGTCCGTACCTGCCCTGTTCGCCCGGCTGCACGTCCCGCACGCAGCTCTCCTTATCGCTGCGGTAAGAATTCCCGTCGATTGTCTCTTTAAAATAATATTTCAGCTTTTCGTTCGCAAAGAGAACAAATTTCTTCACATAAAGGTTCTCATACATCGGCGTCAGAACCTCCGTGGAATAATCCGCCGACTCCTGTTTCCCTTTCTGGAGCTGGTAGTAAAGCATAACCTTGCTGCCCTTCTGGCCCTTGTATTCAATCAAAGTCTTATCCCAGAGCTGCAGCTCGATGAGCCATTCCTTCTCATAAGATAAGAAGAACGGGAAATAAATCTGCTTCCCGCAGAGCTCCTGTAAAAACTTCCTGAGCGTCTTCCGCGTCTGCGGATTATATTCCCTGCCGGAATAGTATTTCAGCACCGCAATCTTGCAGATATCGATCGTATCCTCGCCTTTCTCGTACTCCCGGCAGATAATGTCGATGACGCTGCGGCTGATTTTCCTCTCTTCCACCACATACTCCCTCGACACATACGAGAGATATGCCTGCTGGAGACGGAAGTAAGCCCCTTCCGCATAATACTGCTCAAAAATCGGCGCCTCCTGGAAGAGCTCCTCCGAGAAGAGCATCTGGGTTAAGATCCTCTCGCCCAGGTTATGCGTATGCACCTCGTAATCTCTGGCCTCACGCCAGAGCATCTTCATATCCGCAGTCGCCCCGCAGTAATATTTCGCGAGATACGTCAGAATCACCTTGTCATACTGCTGTTTCCGGAACAGTTCAAAGCAGACATAGGTCAGGAAATCGTCGTTCTCGTAATTATTCTCCCGGATCGTACGGCTGCAAAGCCCCAGCATCTCATCTTCCGTATAGTTCTCCAGGCCCTTCTCATGCACGATCTCCAGAGTCAGCTCCTGAACTTCCTCCTCTTCCCGGTTTCTCCTGAGCCCGTTAATATACTTTCTGCACATGTCCATGTACCTGAGCTCATAGAAAAGCCGCTTGCTCTCGTACGGAATGGAGTCCGTGTAGTGCCGTCCGTCCTTTGCCTCCCACACGAGGCGGTCTGTCTTCGCATAGAGGAACACCTTCGCTCCGCCCTCCAGATAGGGCGCTTTCTGAGTGATCGTGCCATCCTCTGCGATGACATGGATATATTTCATATTCGGAACCTTCGTCGTGATCCAGTATGCGTGGCACACATCGTAAAGCGCCTTGATCCGCTCCGGATTCATGGCGGATTCCACGACGAATCTCTTGTAAATAATCCTCAGCCTCTCGTCCACATTTCTCCGGTCGAGCTGGTTCCACGCAAACGCCTCCATCTCATCCCGGTAATGGGCATAGATCTCGCTTGACTCGTCCTCGTATGTAATCAGGTTCGAATACAGGAACGCGCATTTGTGGAAATCCAGATTATTCCCGTGCATAAAATACAGGTATACTGATCTCGGCAGCGGCTTATGGAACTGCTCCGGAACAACGGACGCCATATAAAACTCGTAGAGCTGTGCGATCTTAAGTTCCGATTCCACCGCTTTTTCATACCATTTGAAATAGCAGCTCGCCACACAGTTTCCCTTGATCAGCAGCGTACAGATCGACGTGAGGATCATGGACTCGTGGTAGATCTTATAGGAGAGCACAAGGACATCGTACAGATGGCGGTCAAAGACCTTCATCTGGCTGGCCAGGTTCGCAGTGTAGAGTGCCAGTTCCCTTGTCATAAGCCCCCGCTTCACTGCAAAGAGGAGGACTCTCACTTCAAATTTTCCCAGCTTCTTTAAGGAAGAACTCTTCTCCCGAAAGCAGCGGAACGCCTGGAGGTAGAACCAGATGCTGTGGGAACCGTCCTCATAGAACTGCTTCTCCAGGACACGCAGTCTCTCGCTGTAGATCTTGTACTCGGAGTCGATCTCCACCAGCATGCACAGGATCTTCCAGCTGTCCGGATGCTTCATAAAGGAGCGCGACAGCTCCTCTGCCACCTTTCTCTGGCCGATGGAATCACTGGATAAAAACGTGGTCAGATAGAGGTAGTAGGAGCTCAGCTCCACGTCCTTCCCAATGGCGAAACGGTTATAATTGTAAGACTCCAGTATCTCCTTCGCCTCGTCCATCCGTCCGCCGATCAGACAGATATGCGCGTGGGCCAGAAGGTAGAACTCGTTCTTTCCGTCCACAGAGCGCAGATGGCTGATCCTGCGCACCGCCTCGTTCACCCAGTCGTCCCGGTCCATCCGCCCGCTCTCATATTTCAGGTAATTCTTAATAATCCCGGAAAACTCCCGGTCATTGGCTCTGTATTCCTCATCCCGCTTGATATCCTTCTCCACGACGATCTCATACGTGAGAGTCTCATACGGAGACTCCAGGATAATCCTTCCGAAGTTGCTCCCTCTGTGCAGCTTCTCCGTATCCAGGAAATATTCCAGACGGTAGGAATTGCCGATGAACTCCTCCGTCGTGATCCGCGTATGTTCCACCATGAGGAAATCCCCTTCGGTCTTAACGTCGATCTCCAGGTAACCCCAAGTATTCTTTTTAATCGTAAACGTTTCCTTGCGTGCCTCGGTCAGAGACATGAAAGCCCTGCTCTCCTCCTCCAGCGTCAGGAAGATTTTCTCCTTCTGCTTGCATCCCACAAGGAACTCCTCAAGCGCCTGCTGATCCAGCTCCCACTTGCGCATATTGTCATAAAGGGCCTGAATCCGCTTGTCCTCATATTTCAGGATCTCGTAGAAATCCCTGGAGCGGAACAGCTTCACAGCCTCGGCCGCATCGCGAAACGCCAGCTTCTTGAAATCATCCAGACTCTGGATCTTCCCGTAGTTCGTCATCACATAGGGTTTCTCGATAATCGCGGTAAACGCCACATCAAACTCTCCGCCGTTGCAGACGATCGTAAATTTCCCATGCTCGACATGGCCCGGCATCAGGCCGCTCCCGTCATATGTATAGTAAATATTTACCGGATTGCTGTCGAATCCCTGCTCGTCACAGCGGACGCGGTAAGAGGAGGGATATACGAGGCCTCGTATGGTCCCCTCCCCCTGGTTCTGGAGTGAAAAGCTCCCTCTGTATTTTTCCCCTTCTCCGACACGCATGGTAATATGGGTTTCCGGAAAGATGATCTCCGGCTGCGGTATATGAAAATCTCCTTTGGCAAAACGTTTGATCTTATTCTTCAAAATCAGTCACCTACTCACAATTCTTCTCCTGCCCGAAGGCAAAAGTACGCTACTTTGAATTATAGCATTGTTCGACAGTATCTTGCAATGGGGTATTCAAAGAATTTGCTTCGGATTGTATACACGTATACAATTTCCGTTTTGCGATGTTTTCAGAGGATATATTTCCAGATGATTCTCTTTGTACGTCCCATCTTCGCCGATGCAGATTCTGCGAATTTTCGGTATATCCGGTACATCTTTTCTACCGTCTCCCGGTCTTCCCGCGGGTGATAAAACATCGTTTCCATCACCGCCGCGTACATCCAGTCCCATTCCTCTTCTGTTATCTCAGGATATTCCTCCTTTAGCCTCTTCACTGCAGCTTCTGGTGGAAACCCTTCTCCGTATTCTTTCGCTCCGGACTGATATTTTGCAGTCTTTAAGACAGACCGGAAGACCGCAAGAATTCCCCGCCCGCCTTTTCTTATATGCATCGCTCTGTGAAGACGCCTTCTGCGGATTCCGGCCTGGGCATAAACCGCAGCCAGCAGAAGCAACACCGATACGGCTGCCGGCAGGATCACCCGCAATGCTGCGGATGCGTAGCTGTATCCAGTCCCGTCCTGTTCTGAAAATGTCACTCCCTCTCCGCCGCCGGCATGCTCCGTACCGTTTTCTGCAGCGGATGGAGTATGCTCCATATCCAGCCATTCCCCGGAAGACTCGTCATACACCTGACACCAGGCATGCCCCATGCTTCCGTCAATCCTGGCTTCATACCGTTCGTCTGCCGTCTCCTCAAAAGCAGACGCCGGAACCGCGTAGCCTTCCGCATACCTGGCCGGATATCCGCACATCCGGTACAGAAGCGCAGCAGCAGTTGCAAAATGAACACAAAATCCTCTATGGTTTTCAAACAGAAAATACTCTGCGAAGTCCCGGTCCGGTGGAGCCGGCCCCGGCTGCGTATCATAAACCGCCATGGAACCGAGCGCTTCATCGATCTGCTGTTCCACAGACAACAGGGAATCTGTCTCCCACTCCCGGCAGAGTTCCTCAAGCTGTACCATCCCCTCCGGCCAGCCCAGACAGTCCTCCGGCCGGACAGTCACTCTCTGCACTCCGCCCACGCTCTCTTCTGTCAGGGATCCATCCTCCCCGGCTCTCTCCCAGGAGTCTCCAGTATACTCCACACCTATCCTTTCACTCAGATAAACCGTTCCATCCGGTCTCTCAGACAGGATCACTCCCCGGCTGACCGATCCGTCCGGCACGAAAGAGCCGACCGACTTCAAATCATCCATGGCGCTGCCCGTCTGTATCGAAGAGCTGTCAAAAGCTGCCCCCTGTTCTTCCCGGACTTCCCGGACTTCGTCTCCGGCCCGGTCAGGCTCTGAAACAGGAGTCATCTCATCTCCGCCGCTCTGCGTCTGTTCCTGCTCCGCCGTCTCTCCCTCTTCTGCCGCGTCTGCTGACGTCTCTTCTTCTTCTGCGACGTTTCCTGACAGAGTGCGGATCGTCCGTTCAATCCCGCCAATCAAATCCTCGTGAATCCTCCCCCGCGCCACCTGATAAAAGCCGTCTTCTTTCTCTCTCGTCTGATCCAAAACCTGTCCGGCCAGCGCAGAAATCCCCGCAAGAATACACAGGGACGCCGCGATGATAAATGTCTGTGACATCCCCGGCGCCATGCTGCTGAAAATCAGATACCCGCCCAAAGCCAGAAGCAGAAACCAAGAGGCGCCAAAGGGCGGGAACAGGCCGGCACAGGCTGCCGCAATATAAGGGATGACAGCTGTCAGTACCACAAGAATCCGCACGCGCCTCACCCGTACAGCCAGTGTCCACACTTCCAGAACCGGGACACTGAACAGAATCGCTGCAAGCGCATCATCCCCAACTCCCGTCTCACGAATCAGTTCACCGGCCAGTCCGAAAAATCCGTCATATGCCGCCCACTCCCGGTGCATACCAAGAGATACGGCACACACAAGTGTGACAGCCAGAACCGGAATCACTGCCCTTCCGCCAAATCTCCGGTCAAAAAGCACCAGCGCCGCGCTGACAGCCGCCACTGCGGCATACAGCCGCACGCTTCCCGTCCCGGGTGAAAACACGGACAAAATAGCATACCACCAGGCCGCGGCCAGCAAAGTAATGCTCAGCACGGTACACAGCGCTTTACATCCTCTGCCGCGCGCCGTCATTTTCCCCTCATGACGTTCTCTGTGTATGCGAATTTCGTTCTTATGCTTCACCGGGCCACCTCCTCTCCTTCCGCACACCCTGCTTTGCATCTGTCACAGACGGAGAAACTGCGTCTCCTCCCCGTCTTTCCACATACGTCCCTTTCCGTCAATTGTCACAATGGCGCCGAACGGCGTTCCCCTGAATGCATCACGAAAGCAGGCCTCCTTTTTCTCCTGATCTCTGCACGGTTCCATCTCGAGCAGATGCCAGATCATGCTGCAGGCACTTTCTTCATCCGCCACCCTCCATTTTACAATCCGTTCATTCTGCTCCTCGTACCAGGCCGCCATGTGGATGCATTTTTCCTCCGCCAGGGTAACAGACAGAGCCGCCGCCTTTTTCACCATGGAAGAGAATCCCTGGGCGGTGAATTCCGCCTTCCCTGGATCGATCCAGACAAGCACGACGCACCCCAGCGGAAAGCTGCGCTCTTTCACCATCAGCTCGTCCTCTTTCACGCTTAACTTCCAGTGAATATCCCTGAGAGAATCCATCGGACGGTACTCTCTCACCTGGTAAATCTGCGAGGGATCGTCCCCTCTCCGCTCCATGGAATACTCTTCCGCCTCTGCCTGGAATTCTCTGATTTTCCTCGTGATTTCCACAGGGAGCAGCTCAAATTCCGGCATAATTTTAACAACCGCCCTCTCCCTGCATTTTCTTCTTATATAAAAGATTCCCAGAGGATCGTAAATACGGAATTCCTTAATTCTTATCTCTGTGCTTCCGCACAGCTCCGTCTCGAACCTGCACCACAAGGTCTCCTCTCCTCCCGCCTCTATCGTGCCTCTGATCCGTTCCCGTCTTCCGCCTGATCCATAGCGGTTCCCAATTCTGACGTCCATCTCATATCTGACCGCAGCGCCATAGGCCAGGTTCACCACCGTGATCCCTGCCCGGATCTCTTTCCCCGTTTCTCCCACAGGTGGAACCCGCTTCAAATTCAGGGTGAGTCTCCCACGGAAAAACATCAGATACAAAAACGAAACCACCGGATAGAAAGCGGTCAGGATCAGCATTCCGGAAATCACCCTGTCGTCATACATAAAAAACAGATAGATCATAAGCAGCAGTACTGCCGCATACCCGATCACCCTTTTGATCATTTTCCCCTCCCGCTCCCTGCGTTACCCGCGGGATCTGACCGCAGGCCCGGGAACATTTTCCAATATCTGACGGATCAGCTCCTCCACCTGCATATGTCCTACTTTCGCCTTCATGTTAAGGAAAATACGGTGTCCTGCCACACATGGGAACATCTCCTGCACATCAGCGGGCACTACATATTCCCTTCCCTTCATCCACGCACACGCCTTTGCCATAGCGGTCAAAGCTACAGTTCCTCTCGGGCTGATCCCGAGCTCTGTCCACTCATTTTCCCTTGTTGCCTTCGCCAGCTCCGCAATGTAGCGGCACACCCTTTCATGGACAAAAACCGCCTCCGCGTCCCTTCGCATCGCAAGAAGCTCCTCTGCATCAAGCACGGGGACGACGTCCATATAGCTCTTCTGCCCTCCTGCCCCTCGTTTTAAGATCTCCACCTCTTCCTCTACCGTCGGATATCCCATGCTGACACAGATCATGAAACGGTCGAGCTGAGATTCGGGCAGAAGCTGCGTTCCCGCAGATCCGGCCGGGTTCTCAGTGGCAATGACAATAAACGGATCTCCTGTCCGGTGCGTAATCCCGTCCACTG
>JAHZHF010000089.1 GCA_019420405.1 Clostridiales bacterium
TCCATCCCCGCAGAATACGTCTTGAGAATCGCCCCTGTTTTCGGACGTTTTTCATGCGGAAGTTGGTGAACTTTATAGCTGCTCCACCGTCCTTGTAATGATCAGATCACTCCCCGTTCCGCAGATATTTTTCACAACGACTTCACCGCATTTAACCGGAGCCTGAACGCTGAGTCTGCGGATCTCCTCCATGACGGTAAAGATCATATCCTTCGGGACCGCTTCTGTCAGCCTTACGCTTGCGAGGGGTTCGTTCCCGCTGATGACCGGAACGGATGAAGAGATGGTCCGGCGGGGAGCTTCGATCTCCTGACGGACATACTGTTCTCCCCGCGCGCAGTAATTGCCGGACACGCTGAGAAGGCGGCCGTCGTCAGTGAGTTCCGCGCTGATGTCGCAGCCTCGGGGACAGATAATGCAAGTGAAGGTTCTGTTTTTTGAATTCTTATTCATCCTTGTTCACCTCCGATTCCGCTTTCCCTTTTACCGGCATTTCGGCTGCGGGATTTTCTTCCACGGATATTTCCAGATCCCCGCTGTCCGAAAAGGCGCTCTTTTTGACTTTCATCTCGATCATCTCCGTCGGGATGGCTTTCGGCATTACTTTATGTGCGATCTCCGTTTGGTTCTGGAGGATGCGGATGGTGCAGTTCCGGTAGCAGCCGCTGACACGGAGAGAGAATTCCACGTCTTCCTGTCCGCTGACGGACTGTGGGATTACATGGCCCACGCCGCATCCGCAGGTTACTTTCAGGGGACAGGCGGGAAGAGCTCCGTTCATAATATACTGTGCCGCGCTTTCTGCCAGATGCTCCGCTTCCAGGCTGACGGAATCTACCAGATCGTGAACGTGAAGTACATTTCCCGCGGCGAAGACGCCGGGGATTTCTGTCTGCAAATACTGATCCGCGAAAGCACCCTTTGTGCGCGGATCGAGAGTAATTCCCGCATCCTCTGCCAGTCCGTTTTCCGGGATGAGTCCGACGGAGAGAATCAGTGTGTCACAGGAGTATTCTTTCTCTGTGCCGGGGATGGGACGCAGGTGCTCATCTACCTCTGCGACGGTTACGCCGGTCAGCCGCGCATCTCCGTGGATATCGGTTACGGTGTGGCTCAGATAAAGGGGGATGCCGTAATCCTCCAGGCATTGTACCTGGTTGCGGGGCAGGCCGCTTGTGTAAGGCATGATCTCGAATACGCCGTGGACCCGGATGCCCTCCAGCGTCAGCCTGCGCGCCATGATCATACCGATATCGCCGGAACCGAGGATGACGGCTTCTTTCCCCGGGAGACGGTTGTAAAGATTCATATATGCCTGAGCAGTTCCTGCAGTAAATACTCCTGCGGGACGCTCTCCGGGAATGCCGAGGGCGCCACGGCTCCGCTCCCTGCATCCCATCGCAAGGATGACCGCTTTTGCCTGAAAATGCCGTATCCCGGCGCGGGTGACAGCGGTGACCTGCTTATCCGGAGTCAGTTCCGTGACAACAGCTCCGGTGAGGAAAGGAATCTCTTTTTCTTCTACCTGGCGTATGAAAGCTTCCGCGTATTCCGGCCCGGAGATACTTTTCCCGAACCGTCTCAGCCCGAACCCGTCGTGGATGCACTGGCGCAGGATACCGCCAAGCTGTTTTTCTCGTTCCAGGATGATGATATTCCGGATTCCCCGTTCGTGCAGTCTGAGAGCTGCCGCCAGTCCGGCTGAGCCGCCGCCGATGATAACTGCGTCTTTTTGTTCTGTCATATCACTGTCCCTCCCTTACGTTTCCGGCGAGGAGCCAGGAGCCCTGCCTGTTATAGAGAATGTCCGTGCCGCTGCATTTGAGCTCTTCCTCAAGCATCTGTTCGATGCGCATCTGGCAGAAACCGCTCTGGCATGTGCCCATCATTGCCCGGGTGCGGTACTTGATTCCGGTCATGGTGGTGACATGAAGCGGATTGTGGATGGCGGCGAGAACCTCGGCGCGGGTGACCTTTTCACAGCGGCAGACGATTTCTCCGTAGTCCGGATTCTCCCGGATCAAAGCGTCCTGCTCCTGAGGCGTACACTCTGCGAACCGTTTCGGACGATGGCGTTCCGGGCAGAAATGAGGATTGTCTTTCAGATCCTCCCGCTCCCGCATCAGCTCCACAACATACTGCGCGATAGGAACCGCAGCGGTCAGTCCGGGAGATTCGATTCCGACCAGATTTACTGCACGGGGAGCAAGGTCGTCCCGGATCTCAATTTTGAAATCCTGGATGACGCCGTTTTCATCCACCCATTTCGGGAGAATACCGGAATAGTTGCGGATCTGCATTTTCCGGTCAACGTGGGGCCAGAGTTTCTGCGTCTCGGAGGCGAGAAGATCCATTTTGTCCTGAGGGACTCCGTAGTAAGTGAAGTTATCCGTGTTCTCCGCGTCCGGTCCGATGATGACATTGCCATCCACGGTGGGCGTGACGTGAATCCCCATGTAAGTATTGCTGGGAACCGGATAGACGGGCATGGGGAGCAGGTGTCCGGTCTTTTTGTCAAGGATGATATAGTTGCCCTTCGAGCCGATGACACGGTATCCGGTGATCCCCAGCATGTCAGAGATCTCCCGGCAGTTTAGTCCTGCCGCATTTATCACCCATCGCGTCCGGAAGTCCCCGTGCTGCGTGTGCAGGGTGTAGCGCTCTGTTTCGCGGCAGTAGTTAATGCCCTCAACTCTATGGTCAAAGAAATAGTCCACGCCGTTTGTACATGCGTTTTCTGCCAGGGCGATGGTGTAGAGGAAGGGATCGAGAATCCCGCTGTTTTTCGACCACATGGCGAACTCGCCGATGACCGTGGGAACGAGTTTGAGAAGCTCTTCCCGGCCGATCAGCTCAAGTCCGGAAGCTCCGTTAATCTTTCCCTGTTCGATGGTACGTTTCAGCTGGCACATATCTTCCGGGGTATTTCCCACCAGCACTTTTCCGCATCGGCTGAAAGGAAAATCAAGTTCCTGTGAAAGGCTGTCCATCATCCGGTTTCCCGCCACGCAGAACCGGGCTTTTAATGTGCCCGGATCGTAGGCGAATCCGCCGTGTACCACCGCAGAATTCCGCCCGCTTGTCTCACAGCAGACGTCCAGGTTTTTCTCTAGCACGGCAGTATGGAGACGGAAGCGGGACAGCTCACGCGCGACAGCGCTTCCGATCACGCCTGCGCCGATGACGACAGCATCGTATTCTCTTTGCATAGCTTTTATCTCCTGTCTGTTGCCGGTGCATGACCAAAGCGGAAGAATGTGAGGCCGATTTGGATCAGGTGCACCGGACGGTTAGATTGTATCAGAGAATATTATAAAGCAGTTCGGGAGTGGCAACAAGGCGGATTTACGGAAATACAGGGACAAATTATTGCAATATGTGCACAGATATTGACATTGGGGGATGCCGTGTCTATAGTTAATATTCAATATAGAAAAGTACGGTAATGCAGGCGGCAGACAGCCTGCAAAACAGGAGGAGAGAACTATGGAATGGATCAGAAAGATGCAGAAGATCTTCGGGGCTGACGATGTGGAAAAGATAAGCCGCTTCTGCAGAGAATACTGGCCCGGGGAGGTGGATCATGCGGTCAGAACAGCGGAGGATGCCTGTGGCAATACATTTGTGTTTGACTTCCCATGGGATATGGAACGGACCCGGGAACCGGTGCATTTTGAGAAGGAGATCGACTGGAGCCTGATTCCGGCGGGAGACAGGGAATTTCTCTGGCAGTTCAACCGGCACCGTTTTCTGGTGAGTCTTGCGCAGGCTTACCGGATGACGGGGGATGAGAAGTATGCGGAAAATTATGTGCGGCTTATGAGTGACTGGATGCAGAGGGCGGATGAAGGTGTGCGGGAAAGTCTGGACGACGGGCCGTGGCGTACTCTTGAGGCTGCGATTCGCGCCGAGACGTGGCTTTCCTCCCTTCCGCTTGTGATTGGAAGTCCTTCTGTTACGGAAGGATTTCTCGGGGAGGTGGAAGCATGTATAAAGAAGCATCAGAAGCGGCTTTTGGAGTCCTTTTCACCCCGCAAATATATCAGCAACTGGGGCGTGATTGAGTCCTGCGGCCTGTTTCTGTTTTCCCTTGTGATTCCGGGCTCGGAGGAGGCGGCAGAAGAGGCGCTGCGGCGTCTTGAGCAGACGGCGCGTGTGCAGGTGCTTCCCGACGGGGCGCAGTGGGAGCAGTCGCCGATGTATCACAATGAAGTATATCACTGTTATCTGACCGTTCTCTATTATGGAAGGAGAGCGGGAATTGATATGCCGGATGTGCTGGAAGATACGGCGAAGAAAATGGCTTATGTAAACTATCAGTGGAAATGTCCTGATCATACGCAGTTTGCACAGGGAGACAGCGACGCGACTGATTTGAGAGATCAGATTACGGCCGGAGCGTATATTTTCAGCGATGGGATGTTGAAATCAGGAGGATACGGGCGGCTGGACTACGACAGCGCGTGGAAATATGGATGGCAGGGCTGTATGGAGTATGAAAAGCTGGAGATTGTGCAGCCGGATTTTGTATCAGCGCAGCTTCCGTTTTCAGGAAATTACTATTTAAGAAGCGGCTGGGAGGAGAAGGACAGCCTGCTCCATTTCCGCTGTGGGGACACAGGCGGAGGCCATGGACACGCGGACAAGCTCCACGTGGATCTTGTAATCCGGGGAGAAAATATACTTACGGATTCGGGAAGATACACTTATATGGAGAGCCCGGAGCGTTTTCAATTCAAGGAAGCCGCGGCTCATAATACAGTGGTTGTGGACGGAGAGAGCTTTTCAGAGTGTGAATCCACATGGGATTATAAAACTCTCTGTACCTGCATGAAACAGCAGTATTATGAAGGAAAGTACGCGGATTTTGTTGAGGGAAGCCATCTGGGATACTGGGAGAAAGGTGTGATTGTAAACCGCCGGGTGATCGCCATTCATCCGGAGCTTTACATTATTGCGGATGATTTTCATTCCAGCGGAAATCATACATATGAGTCTTATTTCCACTTTGATGGAAATGGAAGCGCCAGTCTGTACCATGCGGAAAATGGCACTTCGGGAATCCATTTCCAGGGCAGGGAGACGGAAGCGTGGCTCCAGTCCCCAGATCCGGAGGAAGCGTGGGAACTTCTGGATACGGAACAGTCTTGCAGTTACAACGAGAAGCATTCGAAGCAGACCGGGAAAGGGACAATGACCGGCCGGGGATTCTGCCGGAAAATCACGGTGATAAATGGAGGCGAAAAAGGAAAGGCGCATCCGGCCTACATAAAGAGAATTGCGCTCTCTGGAGGAGAGAGCGGAAAGCTCCGGGATATGAAAGAGGCGGAAGGGCTGCAGATCATCTGCGGAGGCAGAGAGTATGTACTCTTTCTGTGCCATCGGGAAATACAGGCGCCTGCGGATATCCTGAGCTGGGAAAACTGCATCGGAAACGGAAGAGTGGTGCTGTTTGACAGAACAGAGGAAAAGAAGAGACAGATCACAGGAGAAATCCTGTCGTGGTAAACAGGAAATTCAGTAAACAGATAACCGGTTTCACAATCGTGTGACCGGTTTTTTCTTTACAGGATT
This sequence comes from Clostridiales bacterium, assembly GCA_019420405.1. Taxonomy (GTDB): domain Bacteria; phylum Bacillota; class Clostridia; order Lachnospirales; family Lachnospiraceae; genus Mediterraneibacter. The sequence continues at coordinate 5,575 of JAHZHF010000089.1, forward strand.
TCTTTATTGATGAATATTGACTGACATCTACTGATATATGCATAAAAACTTTATTTTTGTGCAAACTACACCAAAATCAATCGTGAAATATGTGAATTATTTTGATTGATTTTGATCGACTATGATCGTATAATAATGGCAGAAAGAGAGAAAGGAAGGCAGGAGAGATGATTTACACAGTTACATTTAACCCATCCCTTGATTATATCGTTTCAGTTGACGGGTTTAAGCTGGGACTTACGAACCGGACGGGTTCAGAGCTGATCCTTCCCGGGGGAAAGGGAATTAATGTATCGACGATTCTAAACAATCTGGGAATTTCAAGCACTGCGCTTGGATTCGTTGCCGGATTTACCGGGGAGGAGATTGTAAGAGAGGTTGAGAAGCTTGGAATTCCATCGGATTTCATTCAGATCCCGGAGGGGATTTCCCGGATCAATGTAAAGCTGAAAAGCATTGACGGAACCGAGATTAACGGAATGGGGCCGGAGATCGCCGCTGACAAGGTCGAGGAGCTGATGAGAAAGCTGGATGTGCTGGGAGAAGGAGATGTGCTCGTGCTGGCAGGGAGCATTCCGGCGTCCATGCCGGATGATATGTACAGCCGGATCATGGAGCGGCTGGAAGGTCGTGGAGTGCTCTTCTTCGTAGATGCAACGGGTGCTCTGCTCAGGAATGTTCTGAAATACCATCCCTTCCTGATCAAGCCGAACAATCATGAGCTGGGGGAACTGTTCGGCGTCAGGATTACGGCACGCGAGGAAGCGGTTCCCTACGCGGTAAAGCTTCAGGAGATGGGAGCGAGAAACGTTCTTGTATCCATGGCAGGAGAGGGAGCTGTACTCGTGGCAGAGAACGGCGAGGTGCACAGCGCGCCGGCTCCGAAGGGAACGCTTGTCAATGCCGTGGGATCGGGGGACTCTATGGTGGCCGGATTCCTGGCCGGATGGATGGAGCGGAAGGACTACAGGCATGCATTTTATATGGGAGTAGCGGCGGGGAGCGCCAGCGCGTTTTCCGAGAATCTGGCGTCAAAGACAGAGATCCTTGAGCTGTATGAGAAGATCGCGGGCTGAACTGTTACGATTTCGTATAAGAAAAGAAAGAGAGGATTGAAAAATGAGGATTACGGATCTGCTGGACAAAAGGAGCATATCTCTTACAGGGACTCCGAAGACAAAGAGCGAAGCTCTGGACCAGATCGTTGATCTGATGGTGAAGAGCGGAAAGATCAACGACAGAGAAGCGTACCGTGCACAGGTATATGCGCGTGAGGATGAGAGCACCACGGGAATCGGTGAAGGGATTGCGATTCCCCATGGAAAGTGCGACGCTGTGACAAAACCGGGACTTGCGGCGATGGTGATAAAGGACGGTGTGGACTTCGACGCACTGGACGGGGCTCCGGTGACGCTGATGTTTCTGATCGCGGCGCCGAATACGAAAGATAATATTCATCTGGATGTACTGAGCAAGCTGTCAGTGCTTATGATGGACGAAGGTTTTGCGGACGCCCTGAGAAATGCGAAGGACGTAGATGAATTCCTGGAAGTGATCGACCGGGCGGACGAGGAGCAGGGAGATATCGACGAGCGTCTTGCAAGCGCGGATGTGACGTCAGCCGAAGGATTTAAGATCCTGGCGGTTACATCGTGCCCGACAGGAATCGCCCACACTTATATGGCGGCCGAAGGAATCGAGAAAGCGGCAAAGGAGAAGAACTGTTTCGTGAAGATCGAGACAAGAGGTTCGGGCGGTGCGAAAAATGTCCTGACAGACGAGGAGATCAAAAGTGCGGACTGCATTATCGTAGCGGCGGACGCCCAGGTGCCGATGGAGCGTTTTGACGGAAAGAAGGTAATCATCTGCCAGGTGTCGGACGGAATCAGCAAGGCGCCCCAGCTTGTAGAGCAGGCCATATCCGGAAATGTTCCGGTGTATCACGGAACCGGAGGGGCGGACTCTTCTGCATCGGGCGGAGGAAAATCCGGCGGTATAGGCCATAAAATATACACTCAGCTTATGAACGGCGTTTCACATATGCTGCCATTTGTAGTCGGCGGCGGTATCCTGATTGCCATCGCATTTCTGATCGACGGCCTCAGCGTGGATTTGAATTCCCTTCCGGCGGACGAGAGATCACTTTTCGGAGCAATTGCACCGGCTGCAGCGCTGTTTAAAGGAATCGGAGATACGGCGTTCGGATTTATGCTTCCGGTGCTGGCAGGCTTTATTGCCATGGCGATCGGCGACCGGCCCGCGCTTGCGGTCGGATTTGTGGGCGGTATGATTGCTTCCGGCGGGAAGTCAGGATTCCTCGGGGCTCTTGTGGCCGGTTTTGCGGCGGGGTATATCATCGTTCTTCTCCGCAAAGTGTGTGCAAAACTTCCTCAGGCGATCGAGAAGATTGCCCCGGTGCTCCTTTATCCGGTATTGGGGATTCTGATTATGGGACTCCTGATGAACTTCGCGGTGGAACCGATTATGGGAGGCATCAATACGGCGCTGAACACAGGACTTTCCAATATGGGAGGCACGAGTAAGGTAGTTCTGGGACTGATCCTGGGCGGCATGATGGCCGTGGATATGGGCGGCCCGTTCAATAAGGCGGCATATGTTTTCGGTACGGCAGCTATTGCGGCGGGAAATTATGATATCATGGCAGCTGTTATGATCGGAGGAATGACGCCACCGTGTGCAATCGCTCTGGCAACCCTGCTGTTTAAAAATAAATTTACGAAAGCAGAGAGAGAGTCCGGGCCGACCAACTTCATTATGGGACTGGCATTTATCACAGAGGGAGCGATCCCGTTTGCGGCGTCTGATCCTCTCCGCGTCCTCCCGGCCTGCATCGCAGGATCGGCTGTGGCGGGAGCGATGTCCATGGCGTTTGGATGTACGCTGATGGCGCCTCACGGCGGAGTGTTCGTTATCCCTGTGATGGAAAATCCGGTTCAGTATCTGATTGCCCTTGTGGTGGGAACGATTGTTTCTGCGGTTCTGCTTGGAATTTTAAAGAAAAAGGTAGATTGATCAGAAGATCTGGCGTACAATAGAGGAAATAAGCAGTTACTGTGAATAGTAACAATAAGCGTAACAGTTCAGCCCGCGCCATTCGTAAAACCGCACTTCGTGCTTATTGCGGCTTCCGCCGCTGTTTTACTCATTGACGGGCGCTCAGCTCATAGGACTGTTGATAGAAATAATAAAAAAGAGGGGTACGATATGCTGACAGAACAGCGCTTTGAAAAGATTCTGTCCCTGCTCGAAGAGAAACGGAGCATCACGGTGGCGGAACTTACAGAACTTCTCGGCATTTCCGAATCTACTGCGCGCCGGGATATCACGGCACTTGACCGTGCGGGAAAACTGACGAAAGTATTTGGAGGAGCTGTCGCGCTGGACAGCTCCTATGTGATGCTTGAGCCCACAGTGGCTCAGAAGGTGGAAGTACAGAAGAAGGAGAAGATCCGGATCGCCCGGTATGCCGCATCCCTGATTCAGGATACGGACTTCGTCTATCTGGACGCGGGGACGACAACCGGATATATGCTGGAATTCCTCACAGGGAAGAAAGCGTCATTCGTCACAAATGCAGTGGCTCATGCACAGCGTCTGGCAGCCCAGGGAAATCAGGTGTTTCTTGTGGGCGGAGAGTTGAAGAGCTCCACAGAAGCAGTGATCGGATCCCAGGCGATAGAGACACTCCTTAATTATCACTTTACAAAAGGGTTCTTTGGGACGAACGGAATCACCAGAAAAACCGGATTCACAACTCCGGACGTGGGGGAAGCACAGGTGAAGCGCACTGCCATGAAACAGTGTCTGACCGGATACGTCCTGGCGGATGCCACGAAGTTCGGAAATATCAGTGCAGTGACCTTCGCGCCTTTCGGCAGCGGGATCATCCTCACAGACCGGAGGGTAGAGGGGTATGAGGAGGACATCCAGGTCTGTGAAGAGTAACAGGGTATGAGAAGTAAAACGGTATAAGAAGTAAAAGGGCATTTTCATGCCTGATTTGAGAAATCCCGGGTGTTTTCACTGTACACTTCAAAGGATTTCTCCATTTTCTCAAGAATATCCGAATACTGGAGAAAGGCGCTGCGCATCTCCATTTCATTAAAAGGCTGGTTTTTATAACAGATCCGGTGTTCCATGGCGGCCCAGAAGTCCATGGAGATGGTGCGGAACTGGATCTCAACTGGATAGTACTCCATTCCGTCCAGGTGGTAGATCGGAACGCCCAGGATGAGATGAAAACTGCGGTAGCCATTGGGTTTCGGATTCTTTATGTAATCTTTTTCACTGATAACGATGAGATCCGCCTGCTTTTTCAGGCACCCGGCGAGGAGCCGGATGTCGCGCTCAAAAAAGCAGATCACACGGATTCCGGCAATATCTTTCAGAAGCGCTCTGGCGTCGCGTACACTGCCGTCGGAGTGCTTTTTTCTGAGCTTTTTTTCGATACTGTCCTTCTCTTTGATTCGGCTGGTGATGCTGTGAATCGGCTGGGGTTCGTCGCGGTCGCCGGCCTGATGGTTCAGTATGTCCAGACGCGTCAGGATAAGATTCATCGCATCCGTGTAGGGCTGGATTACAGTGTAATATTGTTCATTTGTCATTTGTATCATACTCCCTTCATGCAAGAAAATTTTATTACGGAAATGTGACGGAGTTGTGACGGGAATATTATAAAAGGATAATGAAACTGTAAACTGATCCGGTGGCAGTTCAGCTATTTAGTTCATTAACACTTGCCGTCTGAAACGTTCGGAAGCGGGCGTGGAGTTGACACACTTATTCTGTGAAAGGGAGACAGCCGTTCGATATTCGTGCGCTCAGGGATGGGCGTAATGTTTAGCAGGT
>JAHZHF010000009.1:0-9762 GCA_019420405.1 Clostridiales bacterium
GCCCCCTCCACCCGCCTGTGAGCACAGTAATTTCTTACACTTCGTTCTGAAACATTCCATTTCTTTGCTATTTCAGCAACTGAAAGGTATCGCATCTGTTTTCCTCCAATACACAACACGCATCTTTGTTTTTGAAATAAATTAATCCATTAATAATATATCACATTGTCGGCAAAAACTCAAAATTATAATCCTGTTTTTCTTTTTATTTTGCCGATTATAAAAATTTTATATCATCAGTGCATAAAAAGAACCAGACTCCATACGCAGATGAAATCCGGTTCTCATTTTTTATATGTGTACTATTTCATTTGAGACATAATCATTTTGGCATCAACTGTAATATCATATATTGACAACCGAGATTGCTAGTTGTTCATATATTCAATATATTTCTCCGCCCACTCCTGCAGCGCATCCACCACAGGGTGAAATTCCTTCCCTATTTCTGTCAAAGAGTACTCTACTTTTATAGGAACAGAATCATACTGCTTTCGTTCAACCAGTCCGTTTTCAACCAGATTTTTTAACTGAACAGATAATGTCGCATGTGTCATTTTAGGCATAAGCCGCTGAAGCTCATTGAAACGGACTGGACCGTCTTCCAGATAGTGCAAAATCAGTATGGCCCATTTCCCGGAAATCAGGCTCTGCGCTGTAGCAAATGGGCATTTTCCAAATCGATCTTCGATTGTTGTATCCGTTTCAAACACCTGCTTCATTATTATCACCTCTTATACATCAAACTCTTCCTTCAAATCCATCATTCCTCGGATTTCCGCGTGTCCGTTTTCAAGGTAGAACATCCCCATTTCCCATCCATTCTGGTCATATAGACTCATTATTTGCGGCAGAGCAGCTCTTACCTTTTCTAAAAGTGCTTCATCTTTTACGATTTTTACAACACCATCGTAACGCATGAATTCCTTCCCTGAAACCGCAAGTATTTCTACCTTTGGATTTTTCGTAAGCTGTGAAAATACATTTTTAAATGTTCCGCAGCCAAAGTACAGTTTATCTCCATCCAGCATATGGAATCCGAAGGGGCGACCTTTCGGCTGTTCTCCATCTGTGGTCAGGAAATAAAATGTTTTCGCATCATCCAAGAATTTGTTTACCTTTTCAATATTAGTCATACTTGTATCCTCCTTAATAAGTCATATTTTTGAACTGCTTTAATTATATGACCGCTATTAAGTTTCAACAAGTACGATTTTTTATGATACCAGGTATCCTAAAAAATACCTGAATTCCTTTCCAGCCACTAATCTCTATTCTTTCTCTTTTCTATACCTGTTCTTTTTGCCCAGACCTTGCACATTTCCCTGATTTCCTTTATCATCTTCACTGGTCTCAGTATCATTGTTCCCGCTGCCTTCACGGTCTGTCAAATTCTGAATCAAATCCCGTATCTCCCGCATGGACATATTTTGAACTTCTTCCGCAGTAATGGATGGATCAAGTTCCTGCAATTCAAGATATGCCCGATATTTTCCAAAGGAAATTCCCAGCTCATGGGCTGCTTCCACTTCTTCCCGGTTTGCAGAATAACAGTAAGCGTCTTTTTCTCCGACAGTACAGGACTGGACGCCGGTAAGGATTTGTTCGGTCTGGACTTCGTTCTCACCTGCAACAGCAACAACCAGAATACCGTCATTTGCGAGCATGGCATCCACTTCTTCATTCTCCAGAACCCGGTTCACAGCCTCCGTATATTCCAGATTCCATACATCAAGGGAAGAAGCCAGTTCCTCCCCGTCATCATTCCAGCCTTCAACAGAAACTACCCGGTCAAAACGGTTGACATCAAGCTCAATTGACGGATTAATATCCATGCTGATCTCAGCAGTAGGAATAAAACACAGCCAGTACCCTCCCAGAAAAAGAAGAACCACGGAGGCAGCGACCGGTATGAATCTGAAACCGACTCTTTTTCTCCGGTTACAGGCAGCTGTTTTCTGAAAGACATATTCCTTTGTCTTTTGTTTTAATTCTTCTTCTGCCTGAACCTGATCCAGTGCTTTTTTCAGTCTGTCATCCATCTTCCTCACCTCCAAGCTTTTCCCTGAGCAGCTGTCTGGAACGGTTCAGGAGCGTATAAACTGTATTTGTATTTTTTCCAAGAATCTGGCTGATCTGCGGGGCTGTGTATCCTTCATAGTAATGCAGGTACACAACGTCCTTATATTTTGCGGGAAGTGCCAGAACTGCCTCTAAAACTTCCCGGTAATCCGGCGATATCGCAGACGGCACTTCCATGATTTCATCCAGCGGAACGGTACGGCTGCGAAAAAAACTTTTGAGTAAATCCTTGCAGGCGTTTATGGTAACGCGAAGGAACCAGGCTTTTTCATGTTCCTCATTTTCAAACCGCACGGAACTAAGGGCATATTTCAGAAAAACCGTCTGAAATATATCTTCAGTGTCCGCGTAATTTTTCAGATGAATCATACAAAGCCGCCGTACCATATTTGCATACTGTTCGACTGCTCTGTTAACCTCCTGTTCACTCCGCATAGCAACCTCACCCGCTGTTCGCTATCTGCCGTGTCCGCCACGGAATCTGTTCCCCTGCCCGGCCCGGCAGGCCGCATTGTCACAAGTTCTGTCTCTGCCGGAATCCGCATGGCGAATCCTGCTTCCTGCATGGTCGCAGATGCCATCATTGTCTGCGTCCGCATAGTTGCATCCAGCATCACGATAGTCGCAGATGCCATCATTGTCCGCGTCCGAATAGCGGTATCCATCATCCCGATAGTCGCAAATGCCGTCTTCGTTGGCATCTGTAAAATTTTTCCCGGCTCCGGATCCGGCCGCAAAAGCGCTCTCCGATCCGGCAGCCAATAACATTAATACCATCAAAACGCCAGCCAGTGTCTTTTTCACCATTTTGCTCATACATCATCTCTCCTGTTGTTTCGTACAGCTATATCTGTCTTCAACTATAATACGATTCAACAGGAGGAATCCATTCACTTTATTTTACTATTTTTAATTTTTAAATACTATTCAAATGTTCTCTCAAGAGTACACTGCCGATTATGCATTCTGTTATAACTTATACGCATAGTAAATCTAGAGACACATGATTTCACATACTACAATGAGAATTAATATATAAGAAACAGGGGATATCTGTGCCTGGCACAGCCTCCCCTGTTTCTGCTCTGTGATCTTAATTCACTTTCTGATCTTATTTCACTTCCACAAGTTCAATCCGGAAATTCAGCTCTTTTCCTGCCATCTCGTGGTTGGCATCGAATGTGATCGTTGTCTCATCCTTTGCGGTCACATTCACCGGGAACGGCTGTCCGAACTGATTTGTCAGAAATACTCTCTGTCCTGCTTCCAGCTCTTCCGCTCCGGGAAGCTGCGCGATCTCAACAGTGAAAATCGCATTCGGATCCGGCATGCCGTATGCTTCTTCCGGCATCAGGTGTACATCAACAACCTGTCCTACTTCCATATCAGCTACAGCTGCATCGAATCCTCTGATCATCTGACCCGCTCCGCAGATAAACTCCAGCGGCTCTCCGCGGTCATAAGAAGAATCGAACTGAGTACCGTCATTAAAAGTACCTCTGTAGTGAGTACGGCATGTTTTTCCTACGTTACGTCCGGTCAGAGCTGGTTCTGAGCCGCATCCGCCTCCGCAGCTTCCGCATCCGCCGCCACAGGAATGTTCCTCGCCGTGATCTCCGCAGCTGTGTTCCTCGCCGTGATGATGATCGCAGTTTGCGCCTGTGGATACCAGCTCGCCCTTCAGATAAGCTTCTACTACCTGGTCTGTATCGCCCTCAGCGCCTGCGCACAGTTCCACACCGGCTTCTGCAAGAGCTGCCTGAGCTCCGCCGCCGATGCCTCCGCAGATCAGCACGTCAACATTCCGGTCAGCAAGAAGCCCTGCCAGAGCGCCGTGTCCGGTTCCATTGGAGCCGATCACCTCGCTGGAAACTACCTTGTTGTCCTCCACATCGTATACTTTGAAGAACTCTGTTTTTCCAAAATGCTGGAATACATTTCCGTTATCATAAGTTACAGCTATTTTCATTTCCTGCTTCCTCCTCGTAATTCATAACATGCTTATTCTATCACATACCGCACGCTTTTGGGGTGGAAATATGTTTTTTAATGCTGTTTCTTCTCAAATGTCCCGAATACCTGCTGTTCTCCATTCCTTACCATAACACGCCCTTTTGCGAACACGGTTTTCAGTTCCAGAGCCTGCTCTGTAAGGAGACAGATGTCAGCATCATATCCTGCTTTTATATGCCCTTTTGAGCCGAGTTTGAGTATGGAAGCCGGATTGGCTGTGATGCCTTTTACTGCGATTTCCAGCGGGATCTCTTCCCGAAAAACGCATTCTCTTACTTCCTTGAGAAGAGAAGACGCCCTTCCGATATCTATGCCCTGGAATTCGCCTTTCTCATTGAATACAGGCAGACTGCCCTGTCCGTCCGAAGAGATCGTAAACCGGTCGCTTGGAATGCCGCGGTCCAGCAGACGGCGGATTCCTGTGCTGACCCTGACCTCATCACAGATCGTCTCCCAGTAATCAATATCCTCATTTCCTGTAAAGTCAATGGTGCCGCCCTGCTCTGCGAAATCAAGACAGTTCTCAAACAGAGCCGCATTGCGGTTTACATGAGTCGGAAGAAACTGCGAGAAAGGAATTTCCGTTTCACGGACAACCCGCTCGATCAGATCGATCTTCCGCTCACTGTCTCCCAGATGTACATTAACGATCCCGGCTTTTCCGGAGAGCATGCCTGCCACTCTGGCGTCCGCTGCGATCCGGGCGAATTCTTCAAAGGTCGGCTGGGAGGAGCGGTGATCAGAGATCGCCACCTCTCCCACTCCGATTACCTTATCCAGCATCATGATATCTTTCATCAGGCTGTCTGTCAGCGTGTGCAAAGGCACCTGATAGGACCCGGTGTAAACATAAGTGGTAACACCTTCATTTTCAAGTGCGTGGGCCTTGGAAAGCAGGGACGGCATATCCCTGCCCACGCCGTCAGTGCCAATGCATCCCACTACCGTAGTCACACCGTTTCTGATCAGATCGCCCAGGGCTGCTTCCGGTGTTCTCGTATGAAATCCGCCTTCGCCGCCTCCACCCATGATATGCTCATGACTGTCGATAAATCCGGGAACAGCAGCCATTCCGTCTGCATCAATCACTTCGACCTCTACGCTGCCGCCAAAATCAGCGGTCAGGTTTTCTCCTACTGCCGCGATTTTATCTCCCAGGATCAGAATATCCTTTACTCCGAGATATTCCGGCTCATATACTTTTGCGTTTTTTATAATCTTAACAATAGACATGTTTCATTCCTTTTCTACTGAAGGTTAATCCCTACTGCGATGGCAATAAATATTGTACCTAATACAAAGAAGAATGCCTGCATTTTAATCTGGAATTTAGCCCATTTGCCCCATTCGATTCTTGCCACACCGAGCACGCCGATCAGGCTGGCTGATACCGGAGTGAATGCATCTACGAATCCGGCGCCCAGCTGATAAGCCAGAACGGCAATCTGACGGGATACACCTACCAGATCAGAAAGCGGAGCCATAATTGGCATGGTCAGAGCTGCCTGTCCGGAGTTGGATGTTACGACCAGGTTGAAGAGGCTCTGGAAGATATACATGAACCATGCGCCAAGGAAGGCTGGAACTCCGTCCAGCACTCTTCCGATTCCGTACAGAACCGTATTCAGTACGGAAGGAACATCTGCATCTGATCCGCCAAGAACAAGAAGGATTCCTTTTGCCATTCCGACAACGACTGCTGTACCTGCCAGGTCAGCGATTCCCCCCTGGAAAGCGGAAGCCATTCCATTGATTGTCATACCATTTAGTTTGAAGATAATTGCGATAACTCCTGCCACGAATCCCATTACAAAGAACTGGGATGCAATCTCAGGAATATAGAATCCGCGCTGTGTAACCCCCCAGATAATCCAGATCAGAACTGCCAGCATTTCCAGCAGGATCAGTTTATGTCCAAGGTTGAATTCACGCTCTTCTTCTGTTACTGTGTCCATACGATTGCGGAAGTAAGCGTCTCCCGCATATACAACGGATTTCTCCGGGGTCTTGCGTACCCCTTCTGCATAGACCATCATAAATGCAGCTGCGGCAAGAGTAACTACTACCCACATAATCAGACGGAATGTCGCTCCGGAAAGTACCGGAACTCCTGCAATTCCCTGCGCGACCGCCACAGAAAACGGACTCATCCACGAAACCGCATTTCCAACCTGTGACGCTACATAGGTGACCGTTACCGCCACAATTGAATCATACCCCAGCGCAATGACAAAGGGGACCATAATCATGGCAAACGGAATACACTCCTCCGCCATACCGAATGTTGCTCCACCCAGAGAGAACAGGATAAAAAGCAGCGGAAGCGCCAGACGCTCCAGACCTTTTGTCTTTCTGATAAATGCATAGATTCCCGCATCGATGGCGCCTGTTTTCATAATAATACCGAAGGAACCGCCAATGACAAGTATCAGCGCACACAGACCAACAGCTGAGCCGGAACGGTCGCCGGTTACCAGACCTTCAAACACATAGTTCATGAATCCAAAACCGCCGAAGTCCTCTGTGCCCCAGATCTGCGCTGTTTTATGTAATTTCTCACTTGTATCATAGAACTCTTCGCCATAGAGGCTGTACATCTCATCGTCACTGATGCCTACCGCATCAAGATCAGCCTGTGTCCATGCAGATGAATCTGTCTCCAGCAGCGCTGCAAGACCTTCCGGATCTACCTCCAGCTCTTCCATCAGAGCCTGATCCTCGCTGATGTCAACGAGCGCATCCGCCACGAAATCCGTGTCCAGATTATAACTGTACCGGAATGTATCCGCCATCAGGACCGTTCTTGTGGCTGTCTCGCCGTTGGCGTCCGTATATTCAATCTCATGGGTGCTGAATTTTCCCGCCGGAATCAGAAAAGTCATAATCCAGCAAATGACCACCACGAAAAAGATGATCACATAGGTATGGGGCGTCTTTAGCTTTGTAAAGTCTCTTTTCGCTGTAGGGACATTCCCCTTTTTGTTTCTTCCAAACATTGCACTTAACTCCTCCCTTTAAATATGCATCCACTATTGTAACCTGATGCATAAAAATACACAACATAAAATTTTAAAAAATCTTCGGCGATTCAGGACCTTCACACCTCCAGTCCTGTTTTAGAAAATTCTTTCCTTATTGATGTTCAATAATATCTTTATACGTTACAAGCACCACATTCCTCATCTCTTCAGCCCTTCGCATGCACCCTTCCGTAAATCCATTTTTTGCAAATAAATACAGCCATACTTTTCTATAATGAAATATCCGAGTCCGCTGCACGAGCTTATCCAGCACTCCGGTATCCACTTTTTCATTCGTCCATTTACACTCTCCAAACAGAGCTGTTTCATTATCCTGTTCCCCCATGATATCAATCTCTGTCTGGCTGCGCGTGGCCGGATCAGTTCCCCACCAGCGCCCAAGATCCTTAAACTCTACAGGACAGTCTCCGCTCAACAGCAGCCGCCAGAGATACTGTTTGCAAATCTCCTCAAAAACTTTCCCCATATAATCCGAAAGATGCGGCTCGATCCGTTTGTATGCCAGGTCTGCTGCTCCGCGTGCAATAATAGAACTGTTTTCCGGAACAAAACGAAACCAGAACCGGAACATGTTATCATCAATCACATAAATTGACTTTCTGGATGCTTTTTCTCCATATGGCGTCTCTTTTTGCACAATGCCTAAACTGATCAGATTTTTTAAATAAGAAGAACAGATACTTGTCTCCTCGCCTATTTTCGAAGAAATTTCCGCCATTCGCGAAGCGCCGGCTGCGATTGCAGTGATAATTGCGTTGTACAAAGCCGGTTCCCTCACCTCCTGTTTTAACAGGTTTTCCGGCTCTTCAAACAGGGCTGATGTCGGATTCAAAAAAGTATTTTTTATATTATCCTCCACACTCAGCCTGTCATCCATCTGCAGCAGATACTGCGGAGTTCCTCCCACAATTCCATAAACCAATGCTTTATTCTCATTGGAAAAGTTATTAAAATACCGGCAGCTGTCTATAAAATCAAAAGGCTTGATTTTCATCTGGGCCGTTCGTCTGCCATATAACGGTGCCTTATACGCAAGAACATGATCCTCCATATAGGACATAGACGACCCGCAAAGAATCAGCATTAATTTGGAATGATCTTTATATTTGTCTATCAAAAGCTGAATTGTCGAAGCAAGGCTCTGTGAACAACGGGCAACATAAGGGTACTCATCGATAGCTAGAATTATCCGTTCCTCTTCAGACATTTTAAACACATATTCCAACGCTGCCTGGAATGTAAGAAATGCTGTTTCTGCCTGAATTCCAGTCCTATACTCCAGAATATTTCTGCTGAAATTTTCCAGATTCTGTTTTTCATTACTTTCCACTCCCATGAAGTAGATTGCCTTTTTATCTTTTATGAACTCATTTATAAGCGCAGTTTTTCCTACGCGACGCCGTCCATAGATAACCGCAAACTCAAATTTATCTGAAGTATATAATCGATTTAAAGAAGCCAGCTCCTGCTCTCTTCCGATAAACATTTCAGTTCCTCCATGCTAATTAATAATTAATATAGATTTAATATATCATTTGATCAAAAATTAGTCAATTACGATTTAGTAAAACGTAATTGACTAATTTGAATCCTACTATATCAGTTGCAACAGTTCGGCCGCGGCCTGCCTTGAGGGAAAATCAGGAGCACATAATTTTATTTCAACAGCCCGTTCTCATAGACATCATTCATCACCGCCTGGGCATGCTCCATTTCCTTCTTCTGTATAATCGCATCTCTGTCGCTTAAGATCGCGAGCATCTCATCCACTAGATCTTCAATCCTGGGATCTGTTACCCGGTACAGATATCCCAGCATTCTCGTAGCAGTGTAATCAGTATTCATATTTTTATAAGCAATCTCCGCGCAGAACTCCTTCGGGTACCCCTTGGCCAGCAGAAGCCTGTACAATTCATCCGTTCTCTCTGATGCCACCTTCTCACACCTTCACTTTCTCAAAACGGTATTGCTGTTTTACATCCGGATACTTCTCTCTGTCCACTTCACTCATGAACATGGCATAAGGCCGGGCGCAGACTTTAAACGGTGAATACAAGGCCTGATAGATCACCAGACGTTCACCGGTCTCTGTATGCTGTGCGAAAGCAAGTACTTTATACAGATATTCCGAAGTATCAGAGGATACCCATTCCCGCTTAAAATGCTGAACAATATCACCAACGCAGATATCTCTTTGCAGAACTTCCTCTTCCATCTCCGGCTCGGGTTCTGTATCCAGTTCCTGATACTCCCCTTTATCCAGGGAAACCGGAACACCGGATTTACCGGTAATATGTACGCCGCCGTACCATGTTCCCTCGACATTGAAAATATCTCCGATTTCATATTCCGAAGTGTACTCATCACTCTTCTTTATAATTCTAATTCTGCCCATTTTATTTTCCTCCTGTTTTTTAGCTCAGATTTCCAGAACCATAAATAGATCTGCATCTGGGTTCTTATTATATCGTTCTGTTATGACAAATCCTGCTTTTTCATACAAAGTAATTGCCCTTGTGCTTGATGACAGTGTATCGAGATACATTTCTCTGTAACCATTCCTCTTCGCCTCCGCAATTACTGTTTCAAGAAGGCTTCGGCCTAATCCTCTACCCTGAAATCTCTT
>JAHZHF010000009.1:9772-29161 GCA_019420405.1 Clostridiales bacterium
GCGACTTCAGTTCACAGCAGGACTCATCAATTTTTTTCAAAGCTGCTGTTCCTATAACTTTCTTCCCATCAAGCATAATCCAAAATGCTTCAAAATTCTGGCTTACATTCAGATACATCTTATGCTTTCCATTCAGATCCAGTTTTCTTCCAGACTCCGGGAGACAATTTTCCAGGAAACAAAGCAGCTCATCTGCATATTCGTCAGTATATCTTTGAATCAAATGCATTGGTCACTCCTGAAACATATAATCTATGATTCCGTCAATATGATATTGTAGAGTATCAAAAGCAGGAACCGGGATTTTCTCATCTGCATACATCAATGGCAGTTCTGTGCATCCCAGAATAACTGCCTCAATCTTTTCTTCCAGAATCATCCGATTTATAATCGAGTCTATTCTGCTTTTTGACTCAGGATTTACAATGCCAAATTCCAGTTCATCTGCAATAACATGATCAATATATTTTCGCTCTGTTTCATTAGGAATAATCGCCTCAATTCCATTTTCAATAAATTTCTTTCTGAAAAAAGGCTGTTCCATTGTAAATCCAGTTCCAAGCCAGGCAATTTTCCTGAACCCCTTCTTCTGTACTGCCTGAAAAGTAGGCTCAATGATACTAAGCAGAGGCACATGTGTTTTTTCTTCTAAAAGGTCAAAGACTACATGTGGAGTATTTGATGCAAGAATTATAAAATCAGCCCCGCTTTTCTCCAGATTAAAGATTCCCTGCAGTAAATAACCCGTCAGTTCTCGGTATTTTCCTGCCTTGCAGTAGCCGAGCATTTCATACATGTTTACAGTCTCAATTGATAAAGCCGGAAAATATCCATTTGGATCTCTTTTGCTGAATTTTTCAGTAATCTCTTTATAATATACCAATGTTGATTCCGGCCCCATTCCTCCCAGAATTCCCAGTTTTTTCATCGTATCTTCCTCCGGTAAATATTCATTTTAACCATTGCTATTTTCATCACACAGAAATCCTCTGACAATTCCGGCAATCTCCTCTGCCCGCGTGGCAATCAGCGGATGCCCTCCTGTATCGAACACGTGATAACTGATGCCCGGATTCGCCTCATGAAGCCGCCTGCATTCTGCTTCCATATCGTTTGCAAGCATTTCATCTTCCCGGCTGACGGTAATCATCAGAGGAACCCGGATCGTTTCAATGGGCGCCCGGAATATCCGGACATGCTTCTTCTCATAGTTGACCAGAGCTTCTGTGTCCAGATCGACTACCCTTTCCCAGTCATCTCCCTGACACCACTCATAGAAACCGCGTGCCTGCTCATCTCTTTTCGCCGCCTGACGTTCCCGGATAATGCCGTCTCCAAATCCCTCCGGAAGAATGCTCCCGTCAAAACTGTCTGCCACAACTTTGTGAAACAACTCCGGCATTTCCAGCGCAGCATTGATGGCAGCATAGGCGCCGCCGCTGGTTCCGATCAGATTTACTTTTCCACAGTTTAAGTTCCTGCACAGTTCTACAATCTGGTGTCCCTGATCAATCCACATCTCTTCCGGGAAAGCTCCGACCCGGTCTGACCGCCCGTTTCCTAGAAAATCAATCCGGATAACCGTCATCTCGTCCTGATACAAAGGCAGAAGATACTCAAACATTTTAGAGGACGCCGTATTCCCGTGCAGAAATACGCAGGGATCTCCGTTTCATATTATTTATCATAACACATCGGAAGCAGTTTTCGAAACACGTTATTGCAGACTCTCTTTTGATATGCTAAGCTTGATTTACCTATATAATACTCATTACTTACGAAGGGGGAAAAATGAAGAAAGTACAGGATTATTTTTTATATTTTATGTTCTACTCCATCATCGGCTGGATCTACGAGGTCTTTCTTGAAGTGGTTGTCTACCGCTGGGGCTTTTCTAACCGTGGAGTATTGTTCGGACCCTACTGTGTTGTATACGGATTCGGAGCCGTGATCCTTCTCCTTACCCTGTCCGGTCTGATGAAACAGAAAAGAAAGCTGGGTTCTGTCAATATTACGCCGGTTCTTGTTTTTGTAGGAATTGTAGTGATTACAACAGTGATTGAACTCATTGCCAGTTATATCATGGAATTTACGATGGGCGAGTGGATGTGGGATTATACCCGGTTCTCTTTTAATTTTCAGGGCCGGATTGCATTGAACCCAAGTATCCGTTTCGGGATCGGAGGCATGGTTATCCTTTATCTGCTCCATCCCCTGGCCCGGAAACTCACTGAAAAAGCAAGCACAAAAGCCCAGAGAATACTGGCCCTTATCTTCCTGGTTGTGCTTGTTGCGGACTGTATCCATCTGATCGTAACAAAATATATTTAATCCTATTTTTATAGTAAAACGGAGCGGCTGAACACCACTCCGTTCTATTTTTATGATTCTGATCAGCTTTAATTGTGTCTGCCCATCTCGTTCTTTTCGTAATCTTTAAGCGAAGCCAGAGCCTTTGGAGCCAGCGGGATCAGCGCGACCATATTAAAGACCGTCATAAGGCCGACACCCACATCTCCCAGATCCCATACGAACTGGTATGCAGCCAGGCCGCCGACAAAGAGCATAACAAGCGCCAGTATCTTATAGAGCGTCTGTGAGATCCAATTGTCCCCGAAAAGGTAGGCGACGTTGGACCGCGCATAAAACAGGATGCCAAGGAAGGTGGAAAAACTGAACAGCCAGAGGATCACAGCGATAAAGATCACTCCGAATTCTCCCAGATGATACTGCATCGCTGTCTGCAAAAGATCCATCCCTTCCAGTCCCTGCGTCATCTCCTGAGGAGTTAGAAGCATGATCATAGCGGAGCAGCTGCAGATCACAAGCGTATCGATAAACACGCCGAGCGCCTGGAGCAGCCCTGCCTTCGCAGGATGGCTGATATCTGAGGCCGCTGCGGCGCAGGGCGCCGAACCTGATCCCGCCTCGTTGGAGAAAAGTCCTCTCTTCGCTCCGTTCATAATCACCGCGCCAATCCCGCCTGCCGCCACCTGACGGAAGCCGAACGCCTCAGAGAATATCCTTCCAAAAACATCCGGAAGCTGGCCCGCATTCTTCACAATAATAAAAATCGTGATAAAGAAATAGCAGGCCGCCATAATCGGCACAATGATATCCAGTACCTTCACCGTCGCATTTTTCCTCAGCACAATGACCGCCGCGACTGCAACAAGAGCAATCGTGGAATACAGCGGCGGAATATGAAATGCGTTTTCAAAGGATGAGGAGATCGAGTTTCCCGTCACCTGGCTGATCCCGCACCAGCAGACCAGACCCGAGGCGGCGAAAAGTGACGCCATCACCGAGCGTCTTCGCGTACTTTCTTTTTTGATAAACATATGGTGCAGATAATAGGCCGGACCGCCCCGGTAGCCCCCGTACAGAGGATCTTTCTCTTTATAAATCTGCGCCAGTGTGGCCTCAATAAACGCCGTCGACGATCCCACGAGGGCGATCACCCACATCCAGAATACTGCTCCGGCGCCTCCGGCGGAGATGGCCGCCACCACGCCTACCAGGTTTCCCATCCCCACGCGGCATGCAGTGGAAACGATCAGCGCCTGCACTCCCGAGATGCTGTCCCCGTCCCCTTTCTTATTATTTTCCACAGTCACCCGGATCATCTCCGGGAAGAGACGAAACGGAAGAAACCGTGTCCGTATCGTAAAATACAGCCCGGCCGGTACGAGAATCAGCACCAGAAGGGACAGGCCCAGAGTACTTCCTCCGGGCAGGGGAATCGTAATCAGATCTCCCCATAATATATCGTAAACAGCTCTGAAAATAGCCATATCAAACGTATCCTCTCACTCTCATTTTCTTTTTCACTTGTTTCTTCATGATCAGCTGATCTGCCATCTGACGTGACTGCCATCCTCATCTTTCCTCACGATGAGCTGGTCTTCAATCTCCTGTTTCAGCTCCGTCACATGAGAGATGATTCCGATCATCCTGGAACCATTCGCCATATCTTTCAGCACCCGAACTGCCTTATCCCGGGCATTTTCATCAAGCGAACCAAATCCCTCATCAATAAACATAATGTCCAGATTGACAGACGCAGCGCTTTCCTGAATCTGATCCGCCAGCCCCAGGGCAAGAGAAAGGGCAGCCATAAACGACTCGCCGCCGGACAGGGTCCGCACCTCCCGCTCCTTCCCCGTGACTGCAGAATAAACCATCAGATCCAGTCCCCGGTTCTTTCCGATTCCGGCCCGGCCGGTCTCACACATGCGCAGCTCAAACTGTCCTGCCGACATCTCCCGAAATCTCCGGTTCGCCGCACAGAGAATCCGCTCCAGATAATAGCGCTGGACAAAAGTCTCAATATCCATGCGCGCACCGGAGACCTTCCCGGCCAGCAGGTTATAGAGATCTTCCAGCCTTCTGTACTCTTCCACAATCCTGCCCCGTTCTGTCATGACAGGCGTAAGTCTCTCGTAAACCGTAGTATTTGCTCTGTAGTATTCTCTGATCTCCTCCAGCGCTGTGCGGGCCGTCTCAACCTTCTCTTCGGATGCCTTCTGTGCATGTTCCAGCTTTTCGAGATCCGGCTTTTCCCGCCCGCCGATTGCATCCTGAGCGGCCTGGAACAGTCTCTTTGCCGCCGCTTTCTTCCGGTTGTAGGCTTCCACCTGCTCCCGAAGGGCATCTGTCTCACTTTTGTGATGCTTTTCTGTCAGCGCACGCCATTCAGACTCAGCAAGATCCCTCTCCTCCATTGTCCGGATATAGATCTCCTTACGCTGATCTCTCTGGGCAATCTGCTGCGGAAGCTCATTGAGATAACGGCCGATCAATGCGTTTGCATTCTCCTTTGCAGACTCCGCTCTCTGCTGTGCTGCTCTGGCCGCAGCGTATGCCCGTTCTCTCTTCTCTTTCTCCGACCGGGCGGCGAGAAGTGCTTCTTCCGCCTCCTGCTCCGTTTGATAGTCTCTGGATTTCTCCAGTGATTCCACTGACGCTCCGGCTGCTGCGAGGGATTCCTTCGCTCTCACCCGTTCCTCCGAAGCACGGTCAAGCGCCTGCTTAAGCGCCTGCCTTTCATTCTCCACGCCCCGGAGAAATCTCCTGATTCCCTCCAGCTCTTCCACATCCTGTCTCAGGCGGATTTCCTCCGCATCCAAGACTCCTTTCCAGGCAGAGACTTCCTTCTTCGCCCGGTCTAAATACGCCGCTGCGTCATCATCGTAAGCATCATCGCCCGCAGGATCTACTTTCACAGTGACCTTCTGCACAGATTCGAACTGATCCTGCATCTTCTCTTTCAGTTCCTCAAGCTTTCCGTTCCACTGCTTTTCCCTCTCGGCAAGCAGCGCGCAGGCTGCCTGGGACGCAGAGGCGGCGGCCTCCTGTCTGTCCCTGAGAACAGCGGCCTTTTTTTCCAGCTCTTCCAGCATCTCCCGGTTCAGCTCCCGATGCTCTTCCTCCAGGACACAAGGATTCGGGTGTTCCAAAGAGCCGCAGACAGGACAGGGCTGTCCGGGCCGGAGCTGCTCTCTTGCAAGCAGTCCAGCCTGACTGTTCAGGAATATCCTGCGCAGGTTTTCATACTCCGCGTTTTTTTCCTCATATTCGCGGCTTATATCCTGATAACCGGCGCGTGCCTTTTCTGCCGCTTTTTCCTGCTGCTCTGCTTCTTTCAAAAGCCGTTCCGCCTGGGAAATCTCAGTTTCAAGTGCCCCGGCCTTCTCACATTTCGTCTTCCACTGGACAAGCCTCAGATCCGCGCTGCTTAAATGCGCCTCTCGCTCCCGCTGCTCTTTTTCTTTTAGCTCCAGCTCATTTAAGTTTTTCCCGGCTTCCTGCGCCATCTTCTCGGTGCTGTGGGCTTCCTGCTCTCGTTTGTACGCCTCCGCCTGAGCTTCTTGGAGACGTTTCAATACATCAAGAGATTTTTTTACCCGCTCGGATACTTTTGTGAATCGCTCCGTCTCCTGATCCAGCAGACTCTTCTCCTCCTGCTCCTGTCCCCCGGCTTCCTCACACAACGCACAAAGTCCCGGGAGAGCCTCCTGCTGTTTTCTCAGTTTTTCTTCCAGATCCGCAGCAGCCCCGGCGCTGTCGGAATATCGCTGCCAGACTGCCTGAATCTCATATGCCGAGGTGAGTTCCGCGATCAGCCGGAGTGCTTCCTCTATCCCGCTCTCCTGCGCTCTATATCCCTCCAGCTCTCCCTCTGCCTGTTCCAGCTCTCCATATCGTTTCAGCAGGTCCAGAGCGCTGTTATACGCGTCCCTGTCTCGGAGGGATTCCTCCCGGGCTTCCCCGTACTCTTTCTCCGCTTTTTCCTGTCTCACCTGCAGCTCTTCGCAAAGGTTCGAAAGCTCACTGAGGAATTCTTCCATATCGACGACAGAAAGTCTCTCCGAATTTATGATTTTCTCTTTTAAGACATTCAGCCGGAGCTCCATTCCTTCCGGAATCCTGACATGGGAGACCTCGTTCTGGCACACCGTTCGTATCCGTCCGATCTCCTGCTGCTTCGCCTTTCGCCTCCGCCCCAGCTCCTCCACAATCTTTCCGTATACTTCCGTATGGAACAGCTTCCGGAAGATCACCTTCTTATCGTCGGACTTTGCCCGAAGCAGTTCCATAAATTCTCCCTGGGCGATCATAGCAACCTGCATAAACTGACTCTTCGTAAGCCCCACGATCTCCTCAATCTTTCTGTCCGCCTCCTTCTGCGGATACTCCGTCCCGTCCGGCATGATCAGAGAGACCGATCCGCTCTCTTCTTTCGTCCCGGTTCCCCGCTTTAACGGACGGACGTGCCGGGGGATGCGGCGGACGGTATATTCCTCCTGTTCTTCCCCCTTATTTTCCGCAAAGGTCAGTTCCACAAATGGTTCCACATCAAAACTTACAAACTGGCTCTGCAGCTCCATCCCGTCTTTTTTATTGGTGCCGGAGCTGGCTTCCCCGTACAGTGCAAACACAAGGGCGTCAAATATGGTCGTCTTCCCGGCCCCGGTATCACCGCTGATCAGGAACAGGTTCTGATTCACCTGACCAAAGTCTATTACGGTCCGGTTCCCATATGACCCGAACGCCTGCAAGGTGAGTTTAACCGGCCTCATCCCTGATCCACCTCCCTGACTGCATTGATGACATCCCGAAGGATCTCCTTCTCCCCGTCGTCTGCATCTTTTAAAAATGCACAGCATAGCTCAAAGGGATCAAGATCCTCCCGGGGCTGTGTCTGCGTGCTGTAATCCGCCCTGCGAAGCGTTTCCCGGCGGATTTCCAGAAGATACGGAAATGCAGTGCGGATTCTGTCCTGCATATCCAGTATGTCCAAATCCACCCGGTCTGTCAGAATCACTGTCACATAGTCCTCGCAGCTCTGGCGGAGCACTTCCTCGAACTCCCCCCGGATCACCCGGACTTCTCTCAGCGGAGTCAGCGGAATCACTCTTGTAAGCCGCTCCCCTTTCTCCTTCATCTCCACCACGATGATTCCCTTCTGCTGGCCCGCCTCACTCACCGAGCATGCCAGCGGAGTTCCGCAGTAGCGGAAAAACTCATTTCCCACTTTCATCGGCTTATGGATATGTCCCAGCGCAGCATAATCGAACCGCTCCAGGATATCATCCGATACCTCGTCTATATTTCCTACCGTGCGGATTTCCGAGTCCATACGTTCCACCTCGTCCGCCTGCTTTCCTGCGGGGAGATAGAACTGATGGCTCACAAGCACGTTTCTCTCGCTTTCATTGATCTCTTCCCGTTCGATCAGCCTGTGAACCGTGTCGTTGTAGGACAGATTATTTCCGTTCTCATCTGTGCCGACGATCTGCTTTACCATGGACGGTTTCACGAAGGGCAGCAGATAGAAATTCACCCCGCCGTATTCGTCGTGTAATACGACTTTCTCTATATACTCCGTCTCTGTCTTGGGTGGATTTCCGATCATATACACATTCTGACGGGAGAGCACGCTTCTGAAACAGTTGACCCTTGGGCCGCTGTCATGATTGCCGCTGATCAGCATCACAGAAGCGTCCGGAAGCGCCCCGGCCAGCCCTGCGATAAAACGGTCAAACACCTCAACCGCCTCCGCGGACGGAACGGCTTTGTCATAGATATCCCCCGCAATGACAACAGCGTCCGGCTGTTCTCTGACCGCGGCATCTATAATCTGGCGCAGAATGTATTCCTGATCCTCCCTGAGATCACGGTTGATCAGTTTCAGACCGATATGCAGATCCGAAAGATGAAAAAATTTCATTTGAAAACTCCTCCTCTCATGCCTCTACAGGCAGAGCCGGATCCCCCCGAGAATCAGCAGGTGAACCGGATAGAACAGGTAAAAGAACCATTTCGAAAATGTTTGTCCCCGCTCTCCCTTTTTTCCATTGTACAGGTAGAGCACTGCAATTCCGGCGAGCAGAACGCCGGACGCGGATAACGCCGCCCGGATCAGCCCGGTCAAAAGCCCTGTAAGACCGGGATCGGGATAAAAATTCACCAGAGCATAAAGCGCGTAAGCCTTGAGAAACGCACTCTTTGTTTTCTCCCGGTCCCCTCTGGCCATATCGAACAGAAGGGTGAACGCAGGCGCCAGCAGCGCCCAGTCCGAAAACATGGATACGAGGAAGACTGCAAAAATCAGCGCAAACCTCCCAGCCGGGTTACGGACATACTCCCGCACAAGCAGTATACAGAAACAGAGCAGAAGTGTAAAGATCATATTGAATCCGCAGAAAGAAATCACCCGCTCTCCTGTAAACATCTCGGAAAAGGCAAGGCAGAAAGGGATCTCTGAAATCGCAGCAAACAGAGCCAGCCTCGCCGCATACCTCTTCTTCGAGCGGGTATAATAATAGCCTTCCACAAGGAACCAGCACATCACCGGAGCCGTAAAATATCCGATGTTCACGAAAAGCGTATACAGCGCCGTCCCCGGCTCGAGAAAAATATTTGCAATATGGTTTAAGAGCATGGTCAGCATGGCGATATATTTGATCTCGTCGCGGTTCAGCAGCTTACCATGGTATATATTTGATCTCGTAGGTTCCTTCATTTTTCCGTCATCTTTCCGTCATCTTTCCGTCACATCTTCTGCCGTGCAGTAAGTCTTCAGATTCTCCATTACCTTCTCGTTCAGCCGTCTCACGGCCTGCCGTGTCATCCCGGAGGAGCGCTTCTGGCATCTCACGTTCGGCAGGCCAGCCAGTTCCTCATTTCCAAGCCCCATCAGCGTGTCGCAGAAATACCATGTATTCTCCTTCTCAAGCCACGCCCTCATGGCCGCTTCATCGAAGCAGGGACTCAGCGCCGTGTTAAAAATCAGTTTGTTCTCTCCCAGAATCTCAAACTCCGGTTCGTAAAGAAGCGTTACATTCTTGCTCAGGCAGGAACAGATCACATCACACTCCGAGAGCAGATCGTGCAGTTCCCGGTAGCGGTATCCCATTTCTTTCTCCAGTTCTGGCTTCCTTGTTCTGCTGTAATAACAGATATCGGCGCCGAATGCCGAGAGGCCCTTCGCAACAGCCCTTGCGCTGGCTCCCATACCGAGTATCCCTGCCCTGACGCCGGAGAGCTCTGAGATCTCGCCGAGAAGCGGCGGATGGCCGTCCGTCCCGTGCAGTCTTCGGATCAGTTCTGAGACCACGTACTCAGCAACTCCCTCGTCCCCGTAATCCCGGATACCCGTCACGGTGATCCCATGCTCCTGCGCATATCGGATATCCACATTGGAGCTCTCCGGTGAGTAAAGGCTGCAGCACATCCCAATGTATTTAAGCTCCGGGCACTGTGAAAGAATTTCTTCACCAATCGTCCGGTTGTAGCTCACAAAGATTGCATCCGAATCACTGATCCGGTCAATAATCTCCCTGTCGCTCTCCGGCTCCGTGTTGTAAAAGACTGCCTCATCGCAGTACATCTTTACAGTTTCTTTCGTCTCCGGAAGGAGAGATACGGGCTGAACAGCCGTCAGTTTTTTTATCTTCTTCATCCTTTTTCTCCTCAAATATCTTTCGCTGCCGGGAAGCTGTAAGCCCCTTCCGCCGCCATCACTGCACGAGTAATCGCCTCGCTCATCATCTCAGCGGCCAGCGTTCCCACCAGATCCTGGTCAGCGGAGACAGTCCCTACAGAAACAGCGTAGATACTGTCTCCGTCGGCAGTTGTGTGAACCGGACGAATCGACCGTGCAAACCCGTCATGGGCCATCCCTGCTATTTTACACAGGGACGTTTTGTCAAACCGGGCGTTCGTAATTATAACCCCAATCGTTGTATTTCCTGTAAATCTGTTTTCTACTTTTTCTATATCCGCATACAGGACGTCCTCCGCCGGCCGAAATGATTTCCTGTCCTGCGCAAGCAGGCCCGCAATCTTTACTCCGCTCTTCCAGTCATAAATATCCCCCAGTGCGTTTACCGCAACGACAGCTCCCACTTGAAGCTCACCGATCTGGACCGCGCAGCTCCCGATTCCTGATTTCATACAGAACTCCATGCCTGCCGCTTTTCCCACGGTGGCTCCGCAGCCTGCACCGTAGTTCCCGTCTCTGTAATTGCCTTTCCCGCCTTCCGCCTCCGAGTTCAGGCACGCCTCATACCCCATCGTCCGATCCGGCCTCACATGGGGATTCCCCACTGTCAGATCAAACAGATCAGACTGGCATACGAGTGGAACCCTGGTCACGCCCACATCAAAGCCGATTCCGCGTTCCTCCAGATACTGCATCACCCCGTCCGCTGCTCCCAGCCCGAAAGCGCTCCCACCGGCAAGCACAATCCCGTGAATCTCCTTGGCCGCCGCCAATGGGTCTAAGAGTCCGGATTCCCTCGACGCAGGCCCGCCGCCGCGTATATCAAGGCCGGCAGCCATCCCGTTCTCCGACAGGAAAACTGTACACCCGGTTCCCGCTTCCCGGTCCTCCGCCTGTCCGATTCTGATTCCCCTCATCTCACTGATACTGATCGTATGTCTCATTTTTCTTCTGTCCTTTCCCGGCCCCCGTTTTTTGTGCACGCTCTTTCCTTCCATCATATCCTGTCCCGGCCGATTTATCAAATACTATTTGTATCCTGATACAATTGTTGTAACAGTTCAGCCATAGGGCTGTCTGTGAGCTGAACTGTTTCCCCCAAAAACCAAAGCGGTGATCCCAGTGTGTTCTTCCACTGAGACCGCCGCTTCTTTTATCTTTTTTGTTTCCGCTTCCAGTATTTTCATTCTGCACACCCGGAGACTTATACATCTTCCGGATTTCTTCCCCGCAGCTTCAGATAATAATACCTCAGCTTTCCGACCAGGATTGTCAGATACCGGAGCACAGGTTCAGTGGCGATGGCAAATACAACAAACAGCATCACACACTCGGTCGTCATTCCCGTGATCGCAAAGAGATTCTTCAGGAAGATACTGCAGAACAGAAGTCCCGCGATACATCCTGCCAGGATCGCAGTTCTGATTTTGTTCATCGGAGCGCTGATCTTATACAGAATCATAAAGCCGACAATCGCCAGCAGCATAGTTGCCGCCGTGGAAATGTCCGTTGAATTCACTCCGAAAGTCCTTCCGAATATTACCAGTGCAGCCACCACAAGGGCGTCCGTCACCGCAGCCGGAAGTGCCTTTAAGAACACATTCGTCAGGAAGTGTCCTTTGATGATGTTTTTATTCGGCTCCAGCGCCAGGAAGAACGCCGGGATACCGATGGTAAACATACTGATCAGCGAGATCTGGGAAGGTTCCAGCGGATAGCTGAACATAAACAATACCGAGATCAGACTGAGCAGGAGTGAAAAGATATTCTTTACCAGGAACAGGCTTGCCGAACGCTGGATATTATTGACCACTCTCCGGCCCTCCAGAACTACCTGGGGCATGCAGGAAAAGTCGGATTCCAGAAGTACGAGCTGGGAGGCCTGGGCCGCCGCATCGCTTCCTGACGCCATGGCGATACTGCAGTCCGCATCTTTGAGCGCCAGAACGTCGTTTACCCCGTCTCCTGTCATGGCGACTGTATGTCCCGCCTCTTTGAGTATCTGCACAAACTTGCGCTTCTGGTTGGGCGTCACGCGGCCGAACACAGTCTTTTTCAAGACTGCTTTTCTTAACTCCTCCTCTGTCTTAAGCTCGGAGGCGTCCGCGTACTGATCCGCGTTTTTAATTCCGGCCTGCTTCGCCACATTGGATACGGTCACCGGATTATCTCCGGAGATCACCTTGATCTCAACTCCCTGCTCTGCAAAATATTCGAAAGTCTCTCTTGCCGCCTCCCGGATCGGATTGGCCAGGAGGATGAATCCAAGCGGCGTGATCCCGTGATCCAGCGGGCTGCCGTCCACGTCCTCATCATAGGAACCGAATACAAGCACCCGGGCTCCCGTAGAAGCGTGTTCCGTGATTTTTTCTGCATAATCGCCGTATTTTTCCCTGAGTACAAACTCCGGAGCACCGAGCACATACGCACCGTCCTCGAACGTCACGCTGCTGTACTTCGTCGCAGAAGAGAATCCGGTCTTTGAAACCGCCTTTTTCCCGGACGGCTTCTTAAAGTATTCTTTGATCGCCGCCATAGTAATATTGTCACTTGTCATGGCAGAAGCAAAATCACTGACCATCTCAGAGAGCGGAGCCATCTCATCCCCGTCGTACTCGTCTGTCTCGATCAGCTTCTGCACCTTCATGGTATTCTCCGTGATCGTTCCTGTTTTATCCACACAGAGCACATCCACGCGGGCCAGCGTTTCGATACACTTCATATCATGGAGGAGTACCTTTTTCTGAGCCAGACGGACGGAGCTGACTGCCAGAGCCACGCTGGCCAGAAGATAGAGTCCCTCCGGTATCATGCCGATCACCGCGGCGATCATGGAAGTGACACTGTCCCGGAAGCTGTCATGCTGGAAGAAGAACGCCTGGGAAAAGAGCACAAGCCCGATGGGTATAATCGCAATACCCACGCATTTTACCAGCTTGTCCAGAGACCGGATCATCTCGGACTGCTCACCCTCCTGCATCTCTTTCGCCTGTAAGGTCAGTTTTGAGATGTAGGAATCCGCTCCCACCTTATCAAGCCTTGCATGGCACTGTCCGGAAACAATAAAGCTTCCGGACATAAGTTTGTCTCCCCGCCGTTTTGTGATCTCATCCGCCTCTCCGGTGAGCAGAGATTCGTTGACCTGCACCTCTCCGGCGGACACTACCGCATCCGCGCAGACCTGGTTCCCGGCTTTAAATATTACAATATCGTCAATCACAAGCTGTTCCGCGTCGATCACAGAGCGCTTTCCGTCCCGCACTACAGTAGCATGCGGAGCGTTCAGCATCGTCAGGTTATCCAGAACCTTTTTCGCCCGGACCTCCTGCACGATTCCGATCAGCGTATTGGCAATGATGACCGGAAGAAACGTCAGGTCCCTGAAAGAACCGACCAGACAGAGCAGCACGGCCAGGACGACAAAGATCAGGTTGAAATATGTAAATACATTTTCATGGATGATCTCTTTCGTCGTCTTGGACGGCGGCTCTACCGCCCGGTTTGTCCAGCCGTGCAGGCGGTGTTCCTGCACCTGCTGGCCGGTCAGTCCCTCCCGGTAATCAGGATTATACCGCGTTGTCGGTATTCTCCGGTCTCTCTCCGGATGTTCCGCCCTCTCCCGCTGCACTTTACTCATCGGTAATGTTCTCTGAGTCGTTTTTCTGGACATGTAATTCAAAACCCCTTCTCTTTCTCTGTCAGTCAGCCTGTGTCTCCATATCACTGTTTTCCTCCGGGATGTCCCTGCGGTATAAAATCTGCATGAACTCATCGCCTGTAATGGTTTCTTTCTCGTACAGGTATTTCGCCAGTTCGTGAAGCTTGCCCTGGTTGTCTTTCAGAAGATTCATCGCCTTCTCATACCCGGCCTTCACGGTGTCAACCACCATCTCGTCGATCACCGATGCCGTCTCCGGTGAACACCTCAAGCTGCTGTCCCCTCCGAGATATGGGTTCACCTGTGTCTCGAGAGCGACCATACCGAATTTATCACTCATTCCGAACCGTGTAATCATGGCGCGCGCCAGTTTTGTGGCCTGTTCTATATCGTTGGAAGCTCCGGTTGTAATCGAGTCAAACACCAGTTTCTCCGCGCATCTTCCTCCGGTCAGAGTCGCGATCTTATTCGTCAGTTCTTCCTGGCTCATCAGATTTCGCTCCTCTTCCTCCACCTGCATCGTGTAACCGAGCGCTCCGGATGTACGCGGGATGATCGTGATCTTCGTAACCGGTGCGGAATTCGTCTGGAGCGCAGCCACAAGCGCATGTCCGATCTCATGGTAGGATACGATCAGCCGCTCCTTGGATGAGAGAACCTGGTTCTTCTTCTGGTATCCTGCAATCACAGTCTCGATACTCTCCTCCAGGTCCGCCTGAGTGACAAACTTCCGGTTCTCCCTGACTGCGCGGAGGGCCGCTTCATTTACCATATTGGCCAGTTCCGCCCCGGATGCTCCTGAAGCTGCTCTTGCGATCGCATTGAAATCAACATTGTCGCTGAGTTTAACTTTCCGTGCATGAACTCTTAAGATCTCTTCCCTTCCTTTCAGGTCCGGAAGCTCCACCGGAATCCTCCGGTCAAAACGTCCCGGACGCAGAAGCGCAGGGTCCAGACTGTCCGGGCGGTTCGTCGCCGCCAGGATCACAACTCCCTTGGACGCATCGAATCCGTCCATCTCCGTGAGAAGCTGGTTCAGGGTCTGCTCGCGTTCATCGTTTCCGGAGAATCCCTGACCGTCTCTCTTCTTTCCGATGGTATCAATCTCATCAATGAAAACGATACAGGGAGCCTTCTCATTGGCCTGCTTAAACAAATCACGCACTTTTGACGCTCCCATACCCACGAACATCTCCACGAATTCGGAACCTGATATGGAGAAAAACGGTACATGCGCCTCTCCCGCCACAGCCTTTGCCAGCAGCGTTTTTCCGGTTCCCGGAGGGCCTACCAGCAGGGCGCCTTTCGGACACACAGCTCCGATCTCCTGATATTTTTGCGGATTATGAAGGAAATCTACGATCTCGGTGAGCAGCTCTTTTGCCTCGTCTTCTCCGGCTACATCGTTAAACGTAATTCCCGTCGTAGACTGCACGTAAACCTTTGCATTGCTCTTCCCGAACTGCATAAACGGGTTGCCCCCGCCGCCTCCGCCCATTTTCTTCATCATCTGCCTTGTAAGGAGCTGTCCCAGTCCTACAAAAATGAGAATCGGCACAACCCAGCTTAACAGGAAAGACAGGAGCGGGTTCATCGGCTCCTGGGCCACGCGGCCGAACTCACATCCCGCTTCATCCAGACGGTTCACGAGATCCGAATCCTCAAAGGTAGTCGTCTCATAGTAATTAGGCGTACTTTCCTTATCTGTAAAATAAATAGAATCTCCGTCAAGTTCTACAGTGTCAACCTGCTTCGCTTCCAGCATGTTCAGGAAGGTGCCATAATCCACTTCCTCCACGTTCCGGCTCGACAGGCTCGGAACGAGAAGAAAATTAAGAAGCAGAATGACGACCATCACAATCAGATAGTAGAATATCAACGGTTTCTTTGGTTTCTGAACTTGTTTCATCAAGATCCTCCTTTGCCGTTATTTCCCCCTTTTAACTGCCAGACGGATTCCTTTTAAGATCTGTATAATCGGGATATTCACAGCAGCCAGGCCGTATACCATAAAGAGCTGACCGACTGTCAGTGTCTGTACGCTGAACACGTTCTGGAGTCCCGGGATCATAACTACGGCTGTGATCAACACGATTCCAAGGAAAAATGCACCGATCAGCCACTTATTATTAAACAGCCTTTTCGTAAATACAACCGGTCTGTCGGACTTGCAGTTAAAGCCGTGGAACAGTCTGGCCGAGCAGAGTGTGGCAAAAGCCATTGTGCTGGCGAGAACCGCATTCCCGTCCTGGTAACCGATCATAAACGCAATCATCGTTGTCACACAGATAGACAATCCTTCCGTAGCGATCTTAAACAAGAAGTCCTTTGTAAGAATGGACTCGTTCATCGGACGCGGTTTTTCGCTCATAACATCTTTGGAACCGGGCTCCACTCCCAGCGCAATCGCCGGAAGGCTGTCTGTCAGCAGATTGATAAAGAGCAGGTGAACCGGTGCAAACGGTACCGGAAGCGCTGTGATGGAAGCATACAGCACTGCCAGGATTGCTGCGAAGTTTCCGGACAGCAGAAACTGGATCGAGTTCTTAATATTGCGGTACAGGTTTCTTCCGTTCTCAACAGCTTTTACAATCGTTGCGAAGTTGTCATCTGTCAGTACCATGGCAGCGGCGTCCTTGGACACCTCGCTTCCGGTGATACCCATGGCGACTCCGATATCTGCCTGCTTAAGCGCCGG
Organism: Clostridiales bacterium; assembly: GCA_019420405.1. Classification (GTDB taxonomy): domain Bacteria; phylum Bacillota; class Clostridia; order Lachnospirales; family Lachnospiraceae; genus Mediterraneibacter. Next base: position 26,138 of record JAHZHF010000009.1, read on the forward strand.
AGCGTCATTGACTCCGTCACCGGTCATCGCCACGATATTCCCCTTGTCCTGCCATGCGCGCACGATCCTGATCTTATGCTCCGGCGACACACGCGCATATACGGAAATACCTTCCACAAAGCTTTTCAGCTCCTCATCGGACATCTTGTCAATCTCAGCACCCTCACATGCCTCTGACTCATCATTAAGAATACCGATTCTCTTCGCAATAGCCGCCGCGGTCACCTTGTGGTCTCCGGTAATCATGATCGGGCGGATTCCCGCTTTCTTACACTCGGCTACTGCAGCCATGGACTCTTCTCTCGGCGGGTCCATCATAGCGATCAGCCCTATAAAGGTCAGACCATACTCGTCTTCAAGCGTAAGCTCCAGCTCATCGGATACTGTCTTATAGGCAAACGCCAGGACACGAAGTCCCTGTCGTGAGAATTCCTGGTTCTGTGCTTCGATCTTCCTCCGGTCTTCCTCCGTCATCTCGCGCACTTCTGAACCGATCTGAATGAAATCCATGCGGCTGGTCAGGACGTCCACCGCACCTTTTACGATCATCGTCGGAACACCTTCCATAGTGTGCTTCGTAGACATCAGTTTACGGTCGCTGTCAAAGGGATTCTCACTCTCGCGCGGATACTTGGACCGCACATCTTCCGGATTCAGTCCGAGTTTAATCCCCAGATTAATAAGGGCTGTCTCTGTCGGATCTCCGATCTCCACACCGTCCGTGATCTTTGAATCGTTACAGAGCATACTTCCGATCAGAAGACGGCTCTGGGACGGATCATTTAAATCCACGTCCGCTGCCTTGATACAGACTTCATCCACGTAATAATCTTCTACCGTCATCTTGTTCTGCGTCAGTGTTCCCGTTTTATCCGAACAGATAACCGACACGCTTCCCAGACCTTCCACAGCCTGCAGTTTCCTCATAATCGCGTGCTCTTTGGCCATCTTCTGGGTACCGAATGAAAGCACAATCGTAACGATGGAGCTGAGTGCCTCCGGAATCGCCGCAACCGCCAGAGCAACTGCGAACAGCAGCGCATCTACAAAATTATCTCCACGTAAAATGCTGACTCCGAACAGGATCGCACAGAAGACAAGGATCAGGATCGAAAGCTTCTGTCCGAACTGATCCAGGTTAATCTGGAGCGGTGTTCTCTTCTCGGAAGTCGTCTTTAAAAGACTGGCGATCTTGCCCACCTCAGTTTCCATCCCGATGCCTGTCACAACAAAGGAACCTCTTCCGTATGTGACAAAGCTTCCTGAATATACCATATTCAGACGGTCTCCAAGCGGGACTTCCTCTTCCTTAATGGGATCCAGATTTTTCTCGACGCCAAGACTCTCTCCGGTAAGTGCACTCTCATCCACCTTGAGGCTGGCACATTCGGTCAGCCGTCCGTCCGCCGGGATATAGTCTCCTGCATCCAGCATAACGATATCTCCCACCGTCACCTCAGAAGACGGAATCTGTACTACATTTCCGCCTCGCAGCACCTTTGCCTCCGGGCCGGAAAGTTTTTTCAGACTTTCCAGCGACTGCTCCGCCTTGATCGTCTGAACTGTCCCGAGAATTGCATTCATAGTGATAACGACAAGGATAACAACCGCAGCCTCTGTATCCCCCACCATTCCGGACACAATCGCCGCGATGATCAGAATAATAACAAGGAAATCCTTGTACTGCTCCAGAAAGATCTGGAGAACGCTCTTTTTCTTTCCCTCCACCAGCTCATTGGGGCCGTATTTTTCCTGATTCGCCCTGATCTGTTCCTCGCTGAGAGGTTCTGTCGATCCATTGATCGACTTTAATGTCTCCTCGCCGGATAATTGATAATAGTTTTTCATGTAATCCTCCTTTTCATCCCGATGTGAAATAAAAAATGAGACTCCTATTGCACACCGTTGATATGTAATGCAATAAAAGTCTCACTGTTTAATCGCGATACGGATGAAATGTTCATCGTACTGACGTCATCGCAAACGCTATTGTCAAGCGCCAGTTACTCCCTTTTACCAAAGAATAATATAATAAACTTTTGCTGCGATGTCAACGCTTTTAACTCTTTTTTCACAAATCAAAAGCGGTCTGCGGCCTGTCCTTATACAATTCCCTGTGCTTCCATCGCGTTTACAACTTTTTCAAATCCGGCGATATTCGCTCCTACGACATAGTTTCCTTTGAAGCCGTATCTCTCAGCAGCATCCGCCATATTGTGGCAGATATTCACCATGATTCCTTTGAGCTTCTCGTCAACTTCCTCGAATGTCCAGCTTAAACGCTCGCTGTTCTGGGACATCTCAAGAGCGGATGTAGCAACACCGCCTGCGTTTGCAGCCTTGCCCGGAGCGAAGAGAACACCGTGCTCCTGGAGATACTCTGTAGCTTCCATTGTTGTCGGCATGTTCGCACCCTCTGCAACTGCGATGCATCCGTTCTCAACGAGCATCTTAGCATCTTCCAAGTGAAGCTCGTTCTGTGTCGCACACGGAAGAGCGATATCAACCTTAACGGACCATACTCCTCTTCCCTCGTGATACTCTGAGTTCGGACGATATTTCTTGTATTCTGTCAGTCTTGCACGGTTTACTTCCTTGATTTCTTTCAGAGCCGCCACGTCAATTCCGTCCGGATCGTATACCCATCCTGTAGAATCACTTACTGTAACAACCTTGGCTCCAAGCTGATGCGCTTTCTCTGTCGCATAGATCGCGACGTTTCCTGAGCCGGATACTGCAACTGTCTTTCCTGCGATATCCAGTCCGTTGATTTTGAGCATCTCGTCTGTCAGATACAGAAGACCGTATCCTGTAGCCTCTGTACGAACGAGAGAACCGCCGTATGACAGGCCTTTTCCTGTCAGAACGCCTTCGTAGAGTCCGCGGATTCTCTTATACTGTCCGAACATGTATCCGATCTCGCGTGCGCCTGTTCCGATATCTCCTGCCGGAACGTCAGTATCAGCGCCGATATATTTACAGAGCTCTGTCATAAAGCTCTGGCAGAATGCCATAACTTCTCTG
>JAHZHF010000090.1 GCA_019420405.1 Clostridiales bacterium
GTCCTTGCATTTAATCCGCATCCGGTACTTTGTAGTTTCCCTTATCCCCTGGAGCGAAGCTCGGAGCCGTCCTCCATCCCCGCAGAATACGTCTTGAGAATCTCCCCTGTTTTCGGACGTTTTTCATCCGTAAGTTAGTGAACTTTATAGCTGTGGCATGAATTATGCTGTTTTCTGTTACAGGCAGCACCTGTATGCACCGGGCAGCGGTGACTGGTGACTGCTCCTTGACCTGTTTCGGACAAACCATGTAGAATTAATTAAGTAACATTGAAGGAGGCTTGCTATATGGAATATACAAAATTAGGAAACATGGATATTGAAATTTCAAAGATATGTGTGGGATGTATGAGTTTCGGGAAAGGCTGTCAAAAATAATATTTCGAGAGACAAAGTTGTGATCGCTTCCAAGGTGTATTTTAATGAAGGACGGCTCTCGAGGAAAGCGGTCTTAAGGGAGATCAACGGCACATTAAGCCGGCTGGGGACAGATTATCTTGATCTGTATATCATCCACAGATTTGACTATGACACTCCCATCGAAGAGACGATGGAAGCGCTTCACGACCTGGTGAAAGCAGGGAAAGTCAGAGCGCTGGGTGCATCCGCCATGTACGGATATCAGTTTTACAACATGCAGCTTGCAGCCCGGGACAATAACTGGACGCCCTTATCTGCCATGGAGAATCATTACAACCTGCTGTACCGTGAGGATGAACATGAACTGATTCCGATCTGTAAGCAGATGAATGTCTCCCTGATGCCGTACAGCCCGCTCGCCGCAGGACATCTTGCAAGACCCAGGTGGCAGTCCGATACGCTTCGTGGGAAGACGGACCGTGTCGCCATGGGGAAATACGACCGTACGGAAGCGCAGTACTTCGATGACGCGGCAGGAGCTCTGGAGATCCGGCTGACAGAAGAGGAAGTCAGTTATCTGGAAGAACTCTATGTTCCTCATCCGATTGCCGGAGCGATTGATAAGAATCCGGAGCAGGGGGTCGTATTGCTGGATGAGAAGAAGTAACAGTTGACATTTGTTGGCATTGATTTTGCTATATTTCTCTGTATATAACATTTCACTTTTTATGAAAAGGAGGAGTTTGCAATGGGAGTACGAAATAAACCGATGGGACGTATTTCAGCGGACGTTATTGACAAAATCTGGAAAGGAAGCGTTGACATGCACATCCATCCGGGGCCGGATGCGCTGGCGGAGCGGCCGCTTGACAGCGCCCAGATCTCAGTTCTGGCAGATCAGGCGGGAATGGGTGGTATCGTCCTTAAGAGTTTCTCTTATCCGACAGGCTCGGACGCCTATATTATCCAGAAAAACGTAGTGGAAAATGTTGCAGTATTCGGAAGCGTTGTCATCGGATATACGACAACCGGAGGGTTAGAGCACGCAGCAGAAACGATCCGGGTAAACGCGGAGATCGGCGCGAAGGTAGTTTGGTTCCCTGCAATGGACGCGAAATGGTGCAGAGACTATCTGAAACGTGACGGCGGCATCTGGATTCTGAACGAGGACGGAAGCCTGAAATCAGAGGTGTACGATATCCTCAAAGTAATCAAAGAATACGATATGGTTGTGTGCAGCGGACACATGTCCTACGAGGAGAGCACGAAGATGTTTGACGCTGCCATCGAACTCGGAATCACAAAAATGGTGGCTACCCACCCGCTGGCCGAGCTCAGCCGCTTCACGCTCGATCAGATTCAGGAGCTGGCGGACAAGGGCGTCTACATTGAACATGTATATGGCACGCTGATGCCAAGACTGGGGAACATGGATCCCAGCGATTACGTGGACTGTATTAAGCAGATCGGCGCAGAGAGATCCATCCTCGGAACAGACCTATCCCAGGTATGGGATGTGGATCCGGCGACAGGCATGCGGCTGTTCATCGCAATGATGATCCAGTTCGGATGCACTCCGGAGGAAGTGGAACTGATGGCGAAGAAGAACCCGGCGAAGCTTCTGGGGCTGGAATAAGGAGGAAAACATATGGCATTTATAAGAGCGGAATTCATGTCACAGTCTCTAAAGAGAATCGTACCAATCACAGTGGTGATACCGAGTGACACGACCAATTTCTCCGGAACAGGGACGAACCCGGCGAAGCCGCCGTATAAGACACTGTATCTGCTTCACGGAATCTACGGTTCAGATATGGATATGATTGCGAATACGAACGTTATGCGTCTGGCAAGAGAGCGCCAGCTTGCGGTGGTCATGCCTGCCGGTGAGAATCATTTTTATGTGGATGACAGAAACGGCATGAAGTACGGCGAGTTCATCGGGAAAGAGCTTGTAGAAGTAACGCGCCGCATGTTCCCTCTCTCAGATAAACGGGAGGATACGTTCATTGCCGGCATGTCAATGGGCGGATACGGCGCGATCATGAACGGGATTAAAAACTACAATACATTCAGCCGCGTTGCCAGCATGTCTACGGCAATCATTACAAAAGAGACGCTGGCTCCGGGAATGCCGAACCCTACGCCGATGTGCGACCCGGAGTTCCAGCAGGCGATCTGGGATTATGACACACTGGACACAAATGAGAAAAATCCGTATGTCCTGCTGAAAAACTACGCAGAGCACAAGGATGAGTTCCCGGAGATCATGATCACCTGCGGAACGTCTGACCCGCTGTTCCAGAATAACCAGAAATTATCAGACTACATGAACGAGCTCGGGATTAAACATGAATTTATCCCGGCTGAGGGCGGACATAATTTCGATTTCTGGAGAGACGCGATTACGAAAATTCTCGACTGGCTGCCGCATGGGGATATTATCCCGATCATGGACAGCGGAGGTGTGTTTGGAGTGAAATAAGGATGGGAAAACCACTTGACGGAATGAAAATTCTGGAATTAACAGATTCTGCTGCAGGTTCCATGTGTACACTGTTTTTAAGCGACTATGGAGCCAAGGTGATCAAAATAGAGAATCCATCCGCGCTTGTGTCAGAAATGTCAGAGGAAGAAAAATGTGCCCGCGCCACATATGACCGTGGAAAAGCATCTGCTGTTATCGACATGGAAGACGTGCAGGGCAGAGAGCGGTTCTGGAAACTCTGCAAAAACGCGGATGCCGTGGTCGAGGATTTCCTTCCCGGCACGATGGAAAGATGGAGGATTACATACGAATCGCTCAAGGCGGTGAATCCATCCATTGTCTACACATCTGTTACCGGATACGGCCAGGAAGGGCCTTACGCAAAGCGGCAGGCGGCTGACGCCACGATCCAGGCGGAGTCCGGACTTATGAGTATCACCGGGCCCCGCGGAAAAGATTCTGTTCGATGCGGCGCGGATATCTCTTCCTATATGGCTGCTATGACAGGATGCATCGGTACACTGACCGGGCTGATCAGCGCGCAGAGAACCGGATGTGGACGCAGGGTTGATGTATCTGCCCTCGACACGTCCATCATGTGTCTGGAGAATCAGCTGGCAGTATATATGAAAAACGGAATTGTGCCAAAGCCCATGGGAAACAGCTATGACCTGTTTGCTCCGGTTGGAGTGTATAACAGCCGGGATAAAAAGGAGTTCATGCTCTCCGTGGGAACAGACCGTCAGTGGGTTGTGCTGTGCAAAGCGCTGGAGAAACCGGAGTGGATCGAAGATCCAAGATATATTACGAATATGCGGCGTGTAGAACATCTCGGCCAGCTGGACCCGGAGCTGCGCCGCGAATTTGAAAAATATGACCGCGAAGAACTGGCACAGAAGTTTGTGTCATCCCACTGTGTCTACGGGAGCATCAATGATTTTCAGGCTGTGGAGGAACATCCGCAGGTGGCACACCGGGGCATGATCGTCCGCGGAGTGTATCCGGACGGAACCTCATACAGAGTACCGGGGAATCCGATCCGGATGAGCGGGATGGAACGGCAGATGGAATATCCGGTCAACCTTCCGGGAGATGAAACGTCTTCTTGTTCTGCGGCATGGTCTGAGAGAGAATCTGACCGGACTGCTGCAGAGCCGGGAATTCGGGAAACCGGTATTTCAGAATCCGGCATTTCCGATGAGATGCCTCTGGCAGGAATCCGGATTCTGGATTTCTGCCAGTTTTTATCCGGACCGCTGTGCACCTTGATGTTAAGCGACTTCGGCGCAGAGGTAATCAAGATTGAGAACCCTCCTCTCGGGGACAACACCCGGTACGGCCCCTATATCGAGCGGGAAGTCAGCAGCCATTACGCCATGCGGAACAGAGGCAAGAAAAGCATCGTCCTGAACATGAAAAACGAGGAACACAAAAAGCTGTTCTTAAAGATGGTGAAAACCGCCGACGCTGTTGTTGACAATTACAAACCGGGTACTATGGAAAAGTTCGGCATCACATATGAACTGCTCCGGCAGATCAATCCCGGCATCGTCTTTACTTCGATTTCCGGTTACGGCCAGGAAGGTCCCTACGCTTCTCACGCCGCTTTCGACCAGCCGGTGCAGGCGGAGTCGGGTGTGATGAGTATCACCGGAGAAGCAGGGGGCATACCGGTAAAGTGCGGTGCCTCCATCGGAGATGTGACAGGAGGGCTGGCCGCATGCATCGGCACACTAATGGGAATTCTTGACGCGCGCCAAAACGGCGCCGGAAGAAGGGTTGACGTCTCCATGATGGACTCCCTTGTATTCGGACTTGGGAGCAGGTTCTCCTCTTTCCTGCAGACAGGGGTCATCCCCGGCCCCGGAGGAAACCGCTCACCTCACGCCGTACCTTCCGGAGCTTACCGCTGCCGGGACGGGGAGAGAATCATGGTTGTTGTAGAAACGGAGAAACAGTGGATAAACTTCTGCCGCGCATTGAACAGACCGGACTGGAGCCGGAATGAAAAATGGGCTTCTCCTGCTCTTCGCCTGGCAGACGCGGGGAATCTTGATCAGGAAATCAGCCGTGAATTCGCTGCCCGCTCATCAGAAGAGCTGGAGCTGCGGCTGGCCCAATACCAGTGCATCTTCGGAAAAGTCAATGATTTTCCCGCGGTGAAAGATCATCCGCAGACAGCGTACCGGCATACCTTTGTTGACGCTAAGTTCCCGAACGGAGTCGTGTTCCGCGTTCCGGGCAATCCGGTCCGGATCAGCGGAGTAAGTCACCGGACAGAGTACCCTGCTGCTCCGCTCGGATATCACACTTACGAGGTACTGGGCGAAGCTGCAGATCCGGAAGAAATCCACAGACTGTTCGATCCGGTTCTGGACGAGGTGAGAAAAGCGGAAAAAAGTATTTATGCGAATTCATAATAGATGAGAAATAAGAAAGGAGATCATATCATGGATTTAAATCTGAAAGGTAAAGTAGTAGGAATTACAGGCGGATCGGAAGGAATCGGAAAAGCCACAGCTATGGCGTTCGCCCAGGAGGGATGTAAGGTCGCGGTCTGCTCACGCTCCGAAGCGAAGCTTGCCGCAGCAAAAGATGAATTTAAAGAAGCCGGATACGATATCTACACTGAAAGCGTAGATGTAGGAAACGCAGACCAGCTCTACGGGTTCGTTGACCACATCGTTGCGCATTACGGAAAGATCGACATCTGGGTAAACAACGCTGCCATGACGATAGTCAAATCGATCCTTGAACTGTCACTGGAAGAGTGGGATAAGGTAATGAAGACCAACCTGGATTCCTATTTTATCGGCACACAGGCATCCGCCCGCTACATGAAGGAAAACGGCGGCGGTATCATCGTAAACATGGGCTCCTTCGGCGGAATCCTTCCGCCGATGTACCGCAGCGCTTACTGTACAAGCAAACGCGCCATCGAGTGGCTGACGAAATGCTCGGCAGCCGAGCTTGCGCCATTCGGAATCCGTGTCAACGCCTGTGCGCCGGGAACGATTAATACCGCAATGCAGGCAGCGGCAGGACGCACTGCCGCAGACGTGGAAAAGGTTGCAAGAAACTTCGCGCTGCACAGACCGGGCGAGGCAGATGAAGTGGCGAAGGTAGTGCTCTTCCTGGCGTCCCACATGTCCTCCTACTGTGCCGGAATCACTGTGGAATGCAGCGGCGGCAAATTTATCTCTCAGGACTGCAACGCAGCATGGGAGCAGAAAAGATAACACACCATTTACTGCCTTTGATTTCTATATAAACCCATAGCCGGAGAACCGTACACAGATGCATATTCTGTGTGCGGTTTTCTGCAACACAGTGGTACTGTGAATAGTAACAGCAGGATGCCAAAGTGTGACAAATGTGGCATTCCACGGGTGACACGATTTTAAAATGACACACTGTGCACTGTGCAAAAATCCGGACACACATAAAATATGTCACAGAGGAAGCGGAACCAGACTTTTTCATCATTATATTTCCCTCCAGAGTACTGCTCTTCTCCGGCTGTGTTGTCAAAAACTTCCTGAGAATATTTCGGAAAACAGATAAAAAAAGAAAAAATACACAAAAAATATATCAAAATCGAAGATTTGGAACGCAAGTTGCTATTTATAATACCAAGAAGAAAAATCCAAAACCGTCTGACGATAGATTGGAAAGAAAGGAGGCATATAACCGGTCGTTCACACGGGACGGTTCAGGGAACGACTCTGATAAGCAAATGAAGCACTGCTCTCTTTCATTAATAAGACAGAAAGAAAAGAGACAGAAACAGGAGGGAATATGTTAGGAGTAATTGGACTTATTTTAGCAATTGTAGTACTGATCGTATTTGCGTATAAGGGACTGGGGGCCCTGCCGCTGGCCGTACTCGGAGCCCTTGTTGCGATTCTGTTTAACGGAATGAATGTCTGGGATACGTTCTCCCAGCAGTTCGCAAGCGGGTATGCAAGTGCATTCACCAGCTACCTGCTGCTCTTTGTAGCATCTGCACTATATGCGAAATTTATGGAGGTATCCGGTCTGGCGACTTCCATCGGTTATAAGATGGTTGACTGGTTCGGAATCAAACATGTAGTATTAGTCGGAATCCTGATCGTAGGCGTACTTACATACAGCGGCGTCAGCCTGTTTGTAGTAATCTTCGCAGTAGCGCCGATCCTGTTCATGATGTTCCAGGAAGCAAACCTTCCGAGACATCTGACTGCGATCTGCTTCTCCGCAGGATCATCCACTTTCTCAATGACATGTCTGCCGGGTTCCCCGCAGCTGTCAAATGTAGTAGGTACGGAGTATCTGGGAACAACCTTAAATGCAGCGCCTGTCATGGGTATCATCTGCGGCGTCGCACTCTTCCTGCTCTGCTGGGGATACGGTGAGTGGGCAACAAAAAAAGCAAGAGAACGCGGCGAAATATGGACTCCGATGGAAAACGCCATGGCTGCCAGAACCCGTGAAGAGGTTCCCGCTGCATGGAAAGGTTTTGTAACGGTTGTTGTTCTGCTTGCAACGATCATCGTAGGAAGTCACATGGGCATCAACGCGACTCTGATCGCTGTTGCAGCAATGCTGATCGGCTGTGTGCTGGTTGTGATCCTTGCCTTTGACCAGATGAAATCCACAGACTGGATCAAGCTGTTCACAGACGGCGCGCAGAGCGGCGTCTCCTCGATCGGCGGTATCGCCGCAATCCTCGGATTCGGCGCTGTCGTTCAGGCAATGCCCGCATACCAGACGATCATCGACTGGCTCCTCAGCCTGGATATCAACCCGCTGGTTCTCGCGGTTGTTGTTACTGCTGTTATCTGCGGTATCACCGGAGGCTCTTCCTCAGGACAGAGAATCATGTACGAGACAATGGCGCCGACCTTTATCGCTTCCGGCGCGAACCTGGATATCCTGCACCGGCTGATCGCGATTGCATCCGGTTCACTTGATACACTTCCGCACTCTTCCGGTCTGTTCGTAGTATATCAGGTACTCGGACTGACACATAAGAATGCATACCGCCACACATTTGCGGTTAGTGTAGCAGCGCCTCTTCTCGTTACGATCGTGTCTACAATTGTCTGTGTAGCACTGGGACTGTAATGGCTAAGTTAAAACAACTGAATAATAAGTATCATACATATCAGTAAGACACACTTATTAAATCCATGTATTTAATAAGGTGCAAATATAAAAACCAAATATAAAAACGTAAAAACAGGAGGATCTAATTATGGAACAGAAACACCGCTTTGACGAAACCTGCCGCTATGACGAAGGATTCACAATTTCAAACTGGAACAAGCTGCTTGACGGAAAAGTTGTAATCGTAGTGGGAGCAAGCTATGGTATGGGCAAGAAGATGGCTCAGGTTATGGTTGAGCATGGCGCAAAAGTACTCGCTACAGCTCGTGGTCTTGAGAAACTTGAAGCAGCTGTTGCTGAGATCAAAGAGAAAACAGGCGGAGAGATTGCCGCAATGTCAGCGGATATCTCCAAATCTGCAGACTGCCAGGCTGTATTTGACAAAGCAGTAGAGCTCTATGGAACAGTTGACGTACTTGTAAACAATGCAGGTTTAGGTGAGCTGATCACAATCGACGCTGTAACAGACGAGATGATCGACAAGGTTGTTGACATCAACATGAAGGGTCTGCTCTATATGTGCCGTACAGCAGTAAATTACTTCAAAACAAAAGACGAAGTAAGCGGAAATATCATCAACATCTCTTCTGTCAATGGTATCAGACCGATGTGCGGAGCTGCATACTGCGCGACAAAGGGTGGTCTGAACACACTGACAAAGAACGTTGCGATCCGCTGCGTAGACACAGGTATCCGCTGCAACGCAGTCGCTCCGGGACATACACCGAGCCCGACAGCATATGCCCATGACGACGGCGGCCCGCAGACAACGGAAGAAGGCGTTATGAACCAGATCCGTAACGAGAGAACTGTCCGCGGCGTACATCCGTGGGAGATCGACCAGGCTTACGCAGTACTGTTCCTGGCAAGCGATATGTCCCGCTGCATCAACGGTGAAATCCTTGCAGTAGACTGCGGATGCTATCTGTAAAAAGAAAAACGAATATGAATTGGTAATACCAGATGGGCGGCAGGGAAAAACTTGCTGCCCGTTTTCATTCAGCCGGACGCATGAGAGCGGCTGAATGAAGTTTATTACATAAGGTGTGATTGATACAAAGAGGAGGTTATCAGCAGAATGGATAAGAAAAAATACCGCTGGGTCATCTGTGCCGGGTGTACACTGATGTTTTTCTGCACGGCGGGACTTGGGATGACAGGATTTTCAGTCTATCAGCCCTATCTGATCAGCGACGGGGGACTTACGAACGCACAGGCGTCCATGCTCACATCCATCCGGAGCATGTTTACATTTCTCACTATGTTCGCGGCAGCGAGAATCCTGAACAAAACAGATATACGGCTGGGCGGCGCTCTGTCCGCAGCCGGAATCGCAGCAGCGATGATCCTGTATGGAACTGCATCGAGCTTTCCTGTCTACGCGGCAGGTGCGGCAGCAGCGGGAATCTGCTACGGGATTGGAGGGATGCTGGCAGTTTCCGTCATGATCCACCGGTGGTTCGACGAGCACCAGGGGCTGGCCGTCGGTATCTGTTCTGCCGGCAGCGGGTTCTCCGCCGTCATCGGAACTCCCATCATCACATGGATGATCGAAACCTTTTCCATGCGGACGGCATTTTTTATAGAAGCAGCTTTTGTAGCTGCTCTGGCAGTGCTCATTTTCCTTATGCTCCGCAACCGTCCGAAGGGCGAGGAGCGGCCGCCGCAATTTGTATCAAAAGCGGCAAAGGGACAGAAACAGGAAGATATGTTCTGGATCGGGAAACGGGAAATCTGGTTTGTGATGATTGGAATCCTGCTCATGGGATTCTCCTATGCGGCGACCTCCCATATATCTGTTTTGTACAGCAACGCAGGGTTTTCCGCTGACCAGGTCTCTCTTATCGTCTCCGCAATGGGCGCAGCTCTGTTCATCGGAAAATGTGTTTACGGGCAGGCGGCAGATAAACTCGGCAGCTACCGCTCCGGCAATATATTCTTCGGAATGCTGGTCATCGGAAGCGGCCTTTGCTGCCTGGCAGGAAATGGCAGCATGGGGCTTGCCATGGCGGCAGTTATCCTTGTGAGCTGCGGTTCTGTCCTGCTGTCCGTAGGGCTTACAATCATCGCTGACGCAGTGGCAAAACAGCAGTATTATGCAGTCGTAGTGAGACGGATTCAGATCATATATATGCTCGGATCAATGGTGTTCGGAGTTGTACCGGGCATCATCGCCGACCATGCGGGAAATTATATTCCGGCATATGTCCTGATTACCGTCTTCGCAGCTGCCGCTATGCTTCTGATCCAGCCGATACTGTATAAAAGAAGCGGCAAGTAATGGGAACATTGTGCCGTGCCCCCGTGCCCGTGCGGGTGTGTCAGAATGTGTCAGCTATTTAGTGCACTAACATTTTCCGTTAGATTACGTCCGGAAGCGGGGCAG
>JAHZHF010000091.1:0-8445 GCA_019420405.1 Clostridiales bacterium
AAACTTAAAGTACCGGATACGGATGTTAGGGCAGGCGGGGCGCTTGTCTGAGCGTTAGCGAGTTAAGCCCCGGCTGTCCTTGCCTTTAATCCGTATCCGGTACTTTGTAGTTTCCCTTATCCCCTGGAGCGAAGCCCTGAGCTGTCCTCCATCCCCGCAGAATACGTTTGAGAATCGACTCTGTTTTCGGATTTTTTCATGCGGGAGTTATTGAAATAAATGGCTGGAATACATTGTGCTCCCTCTGCTCCTGTGATAAGATTTATATGAGAACTGAGTGGAGGGAATCATTTCGGGAGGCATCAGACCGGGAGCGATTTCGATGTTTACGGAGGGCAGGCCATGGTAGATGACGCGATAGAATTTGCAGCGAAAGCGCACGAAGGACAGTTCAGGAAAGGAACGAGACGGCCCTATATCGTCCATCCCATTGAGGTGGCGGATATCGTGTCGACTATGACGAAGGACGAAGAGGTGATTTGCGCGGCGGTGCTTCACGATACGATTGAAGACTGCCGGGGGATTACGCAGGATGTTTTAAAACTCCGGTTCGGCGCCAGAGTGGCGGAGATAGTGGCCCAGGAGAGTGAAGACAAGAGTCGGAGCTGGGAGGAGCGCAAAGGCGCTACGATCAGCCGGCTGAAAGATGCTGATGTTGAAGTGCAGATGATCGGCCTTGCGGACAAGCTGTCAAATATGCGCGATATTGACCGGGACTATCCGGTGCTGGGAGAGAACCTTTGGAGCCGGTTCAGGATGCAGAGCAAAGCGGCGCTTGCCTGGTATTATAAAGGGATCAGGGATGTTTTAAAAGACCGGTTTGAAGGGGTGGACGCCTACGAAGAGTACTGCAGGCTGATTGATAAGAATTTCGGTCCCGGTCCGGCCCATACGGAGTGGATGAGGGAAGACAACAGGAAAGAAAGAATGTAAAAAATAAGACCTTTAAAGAACGGAAAATGTACCGGGCTTTAAAAGGTCTTATTTTTTATCCATCTGTTTTGACAGCCTGTATATAATGCGAGATGATTTGTTCCAGATGTTCCAGTTTTGCGGAAGGGCAGGTGGAGACCAGGCCGATTACGGAGGCGTACTGTTCATCGGGAGTGTGGGATCCAAACAGCAGATAGTCGACGGAAACATGCAGAGAGTCGGATAATTTAAGAAGCGTATTTACAGACATGTTTTTCAGTCCCAGCTCCAGATCGTAACAAAATCTGGGAGTGATTCCCACAAGCTCTGCCAGCTTCTCACGCGAATAGCCGTTTAATTTTCGCTGCTTTTTGATGCGTTCCCCTATCAGTATATTGTCCGTTATTACCATATAAAATCCTCCTTTGCTGATTCTTCTTCATGTATGAACTGTTACTTGAATACTAAAAGTATGGTTTGTAAATAAATATGAACTGATAAGGGATAAAATATTGACAAATAGTTCCTTGAGTCATATAATTACAACGAATTAAAAGCGAAAAAAGGTATTTGAGGAGGTTACATCAGCAATGAAAACACGAAGTTTAAAAAGGCTGGCCGCTTTTCTCCTCTCCTTTGTGATGGTGCTTGGGATGTGTGCTTTTCCTGCGCCGCAGAGGGCTGAGGCAGCGGAGAATATCACATTTACCGCTGTGGCGGATCAGAAAGATTTAAGCCGGGGAGACACGGTGAATGTAACAGTGTCCATGTCCGGAAACAGTGGAAATATTTATGGTATGATTTTCAGAATCTACTATGACAGTGAGGTTGTAGAGCCTGTAATCGGGTCTAATAACCGGCCGGCAATTACCCAGGGCGACGCGGTGCCGGGAAACGGAGCGCTTGTCCAGATGGGACCGACTGCGGATCAGCTTGCAGGCCGGGTAAATATGGTAGTAGTATCACCGAGTGATGCATTTAAAGACGGTACGGTTCTTACCGCCAGCTTTAAGGTGAAAGAAGACGCAAGAGCCGGCGGGTTCGCGTTTGGATTCCGCGATATCGAGATTACTGATCTGATGGGGAACCAGAACACGAATTTCACGGTAAATGATCAGACGGCGGGGCTGAATGTCTCCGTTCCGGTGACGGGGATTTCTCTGGACAGGACATCCATGACCCTGGCGAAGGGAACCACAGGACAGCTTACGGCAGCAGTAGAGCCTGCTGACGCAGCGGCTTCCATCCAGTGGTCCAGCAGCAATGCTCAGGTCGCTTCTGTAGATGAGAACGGTCTTGTAACAGCCAATGCGGCAGGCGAGGCAGTGATTACTGCTAAGGCAGGAGACAAGAGCGCTTCATGTTCTGTTCGCGTAACAAACCCGCTTACAGGAATTACAATTGTAAGTGAGGACGGAAGAGATACGCTGAATAAAGGCCAGACGCTTCAGCTTTCCGTTCAGTATGAACCGGCAGACGCCGAAGGAGATAAGACAGCCGCATGGACAAGCTCTGATCCGTCGGTGGCAGAAATAGACGGAAACGGACTGGTAACAGCGCTGAAAGATGGAACGACGACAATTACGGCGACAGTGGGAAGCCTGACAGATACATTTGCGATTACTGTTCAGGAAGTTCCTCTTGTGAGTATCTCTCTTAACAAGACTGAGACTCTGATCCACAGAGGGGAGAGCGAGAAGCTCACTGTAAGCTATAATCCGGAGAATACAACGGACGACAGAAGAGTAACATGGACCTCCTCCGATCCGTCCAGCGTAACTGTAGATGCAGACGGAAATGTAACAGCAGCGGCTCTTGGAGGAGCAGTGATTACTGCAAAAGTCGGAAACCACACTGCACAGTGTGTTGTGTCTGTAGACGCGCCGCTTCAGAGCATTGAGCCGGAACAGACTGAGATCAGTATGATTAAGAATCAGACGGCAGAGATCAGATATACGCTGAATCCGTCTGATACAACATCTGATAAAACCGTGACCATGACGTCATCGGACGAAAGTGTAGTTACAGTGGATGAAAACGGCGTTCTCACCGCGAAGAGCGCGGGAAGCGCAGTCATTACACTGAGTGGAGCAGAGGGAATCACTGCACAGGTAAATGTAACCGTAACTGAGATCCCGATTGATTCAGTCGTATTAAGCAGACAGTCTGTCACTGTAGAAAAGGGAGAGACAGCGGAGCTGACCGCAGCAATCACTCCGGCAGATACGACAGACGAGGACACAACGATTACATGGACAAGCTCAGACGAGTCGGTTGTAACTGTAAATCCGGCAAAGAGTGAGTCAGGAGAGGCAGTTACGATTCAGGCGACGGATAAAGGAGGACGGGCTGTAATTACGGCTGAGACAGCAAACGGAAAGACTGCACAGTGCGAGGTTCATGTGCCGATCCACATGGAGAGCATTGAGCTCGGAGATCCGTTTGACATGCTCAGAGGCCAGACGACAACGCTGGAAGTTACATACAATCCGGAGAACACAGATGACGACAGAGACGTGACATGGACAAGCTCTGATCCGTCTGTTGCTTCTGTAGACGCTGAAACCGGAGTGATCAAGGCCCTGAAAGAAGGAACGGCAGAGATCACCGCTGCGACAACAAAAACAGCAGAACCGTTCACAGATTCTGTTGAAGTTACTGTGAAAGAGAATCACCTGGATGAAGAGGCAGCAGAGGGGCTTACATTTAACGGTCCGGAAGATCCGGTTCTCAAAGGACAGAAAATTTATATGACTGATTATCTGACACTGGATCAGATCGTAGAAGAAGGCAAGATCACAGATGATATCACAGCAGAGTGGTCTGTTGAGGACGAGATAGTCGCTTCAATCGATCAGAGCGGATGTCTGACCGGATTAAAAGAAGGCGGTACAACCGTAAAAGTCCTGATCCGTGCAACGGATGGAAACGGGGAAGAGACCGGAGTCTATGAGCTGGAGACAACCGTACAGGTAAAAGAGATCCCGCTTGAGTCAATCGCATTTGACAAAGTGATCACAGAGATGAAGGTCGGAGAGAAAGCAACTCTCGGAATCCTCTACAATCCGGAGAATACAACGGATGACAGAGAGGTGACGTGGACAAGTTCCGACCCGTCCGTACTGTCTGTGGATAACGGAACACTTACGGCAAATAAAGCAGGAAAAGCAGTGATTACAGCGAAAGCAGGAGACAAATCCGTAAGCTGTGAGATCACGGTAAAAGAGAACCAGTCCGGAAACGGCGGACAGGCAGGAAGTGACGGCCAGTCCGGAGATAATGGTTCCGGAAATGCAGCCGGAAAGAACGAAGGCGGAAATGTTCAGACTGGCGACGCGGCTCCGGTCGGAGCATGGGCGGCAGTGCTGGTATTTGCGGCTGCGGCAGTGGCAGCAGTTATAGCTCTGAAAAGAAAGATGAGATAAGAAATTACAATAAAGACTGAATCTAAACAGCTGCCGCCATTGTGTTATTTATTGACGGGCGCTCAGGATATCTGAACTGTTACAGGAAATTACAGCGCGGTACAGCAGTGTGCCGCGCTGTTTTGTGTTTCAGAGGAATCGGTCCCTGTGAAATAAGAGACATTCCGCGGGGATCGCACTGCGGCACAGTTACTATAATAATCAGCGTATAGTTGGAGGAAGATGACAATGAGGAGGAAGAAAGAAAAGAAACAGTGTTCGAACGTATTAAGAAGAGCAGGAATATTAAGTGCAGCCGGGCTTCTGGCCGGTCTGTGTCTTGTGCTCTCACCCGTCCCTGCTTTTGCGGAGGAGACCGCAGAGGAGGCGGCAGGGGAGCCGGCAGCTTATGCGGAAGAAGAGTATTCGATTGACGGACTGCTGATCGCAAAGCATTGGGTGATTATGGACGGAAGACCACTGACGGACTATCAGCACCCGGGGGTAACATTTGACCATGCGACAAGAACTTTGATACTGAATAACGCAAATATCGAAGTTGACAACAATGACTTCGGATCGAGCCTTATCCCTGCGATTCAGGTAAACAGCAAAAGCTCGGCAGATGAGCTTACAGTGCGGCTGATCGGAGAGAGCACGATATCTTACAAGCAGCCCATGATAGAAGAAGACTGTGAAGCAGGACTTATGAGATTTTATAATTTTTCGAAAGTAACGTTTACCGGAGGCGGTACGCTGAATCTTGACTGTGACGGAAATGTCTACGCGGGAATCCAGCTTATTCCGGGAAGCTATGACTATTGCGGCGGAAACGGCCTGGTGATTGACGGGTGCACGATTAATATTGACGCCTCAAACTGCCAGGGAGGTACCAGGGAGGCATCGCTTGGAATATTTCATGGAATTGACGAGGTGGAAAGCATTACCCTGAACTCTGCAGAGCTGAATATTACTGCGCAGGAGAACGCTGACCTGGCGACATTTAACGGAATTGTACTGAGATCTTACCAGGTGACAGAGCCGCAGACAGTTACGGTTCAGAGCAGCAAGCTCAATATTGTCGGCCCGCCCAATGGCACAGACAGCACGGCGAAAGGAATGTGTCTGTGGAACGGGAACCTGAATGCAGATCATTCAGAGATCAATATCGATCTGCGGGGGAACACATCTGCAACAGCGATTGCCTGCTATGATTCGGGCGGCAGCCATATACCGGGATCAGGAAAGATAACAGTTAACGGCTCAGAGATTACGCTTCAGACGACAAACAATAACAGCACAAGTGCGATATGGGCAGAGGAGGGACTCACAGATGCAGGGAACTCCATATATATGGCAGGAGATACGATGGATACATTGAAAGAAATAAGCAGATCAGATCTGTTCAGTAAGTATACCCCGCAGTTGTGCTCATATGGTGCTGTCAAAATCACACCGGGCAGTCCTGTGCTGAAAGGCGATGTGAACCAGGACGGAGTGATCAATCTGTCGGATCTCATGCTCTGTATGAATCATGCGACGGATTCCATTACCCTTACCGGGGATCAGTTTACTGCGGCGGATATGGACAGCAATGGGGATGTGAACCTGTCGGATCTGATGGCGTTGATGAATCAGGTTATGTAGGGGACAGCGACGGTTCAGAACAAAAGCGAGAATACAGAAGGAATACAGAAGGAGCATCGGCACAATGCCGGCGCTCCTTCTTTTAGCAGAACAGAGAGTCTGTCTATGAGTTAAACTGAGCGTATTTCTTCGGGGAGATTCCTACTGCTTTTGTAAACGCCTTGAGGTAATTACTGTAGTCGTTGAAACCGCAGGCCTCGCATGCTTCATTCACCGAGTAGCCCTGGCTGAGCAGCGATTTGGACAGGGTGATCCGCTTTGCGGTGATGTATTTATTAATCGTAGTTCCCGTAGCCGCCTTGAAGATCCGGCAGATGTAGGAGCTGCTTAAGTAAAAGTGGGCGGAGAGCTCGTCCAGCGACAGATCGTCCTGCATATGAGTGTTGATGTAGGACAGGATGGCGTCCACCTGGGCGTTGTGTCCCCGGCCGGACTGGAGGCGTCCGGCCGGGGTACGGCTCCCCGGTCTGCGGGCGCTTTTTTCATTCCTGCGCACGGCTGCGGAAGATGAGGAACTCTGAATTTTGGAATTTTGAGCTTCCGAACCGCTGTGTGCGGAGCTGCCGTTCACAGAAGACGCAGATTCGCTGCAACGGTCGTCAAAAGCACGGTTTAGGAATACCATCATCTCCAGGAACACCGCCTGATCCAGAATATCTTCCCCGAGTCCTTCGCTGGAAGAAAGTTTGTGGATATAGTAGAGGAAACGGCTCTGTTCCTCTGAGGTCAGATGCATCCGGTGAGGCATATGAGTGTCACGGAACTGAAAACAGCGGTCCAGATCAGTTAAGTCAGAGGACAGGCATTTGGTGTATTCCGGATCAATGGACATAATGATACGCTCATGGGTCTGACTGTCGATCTGAGAGAGATAGTGGCTCTCAAACTGGTTGATCAGGAAGATGTCGCCCGGCTGGATATCATAGAAACAGTTGTCAATCAGGAACTGTTTTCCTCCGGAAATAGAGTAGTATATTTCATAGCAGTCATGGATGTGCATATCCATGGCTTTTTCGTCGTTATACAGATGTGCAAAGGCAAATGTGTGTGTCTCCATACACTGGCGCATGGATTCTTTGCATGATGTACAGGCTTTCAAGAAATATTTCCTCCTTAATCTTATGTTCATATCGGGGGCAAGAGCCTTTTCCCACTTATAAGAAAGCTCGTGTGGGCTTAGAACTTTTGACCCTGGCATCATTATATAAAGCACGTTCAAAATTTTCAATATTTATATCAAAAAAAGACGAGACATGGAATAAGGTGAATGTTATACTAGATTCATAAGGGAAGCCGTAAGGCGGAACAAGAAGAGCAGTTTTCTTTATAATTTTAAGGAGGATTCACCATGGAAGTAAGAACAGCAGCTTCACCGAAAGACGTGAAGCACTACACAACGGACAGATTAAGAGAGGAATTTCTTGTTCAGAATCTGTTCCAGGCAGATAAGATCAATCTTGTATACAGCCACATTGACCGTATCATTACAGGAGCGGCAGTCCCGGTGAATGAGAAACTGGATCTGACGGCAGGGGACGAGCTGCGCGCAGAGTATTTCCTGCAGAGAAGAGAGATGGGGCTGATCAATATCGGCGGAGACGGAATCGTGACGGTAGACGGACGTGCTTATCATGTGAACGCGAGAGAGGGAATGTATATCGGAAGAGGATCCAAAGACATCTCCTTTGAGAGCAAGGATGCTTCCAATCCGGCTAAGTTCTATTTGAACAGTGCTCCGGCTCATGTCGCTTATCCGACCGTGCATATCAAACCGGAGGGAGAGCCGGAAGAGGGCGTTGTTATCATCAAAGATGAGAACAAAGTAGAGTGCGGAACACTCGAGGACGCAAACCACAGAGTAATTAACAAATATATCGTAACCGACCAGGTAGAGAGCTGCCAGCTTGCCATGGGTATGACAAGACTGATGCCGGGAAGCGTATGGAACACAATGCCGTCCCATACTCACGACAGACGTATGGAAGTATATCTGTATCTTGATATGGACGATGATGCATTTGTTGTTCACTACATGGGTGAACCCAACGAGACAAGACACATCATCATGCACAACGAGGAGGCGGTAATTTCTCCGAGCTGGTCTATCCATTCCGGATGCGGTTCCAGAGCATATACCTTTATCTGGGGAATGTGCGGAGAGAATCAGGACTATGACGATATGGACCATATCGCAAATAAGGATCTGAGATAGATCCGGGCTGGAGAGAATTCTCAAAGAGTGGTACAATAAAAAGAAAGCGAATAAGAAAAAAGGAGAGAATGAAAATGGTAAATTTTTCACTGGAAGGTAAAATTGCACTTGTAACAGGTGCTTCCTACGGAATCGGATTCGGTATCGCATCCGCTTACGCTGAGGCAGGCGCAACAATCTGCTTCAACGACATCAACCAGGAGAAGGTTGACATGGGACTTGCTTCTTACAAAGAGAAAGGAATCGACGCTCACGGATATGTGTGCGACG
>JAHZHF010000091.1:8455-10293 GCA_019420405.1 Clostridiales bacterium
GTGACAGATGAGGAGCAGGTTAAGGCTATGGTAGCTCAGATCAAAGAGGAAGTAGGCGTAATCGATATCCTCGTAAACAATGCAGGCATCATCTTAAGAAAGCCTATGCTGGAGACAGAGGCTTCTGAGTTCCGTAAAGTAATTGATGTTGACTTAAATGCTCCGTTCATCGTTTCCAAGGCAGTAATCCCGGGAATGATCGAGAAGGGACACGGAAAGATCATCAACATCTGCTCCATGATGAGTGAGCTCGGACGTGAGACAGTTTCTTCCTACGCTGCTGCAAAGGGCGGTCTGAAGATGCTCACAAGAAATATCTGCTCCGAGTACGGCGAGTACAACATCCAGTGCAACGGTATCGGACCTGGATACATTGCAACACCGCAGACAGCTCCGCTGCGTGAGCGTCAGGCGGACGGCAGCAGACATCCGTTCGATCAGTTCATCGTTTCCAAGACACCGGCTGCAAGATGGGGGAACCCGGAAGACCTGCAGGGACCGGCAGTGTTCCTTGCTTCCGACGCTTCTGATTTCGTAAACGGCCACATCCTGTACGTGGACGGCGGAATCCTTGCTTACATCGGAAAACAGCCGTAAGCATGTAATAGTTCTGGAATCAGTATAGTATAAAAAGGGCGTATCACATGAGATGTTGTTTCTCTCATGTGATACGCCCTTTTACTTACGTTTTAGTTTTGATTCTGATCCAGATACTGAATTGCCTGTTCACGACTGAGCCCATACTGTTCCATGAGCTGTGCCGCAATTTTTCCCGGGGAGATGCCGAAACTCCGGCAGGCATTTATAAGAGCCTGGATCCCCTCATTGCGGCCTTCATCACGTCCACTGTCCCGTGCGTCTTCCAGTTCCTCTTTCATTAATTCCATTAAAGCATCACACATTTCTGAATGCACCTCCTCGAATTTCTTTTTATTTGCTCTCACAATAATATCCATAACCGTCCGATAGAGCGGGTCTGCCTTATGAGGTTCGTAATCTGTCAGTAAGTTCCCGATTGTTTTTGTAGTACTGATTCTGTTGTTCAAGTTTCTCAGCCACAAGTTCTCATCTTCCGGGAGCTCGTGAGTCAGCAGGATCTGGATTGGAATGAAATCGCCAGTCACGTCGTATATACCGGGGAAATCAGTCCGGATACCGTATCCGCGGACTTCTTTTAAATGGCGAATCAGTTTTCGCGGATAGTGGGAGCATACAAGTGTGAGTGTTACTAAAAAGCGTCAATGGATAGGGTATCATCCGGACTTTTGTATTCGATCACATTGTATGTCCGGAAGATCCGGCCGATATTTTTATGAAGCGGCTGTTTGTCGGCTTTTTTGATTATCAGCATATCAATTCGGACGGGCTCTGTTCCGAGTGTGTGTTCCTGGATAAATTCCAGGCGGTCCGCATCTTCCCGGAGTTCAATCTGAATTCCGGCATAGAATGCAGGATGCCATCGCAGCGTTTTTTTCTTTTGTTTTGCCATGAAAACCTCCTTTTTTAAGTTGAATATGCAGGAAGTTTTCAAATCCTTTTGGAAAACTCCTGCTGAAAGTGGGAACAACAAAAGCATGAATTTTCCGAAAGGAGCAGCCTTTAAGTGAAGTAAAAGCTGCATAGAATCATCTGAAAGAACGGCAAGCCGTTTCATTTGAAAAAAGAAAATATGCTTTGTAAGAAGTTTAGCATGGTGGGGGATGAAATTCAATGTAAAAATTACAGCTATTTAGCGCAATAACACTTTCTGTTAAATACGGACGGAAGCGGGGCGGGATGTTTGGGAAATCGTATTCTGATGAAGGAAACAGGCGTTACATGCTTCGTTCCGGAATCTG
>JAHZHF010000092.1 GCA_019420405.1 Clostridiales bacterium
GGAATCAATCATGGAGGGCACCAATATCCGAACCACAACGCTCTATCCCGGTGCTGTAAAAACCGAGCTGCTCAACACAATCGAACCGGACGCTGTCGCATATGCCGTACTATATGCCATCTCCCAGCCCACTTTAGGCTGATGTTTCTCATTTACCTGTTTGTAAATAACGGTCCAGATCCTTCATCACATCAGCCATTGTGAGGGACATAAGTTCCTTTTCCATCGCCTCCTGTACCTGTCTCAGCTTATCATCCAGGATGTTATGGATATTTTTTCCGACCGGACAGTCAGGATTCGGGTTCTCATGAAAGTGGAACAATGTGTTCTCCTCAACGCAGTCCACCGCGCGGTAAACATCCAGAAATGTAATCTCCTCCAGCGGTTTTGCGACAGCCGCTCCGCCTGTTCCCCGCTTCACATCGACCAGGCCCGCATCTTTTAGCTGAGACAGTATCCTGCGGATAATGACCGGATTCACCTGAATACTGCCTGCGAGAAAATCACTGGTGATCTTATATTGATTCTTAAATGTCTCCATACATGCCATCATATGTATGGAGATTGTAAATCTGCTCGAAATCTGCATAATGCTGTCTTCTCCTTTTAGGTTTTAAGTTCCTCCTCATACAGCTCCCGGTCTATGTCTTTAAATACATTGAAAATCACCCGGTCAAAACTGCCGCCATGCTGTTCCAGATATTCTGTCACGGTATTTACGGCAATCTTCGCGCCTCATCGTTCGGGAAATGGAACTCTCCCGTGCTGATACAGCAGAATGCCACGGAACGAATCTCATGCTCCACACAGCATTTCAGGACATTTTCATAGCAGCTTCTCAGTTCTTCCCGGTGCCTCGGAGTAAGCCATCCCCCTACGACCGGCCCCACCGTGTGAATCACATAATCCGCCGGAAGGTTATACCCCTCCGTCAGCACCGCCCGTCCCACAGGCTCCTCGTACCCGGCGCCGTACTGCATCTTCCTGCGCTTCATATAATGGCTGCACGCCTCTCTGAGCTCAATACCCGCCGCGCTGTGGATCGCATTGTCAATGCATCTGTGGCACGGGACAAAGCATCCCAACATCTGAGAGTTCGCAGCATTCACAATGGCTCCCACCTCCAGCCTGGTGATGTCCCCCTGCCACAGGGAGATCTGATCTGCAAAAGGATGACTGCATCCGCACATTTCCTTTACCGTCGGAATTTCCTCCAGAGTTACAATTCCTTTCTCTTTTGCTTCTTCTAAAAGAAACTCATCCTGTATCTTCACTACATCGTCCGCCATCATTCCCGGCATCCTTATATTCATAAGAGATCTCAGAGCCATCCGCTTTGCCGGATAGGTATCTTCCACTTCCAGATCTCTGTACCGCCCGGAATCCTCCTTGAATTTCTCCAGGAGATAATCAAGCCGTTCCTCCTGCTTAATATCCTGTGCCATTTTATACCGCCTCCCGTCGATATCAAATTAGCACGGTTTTGTTGTAATGTCAATAGTTACATCAAAACCCAAGACTTGAAAGCCATGGTTCGATATCATCCTCTCCTCATGCCAGAATTCCTGATGTCCTGCAAGAGTCTCAAGCTGAGCGTTTTTTTCCTGCCACAGATCCGCAAAGAAGTCCAGATCCGCCCAATATGTGGGAAGATAATCGCTTCCCACAGGCATCCCCCGGCCGATCAGCACAAGGATAAAGATTCCTGCCGCCAGCGCAGTGCCCCCTGCCAGGTATTTTCCCCGGACTTTGATCAGGATCACTCCCAGTAGTACAGATGCCGATAGAAAGAAAAACGACAGTTTGACAAGCGTGGCCAAATAGCAGAGCTGCCCGTCCGTAATCTGAATGCTGCTGCCTCCAAAATGGGCGTCCAGCACCGCCTGCGCATTCTCCGAAGACTGTTCCGGCTCGTGTTTCCTCACTGTGACTCCTTCAAATGTCCCTTCCGACGCCGGAAGGACGCAGATGCGTCGGGTTCCGTCCAGTATTCCCGCGATCCGGCAGTTTTCTCCGTCAAGTGTAATCTCCAGACCGAGAACATCCTTCGAGCCCAGCAGTTCTTCCGCTGTTCCCCGGTCAATCAGGCATACTCCCTCCTCATCCGGCTCAGGGTATCTTCCGCAAAGCAGCGTATTTCCAAACACAGCCTGCATCTGGCCGCCTATCTCATAGACCTTTACCCGGGCGTTCTTCCCGGAGGACTCTTTTCTCAGTGTACGCTCTCCCCGGTCTCTCCACACCGCCGCGCAGGCGAACTTCTGCCCGTCTCCACTCTTAAGAAAAGTCTCAAACTGTTCCCACTTGACAGATCCGGCCGGGTACGTCACGGAAAGATAGTCCGAGAATGCCCTGAGCATACGCAGATGCGACGCCGCCCCGGCTGAAGCCAACACGATAATAACCGCTGCCACTCCCGCAAGAATCCACTTTAGTCTTTTATCCGTACCTGATCACCTTCCTCCACATATTTTTCGGACGAGACAATCACCCGGTCCGTCTTCTCCAGTACGCCGTCCACTGCTGCCTCTTCTCCATTCTTCTTAAGTACACTCACATCAACCCGCCTGGCCCTCTTCACAGTTCCAAGGGGAGAACTCTCCTCCTCCACCACAAGGCAGTAATTTCCTCCTGTATCTTCCCGGAGCGCCGCAAGCGGTATCTTGAGACTGTAGCTCTTCTCCGAGGGGACTGACGCCTTCCAGGCAAAAGTATCTCCATATCTTACATCCATCCCTTCCGGCACAGGAGCGTACCAGTATCCGGCCGTCACACCGCTGCCTGTATCCGCTGCGCTGTCCCCGGCTTTACCGCCGTCTGCCCCGGAACTGTCCGGTGTGGTATCACCGCCTGCTTCTGAGGAAGAGCCGCCGCTCTCGTCCAGGGAAGTCAGCGTCACCTCCTGATCACTTCCTCCCGCATCCGGGCTGACGCGGATCTTCGTGCCCTCCGGCAGCTTTCCGTCCATCTCATCACTCAGAATTCCACGAAGTCTCCAGGCTCCGCTTCCGGTTACAATCAGTTCTGAGCCGGAGGTAAGCGTTCCATCCGCCACACCATTTTCCAGCACCACACAGTCTTCCCGGGCGCAGATCTTCCCGCCTTCCGCCTGATAGCCTTTCAGAACGTCAAGTTCCTTCTGCGCCTCATCGATCTGTATCTGAATCTGCTGTGCGGAGAGCCTGGCCGTCTCCCTGGCAGCTGCATCATTCTCTTCCTGTATGGCGTCCTGGGCTTTCGCGTCCTCATACACTCCTTCCGCTTCTCTCACGGCCTGTTCTGCCGCTGTTTTCTCGGAGAGCGCCGTTTCAAGCGCGTCGGAAAGAGCCTGCTTTTCTGCTTCATCCTCACCGTTGTAAGTATAGTATGCCGTCCGGGCATTTTCCACATTCTTATCCGCCGCCTGAAGCTGAGCCCTTGCACCCTCCAGTGTCCGGGACGCTCCGGTGGCTGAGGGGACGCTGCCCGCCCCCTCAGCCGCGATCTCCTGCTGCCGCATCTGCAGGACAAGCTGGTCGATCTGCGACTGCTTCTTTTCGATCGTCTGCTCCAGGTATTCCAGGCGAAACTGAACGAGGCATTCGCCCTTTCTCACCTCTGTCCCCGCAGGAGCACTCCCTTCCACCTGCTGCTCCGGCCAGAGGAAGATCTGTGAACGGACCGACGGAACCGCCTCTCCCATTCCCTCATAAGTATCCGTAATATTCCCGCTCTCCGGATTCGCTGTCTCCACCTGCGCCGTGAGGACAGAGGACGCCGCCCTTGAAAGAACGGTGCACACCGCCATCACTGCGAAAAAAAACGCCAGAGCCCGCAGCGCGGTCCTTTTTCTGGATTTTCCTGTCTTCTGCCCGGCCCTTTGGCCCGAATTTATTTCACGCTTTTTTGCGCGTATTTTTCTTTTCATTCTATCTCTCCTATGTTTTTGTCCGCGTCAATGTGCACGGAGCGGCAGGGCCGCTTCCGTCACTCTTTGATCCCCGAAGCGGCGATTCCCTGTTCCAGGTACTCCTGCCCGAAGAAAAACAGAAGGAGCGCCGGAAGCAGCATGACCACAGACGCCGCAAAAGAGACGGACGCCTCCGAAGCCGTGATCTGCGGCAGATACAGGGACAATGGTTTCAGAGACTGTGTTTTCAAAAATGTCAGCGGCTGTTCCACCGCATTCCAGTATTCCAGAAAGCCCAGAATCACGATCGAGAAGATCCCCGATTTTCCCAAAGGGATTCCCACATACAAAAAAAGCCTGAAATCTCCGGCCCCATCCACTCTGGCCGCCTCCAGCATTTCCCCCGGTATCGCCGCGAAAGTCTTGCGCAGAATGAAAACCGGAAGCGTTCCGAATATCCCCGGCAGTATCACCGCCCAGTGTGTATCCATCAGTCCGGCCGCATTAAGCACCAGGTAGCCGGAGACCATCGTCACCTGAAATGGCAGGACCATAAGCAGCATATAAAGGTACCACAAAACACTCTTTCCCGGGAATCGGTATACAGCGAATGCCCAGGCAGCCGGAAGCGCCGTCAGCATCTGTCCCGCCAGCACCATAGCCGTCTGAAACACAGAGTTCCAGAATGCGGTGAAGAACTCCGGTGAGTCCAGGAGCAGACTTATGTAAGCCCTGAGCGTCGGATACATGGGGAACAGCGCAAATTCCGCCATTCCCTCAGCCCCGGAGAGGACAGGACCGAACTTTTCCGTCAGCTCCTGCCGTCCCATCAGAGAATCCGCCGCAAGGACGAACAGCGGAAATACCATTGTAAGAAAAAGGACCGACATTCCTGCCTTTGCCCATTTATCCGCTGCGTTTCGTATAAATTTCATTTCCAAACAGTATTCCTCCGATCAGAAGTACAAGCATGACGGCCGCAGCCGTCATTTTCTGTATATCCAGGCTGGTAAACCAGTTGTTAAATAAGTGCTGAAGCATATAGATGCTCTCATGAGGATAATCTCCCGCAATCAAATAAGCCTCCCGAAAGACCCGAAACGCATTGATAAATGAGAGAAGCGTTGTCACAAAAGCCGTCTCCGTAAGCTGCGGAAGGGTGATGTATACGAAACAGGCTGCCCGTCCCGCTCCCTGTACCCGGGCGGCTTCGTACTGTTCCCGGGGAACGGCGCACAATCCCGCCAGCCACAGGATCATGTCATATCCGAGATTCTTCCAGATATAACACGCCGTCAGCACCCAGAACGCGCTGTCCGAAGCGAGCCAGTCCCTTCCGGCAATCCCCAGCCCCCCAAGAAGCCCGTTCAGCCAGCCGCTCCGGTCGAACACCATCCGGAAAAACACTGCCGCAGACGCTGCGGTGATGGCCATGGGAATGAGGAATCCCGTTTTAAATATGCGGCTTTCCTGAAGCACCTGCCAGACCATCACCGCCGCAAAAAGAGACAGAAGAAGGAGCAGCGGAACACAAAGGGCCATAAACCTCGCGGTATTTTCCGCAGCCAGATGAAACGCCGTATTCTCCAGCACTGCCCTGTAATTCTCCAAACCGACGAAGCGATTCCCCACGGCTGTGAAAAAAGATCTGCGTATCACATCGAGAAAGGGCAGGAACACAAATCCGCCCGTCCCCAGGAGGCTCGGGAGAAGGAAGAAATATCCCCTCCCGCCCTTTCTCATTTTCTTCTGTCTATTCCGCCAGATAAGTATCCACTTTCTGCGCGATATTTTCCGCAGCTTCCTCAGCATCTGCGCTTCCCTCCAGATATTTGTCCGCTTCCTCCTGATAGATGTTCCACACAACCCGGTTCTGCACCATCGGCCGGTTCAGAG
Source organism: Clostridiales bacterium (assembly GCA_019420405.1). Taxonomy (GTDB): domain Bacteria; phylum Bacillota; class Clostridia; order Lachnospirales; family Lachnospiraceae; genus Mediterraneibacter. The sequence goes on from JAHZHF010000092.1 coordinate 5,786, forward strand.
TGCCGCTCATCTCTGTCAGCGCTTCCACTTCCTCCCTCAGAGGATAAGCAGCCATCAGCTCACTCTCCGTTCCGTCCTCACCCGTAACCATAACAGCTGCGGAAAAGTGATCTGCTGAGGCCTCTGCCTCGTCCGCTTTGGCTTCCAGCGCGGTCTTAAGCACAGGGAATCCATCGCTCAACAGCGCAGACTGCACTTCATCAGAGAACAGATATTTTACAAATTCTGCCGCCAGCTCCTTCTGAGCGGAAGAACTGTTTATCCCCGCTATTCCCTGAGGATGGTACATATCTCCGATCGGTCGGGGACTTAATTCCATCTGGCGCATCACAGCGTACGGAATCATCATTGATCCCAGACTGCCCACGTCAACCGTAGCCGCCGCCTGAGAATTCTGGGCGGGCTCTACAATGCCGCTTCCGCTGTCAAACGGAGAAGAGATTATAATATAGTCGTCTCCTGTGAAAAACATGCCATCCTCTCCGCTGCCCTCACTGTTTTTTATCACATCGGACTCCAGAGAAAGAAGCTCTTTGAGCATCTCGCGGTTCACCTTTCCGTCTTCCGCGATAATCTCATCCTGATATAACATAAACAGCACGTCTCTTATATACTGCTCCGATACCGGACCAAACAGATCCAGACCGGGATGCTCTTCAAGGTATACGCGCAGACTGTCAATACTTTCCAGCGCATTCATGGAATCTTCATTTCCATACATAAGCGGAACGCTGAACTTAACCGGAAGGCCATAGATCTTTCCTCCGTCCTGCACTGTATTTTTCATCATGGACTCCAGATATTCCCCGGACGACATGAGTTCTTCTGACAGATCGGTAATATCTTCCAGAATCCCTTTATCGATATAGGATTGTGTCGGAAGCCCATCCAGAAGAAGAACATCCGCTCCGTTCCCGCTCAGCAGCTCTGTGTTCAGTGTCCGGATATCGTCCGACGTCACCTCTGAGGGTGATTTCCCCAGCGTATGAAACTCCACTTTCACATCGGAATGCGCTTTCTGAAACTGCGTAACCGCCTGCTGTACCGTATCGCTCTGCGTCAGTCCGAACACAGTAAGAGTATTTTCCGGAACCGAGGAGAGGTTCTTATCGTAAAAATAATGCTCCAGTATGGAATCCCCGGTATCATTCCGGCTGTAAAGCGCATAGAATTCTCCCTCGCCTCCGGAGATCATCCCGCTGATCATATTGAGCGGAGATCCCATTGCTCCGCTGCTTCCGTCCATAATGATCTCTTCGATCTCATTCCCCGCATTCATCCGGCTGATCCCATCTGTGCTGATCTGATACCAGTCGTCCCCGCTTCTGCACAGGGTATACCCCTCATCTGTCCGGCACTGAGATTTTAACTTTCCCAACTCCTCCAAAGTGCCGGTATTATATATCGTATATTCTCCCGCGCCTGTGCCCACAGCGACTTCCTCTCCAGCCAGGAAGAGTGTTTTCTGTGTGGTGGAAAAGTTCTGGGACACCGGAATCTCAAGAACCTTCTCACCGCTCTGCGCGTCCACAGCCACCGCAGCCGCTCCCATAGCGTCCATCAGCCAGTAATGCCCGGCATCATCCACCAGCAGATCGTAGACCAGAGGATATCCATAGTCTGTCTCCTGCGAGAGATAAGGAATATTAAGCCGCTCCCCCGGAACTCCATCCTCCGCTCCGGCTGCCCGTCTCGTCACAGTCCTCTGCATGGTCTCATTGTCCGCCGTCATAACATACTGAGTTCCATCCGCAGTCTCCTCCACGTCGTCAAATGTTATCATATCGCTGCTTCTCAGCCCTTTCGTCCATTCAAGAGGCGTCCTCTCCCACTTACCGTCCTTATATTCATAGCGGATCAGCATTTCCAGATCCATGGCAAAGAGCAGAGGATTTCCTTCACCCGAGCGGGTCAGATTCACAACTGCCTCTCCTCCTGCGAGAGGCAGTTCCATGTCCTCCTCCACATAGCGCCCCATCCCCGATCCGGAATCCTTATTGTCCCCGGGGCCTTCCGCCGCGCCGCATCCGGACAGCACGCCTGCAGTCAGCGCCGCCGCCAGGACAATTGACATCATTTTTCTCATATTCATAAAACCTCCTTTTTTACATAACAGTTCAGCCATAGGCTGAGCGCCCGCTCTTGCTGCGTCGCCGGGCTCATATGACACTATATCTTATAAATCTCAAAAAAACATTTAAGCCGGACGCAGATTTTTGAAGGTAACGATTCAGCCCTATGGCTGAACTGTTTTTGAAGATTTTTTGAGGTTTCTCTGCTATACTGATAAGGCCGGCGTCTGAAGGCGCCGATTCGTACAACGAGGTGAAAATAATATGCATATCTTAATTATAGAAGACGACCGTGAGCTCTGTCATGCGCTCACACTCCAGCTTACAGCCAGGAATCACACGGCGGACTGCTGCCACACCGGGTCAGAAGCCCTCTACTGCGCCATGAAGGATTCCTACGATCTGATCCTCCTGGACCGGATGCTCCCCGAGATCGACGGACTTTCCATCCTGCGCTCCATCCGCCGGAATAACATCTCGGTTCCTGTCATCCTGACCACGGCACTGGACGCTGTAAGCGACCGGGTGGACGGCTTGGACGCCGGGGCTGACGACTATCTTGTAAAGCCCTACGACACGGATGAACTGCTGGCCCGCATCCGGGCGCTCTCCCGCCGGCCAAAATCATTCTGTGAAACACAAAATCTCTCCTTCCGAGACATCACGCTTTCCCCTGATACCCGTATGCTTTCCCTGCTTCATGGGAACTCGGAAGGCGCATCCGGACAGAGTTCTTCCGAAAGTCCCATTCAACTGTCCAGGAGGGAAGCGCGTCTTTTGGAATTCTTCTTAAGAAATCCGGAGAAAACCCTGACCAGGGAACAGCTCTTCACAAGGGTCTGGGGGCCGGATGGAACTGTAGAAGACGGCAACCTGGATACCTATATTTATTTCTGCCGAAAACATTTGAAAAACCTGAGAAGCCGGGTACAAATCACAACGGTGCACGGCACCGGATACCGAATGGAGTAAACATTATGTTTTCAACATTAAGAAAAAAACTTATCTCTGTCTACATCCTGAGTACAGGGCTGATCCTTACTGTCGTACTTGCAGCCGCGTTCTGCTTCCACGCCGCTTCTGCTTACCGCCAGCAGGAAGCCTCCTTTCAGAATCACCTGTTTAACTTAAGCGCACGGCTTCAGAGCAGCTCCATCTTTTCGGACTCCGAGCTGGCCAGACTTGAACTCCAAAGCCGCCTCCTTATCTCGATCGAGGAGAACGGAGACGAGCTCTTCTTCTCCGACGCCTACGAACCGCAGACGAGCCGGGATGCATTGATTCAGAAAGTGGAGGACGCCGCCCGGCTTGAAGGCATCAGCACCTCTTCCGCGCCCATTTCCTCAGAAATGATCCGAAGCTCTCTGTTCCGGATCGAGGGGGATCACGGCGACCCGTATCTTGCGTCGCTTCTGATCACACGTATGGAAAGCGGATATAAAAAACTTGTTCTCCTGGCGGATCAGACCGCTTTCCGGAGCAGTCTGATCCGCACAGGATTCCTCTATCTTCTCATCGATGCCTCCGGAATCCTGCTCCTCTTTTTCACCGGCCGGCTTTTCGTGAGCCACGCCATAAAGCCAGCGGAAGTCAGCCACGAAAAGCAGAAGGCATTCGTCTCCGCAGCTTCCCATGAGCTGCGCTCCCCTCTCGCCGTCATACAGACCAACGCCGCGGCTATCGCAGATTCTCCGGAACAAAGTGCAAGACTTGCGGCCACCATTCAAAACGAATGTCAGAGAGGAGGGCGTCTCATCAGCAGTCTGCTTCTTCTCGCCTCTGCTGACGAAAAGCGTATCCCGGTAAAGAACAGTCTGTTTGAACTTGACGAACTGCTGCTGAATCTGCTGGAAACCTACGACTCCCTCTGCCGCTCCCGCGGCGGAAGGCTCCTCCTGAAACTCCCGGACTCCACTCTTCCAAGAGTCCGAAAAGATGAAGACCTGTGCCGTCAGATCCTGGTCATCCTTCTTGACAACGCGCTCTCCTACGGGATTTCCCACTCTGGCCGCCCGCAAAGCGATCGGATCACACTCAGGGCTTCTATTACAGGCGGATGCGTATCCGTTACAGTTGAGGATCACGGCCCAGGACTTTCGGACACAGAAAAAGGACTCGTCTTCGACCGGTTTTACCGGAAAGATAAGTCCCGAAATCAAAAAGAACACTTCGGCCTCGGACTGTCCATTGCCGCAGAACTGGCGGCGCTGCAGCAGATAAAACTGTCCGTTGAAGATACGCCGGGCGGAGGGTGCACATTCCGGATGATCTTCTGAAGGTTCTGCAGCTATAAAGTTCACTAACTCCCGTATGAAAAAACGTCCGAAAACAGAGCTGAT
>JAHZHF010000093.1:0-6639 GCA_019420405.1 Clostridiales bacterium
GGGAAAGGGGACAGCCGGGAGATGTGACTTTGGAGGAATCCGCTGAAAATCTTAAAGGGCAAAGAGATGTTGTTAAGCGGCGCGCAGGGCTTGTCTGAGCGAAGCGAGTTAACCGGAGCGCCGCTTTGCACTTAAACATCTCTTCGGCCTGTTAGATTTTCCGGATTCTGGAACGGAACATCGAACGGCTGTCCCCCTTTCACAGAATACATATGGTCAAAACTTCGCTCCGCTTCCGGCCGTATTTAACAGAAAGTGTTATTGACTAAATAGCTGAACTGTTCCCCATTTCATTCAAGCAATCTTGAAGGAACCTCTCCGGTATGATACAATTCTACAATATGTTTGTGAAAGGAATGAAGGAATATAACAATTGAACACATCTGTATTATGATTGCCATTATCATATATCTGGGCGCCATGCTTTACGTGGGCTACAGATGTTCGAAAAATAATCATGATACAACAATTTTTATCTCGGGGGAAGGAAGCTGGGCCCCCTGGTAACGGCGATGAGTGCGGAGGCCTCGGATATGAGCAGCTGGCTTCTGATGGGGCTGCCTGGTCTGGCGTACCTGACCGGCGTGGCGGATGCAGGGTGGACCGCGATCGGGCTGGCGCTTGGCACTTATGTGAACTGGAAGATCGTGGCGAAGCGAATCCGCAGGTATACACAGGAAGCTGGGAATTCCATTACGCTGCCGTCCTTTTTCAGCAACAGATACCGTGACAGCCGGAAGATTCTGCAGTCCATCGGCGCGGTGTTTATCGTGATCTTTTTCATCCCGTATACGGCTTCGGGATTCGCGGCGTGCGGCAAGCTGTTTGCAAGCCTGTTCGGTGTGAACTATATCGTTGCGATGGTGATCAGCGCTGTGGTGATTGTCGGGTACACGGCGCTGGGAGGTTTCCTCGCCGCATCAACGACTGACTTTATCCAGAGTATCATCATGTCTGTGGCACTGATTATTGTGTTTGTCTTTGGAATCAGTGTAGCGGGAGGAGTTCCGGCCGTTATTGAAAACGCGCAGTCGCTTCCCGGATACCTGACGATGACATCCACTTATGACCCTGTGACAGGGACGGCACAGAGTTATCCTGTCATTAATATTATATCCATGCTGGCATGGGGACTGGGATATTTCGGAATGCCCCATATCCTCCTCAGATTTATGGCCATCGAAGATGAGAACAAGCTGACTCTTTCAAGAAGAGTTGCGACTGTGTGGGTAGTGATCTCTCTGACCGTAGCTGTCCTGATCGGTGTGATCGGGCTGGCCATGACAGACACAGGTGCGCTTAAGAGCCTCGTGGGTTCAGATTCTGAGACAATCATTGTGCAGATCGCGGACCTTCTGAGCAGGCACGGAATTATTCCGGCTCTTTTGGCAGGAACGATTCTTGCAGGAATTCTTGCATCCACCATGTCAACAGCAGACTCGCAGCTCCTGGCCGCATCGTCCGCTGTTTCGTCAGACCTGTTCGGTGCGGTGCTGGCAGGTAAGTCGAAGAAAAGCGGGATGGCTGCGGACAGAATTACAGTGCTTATAATTTCAATCATTGCGATGTTTATTGCAAGTGATCCGAACAGTTCCGTCTTTAATATCGTGTCCTTCGCATGGTCCGGATTCGGCGCGGTGTTCGGTCCTGTTGTTCTCTTCGCTCTGTTCTGGAGAAGGTCTAACTGGCAGGGCGCGCTGGCGGGAATGGTGTCCGGAGGCGCTATGGTATTTATATGGAAATATCTGGTACGCCCTATGGGCGGAGCATGGGATATCTATGAACTGCTTCCGGCGTTTACAGTATCCTGTATTATGATCGTGGTCGTAAGTCTGCTCACGAAGGCACCTTCGAAAGAGATTACGGAGGAGTTTGACCGGGTATAATTAATAGGAAGGAGGGTTCAATGAAAAAAATAGTTTCCAGCCTGCCATTCCGTTTACTGCTCGGAGTGGTGATAGGTATTCTTGTCGGACAGATATCCGGCATTGCAGTAATGAATGTGGTTGTGACAGTAAAATATGTGCTGGGACAGTTCATCAATTTCTGTGTCCCGCTCATTATCATCGGATTTATCGCGCCGTCTATTACGAGACTGGGGCGGAGCGCTTCCCGTATGCTGTTTATCGCGGTGATGTGCGCGTACGTGTCGTCCGTGCTGGCGGCTCTGCTTTCGATGGCGGCCGGATATGGGATAATTCCGCATCTGTCGATTGTCTCGGAGGTGGATGGGCTAAAAGAGCTTCCGGAGGTTGTATTCCAGCTTGAGATCCCGCAGATTATGTCAGTGATGAGCGCACTGGTTCTCTCGATCCTGCTGGGGCTTTCGGCGACGTGGACACGGGCGTCTGTCATGACGAATCTTCTCGAGGAGTTCCAGAAGATGGTGCTTCAGATTGTGACAAGGGCGGTGATCCCGCTTCTGCCTGTATTCATCGGATTTACGTTCTGTGCTCTTTCCTATGAAGGGACGATCACAAAGCAGCTTCCGGTATTTATCAAAGTGGTACTGATCGTTATGGTGGGACATTTTATTTGGATGGCAGTGCTCTACGGTGCGGCCGGGCTGTACTCGAAGAGCAATCCGCTGGATGTGGTGAAGAACTACGGCCCGGCGTATATTACGGCGGTCGGGACGATGTCCTCCGCTGCGACGCTGGCGGTCGCTCTCCGCTGTGCAAAGAAGTCAGAGCCGCCGCTCCGCGACGATATGGTTGATTTCGGTATTCCGCTGTTTGCGAATATTCATCTGTGCGGATCAGTATTGACAGAAGTGTTTTTCGTCATGACAGTATCACAAATCCTGTACGGGGAGATGCCGTCTGTGGGGACCATGATTCTATTCTGTCTCCTGCTCGGTGTGTTCGCCATCGGGGCGCCGGGCGTGCCGGGCGGTACGGTTATGGCTTCCCTTGGGCTGATCACGGGAGTGCTCGGATTCGACGAGAGCGGTACTGCGCTGATGCTCACCATCTTCGCGCTGCAGGACAGCTTCGGAACGGCCTGCAACATTACGGGAGACGGGGCGCTCACGATGATTCTGTCCGGCTATGCGAACAGACATAATATTGAAGAACAGAATTTGAAGGTGGAGCTGTAGTTTTACAGCTCCATTTTCAGATTGCATTATTTGGATATTGTGCTGTTTAGATATTCTCTTGTTTAGATATCCCAACACCGCAAGAATGATGAAAAGAATCTGTTTCATCTCTGATATTCTGTCATGGAGAAAGGAGGAAGCGAGATGGATGTTCACACGATTGATGTAATTGAAACGGTCATTGAGCATATCGAAGCGCATCTGGATCAGCGGCTTGATCTGGAATCTGTGGCATCAAACCTGCATTATTCACGGTATCATCTGCACCGGATGTTCACGGATACGGTCGGTATGACGATCCATGATTATGTGGTACGCCGCCGACTGACAGAAGCCGCGATGCTGCTTACATTTTCGGAACGATCCATACTGGAGATCGCGCTGGTTTGCGGATATGAAAGCCAGCAGTCCTTTACAGATGCGTTTAAAGCTATGTACAAATCCCCTCCCGCAGAGTACCGGAGAAACGGAGAATTTTATCCCCTGCAGTTAAAGTTCCGTCTGAGCAGAAAAGCAGCGGAGAATGTTGTGGATAAACAGGACAGAAAAAACGTCCGTCCGGCAGCCGTCTCGGATATCCCGGGCTGGATGGAGCTGGTCCGTCTGGCAATCGACGGATATCCCCATCTGGACGAAGCGGATTACATAGGGAAGCTGCGGGCAGCCATCCGGCAGAAAAATGCGCTTGTGATGGAAAAAGGAAATCGCGTGATCGGGGTAATGGCTTTTTCCCGTGAATCCGGAACGATTGAGTTCCTGGGTGTGCATCCGCAGTATCGGAAGCAGCGTGTCCGGAAGATTCTGCTGGATGTTCTGATGGAAGAATATCTCCCCGGGAGGGAGATCAGTATCACAACCTACCGGGAAGCTGACCGGGCGGATACCGGATACCGAAAGGAACTGAAAGAACTGGGATTCTCAGAGAGAGAACTCCTTGTGGAGTTCGGTTATCCGACCCAGCGTTTCGTGCGTCCTCCTGAAAAACAGGAGGGCAGTGCGGGTGGACGAAAATAGAATACACAACGGAAATAGAATACACAAAGATACAGACAGGAACCAGTGGAAGAGGACAGCCGCTCTGTTCCTTGCAAGTCAGTGTGTCACACTGTTTGGATCAACTCTTGTTCAGATGGCTGTTGTCTGGTATGTGACGGTTAAGACGTCATCCGGGGCGTGGGTTGGAGCAGTCAGCATCTGTTCCTATCTGCCTCAGTTCCTGATTTCATTTCCGGGCGGAGCATGGGCAGATCGCTATAACCGCAAGGCTCTGATCTCAGGGGCGGATGCAATGACGGCGGGAGTTACATTTCTCATGATTCTGGCAATGCCATACATGGTGACAGACACTTTGCTGTTGATCTGTCTGCTTCTTATGTCGGCGCTTCGTTCTGTGGGAGCGGGGATACAGACTCCGGCTGTCAATGCAGTCATACCTCAGATCGTGCCAAAGGAAGAACTGATGCGCTATAACGGGATTAACGCCGCTATGCAGTCTCTGGTACAGTTTGCTGCACCGGCAGCGGCGGGGGCACTGCTTTCGGCCGGGAGTCTGCGAGACATACTCTTTATTGATATCATTACTGCGGCAGCCGGGATCAGCATTGTTCTCTGTCTGGCTTTTCCTGAGAAACAGGGGCAGAAGAGGAACGCCGAAGGGGAAGGAACACAGGATTCTGTGCTGTCGGATATCAGAAAGGGAATCAGTTATGCTTTCATAAACCATGAAACCGGAAGGCTGCTGGCAGTTTGTGGCGGATTTGTTTTCCTGACCGTCCCGGCGGGATATCTGGCCGGGCTTTTAGTCAGCCGTGTGTTTGGAAGCGGGTATGAATACCTGACAGCGGTTGAAGTGACCGGATTTGCAGGAATGGTGCTCGGAGGTGTGACTGCGAATATATGCAGCAGCCTGTGCAGGCGATGGAAGAATGAAAGCGGGGATATCATTTTGTCTGCCGGGCTGGTGGTTTTCGGTGCGATGGCTGTGGGGATGAGCCTGACGGGAGATTTTATCTTATATTTGATTCAGATGTTTGTGTACGGGATTGCCCTGACGGTGATTCAGACATCAATCACAACGATGATCCAGGAAAAGACAGATCCGGACATGCAGGGAAGGGTATTCGGACTGTTGAGTGCAGTCTATTCCGGACTTATGCCGCTGGGAATGCTTGTGTTTGGGGCAATGGCGGATAAGATACCGCTCCAGTGGATTATGGCAGGGGCAGGCGCGGGGCTGGTGATGATGGGAGTGAGAGCTGTGTTTTCCGGAAAAGCAGGATGAAAAGTAACAGCTCAGACGCGCCATTCGGAAAACCGCAGTGACGTGCTTATTGCGGCTGCGCCGCTGTTTTCCTCATATACGGACTTTCAGCTCATCTGAACATCAGTCGCCGGATTCTTATGCGAGCATAAATCCGTCCCCTGATGACAGATGGCTGAACTGTTATGATGAAATAAGTTTTAATTGACACAGATATGGGCAGTGCCTATAATATACTTAACAAGACAACTGGGACAGATAGATGAAGCCTATCCGTTCCGGGCAAGATGTTGAATCACAAAGAGTAGTCGCTTATCCTGCCAAGATACGAGCGACTACTTTTTACGTTTATCGTAGAAACTTTTTACGAGTGTAATAATTGCAATGATCATTAATACAAATGTAAATAAGTTATCATATGTAACGTACATAAGCACCACCCCTTTCGCAAGACCCCGAAATGGATGGATTCGCTCTCCCAGTTGCCTGGCTAAATATATTATAAGCAGATACGAGATACGTATATACGAATTAGATGTTTGCAAATTATATCTTAATCTTCAATGTGATTTAATTCAGCTCCTGCAATGCCTGAAGATATCCCAGCAGGCGGTTTTTCTGCTGTGGTGAAAAATTTCGGTAATGTTCCAGAAGCAGACGCTCTTCGTTGCTGAGAACGATACTATAATCCGGAAAAATCCCGGAATCCGGGGCGTGTTCTTCGGATAGCAGCTCATAAGGGGAGATACACAGAACCTCGCAGATTTTCATTATTTTATCAGCAGAAGGGTTGGTCCTTTTCCTCTTCCAGTCGCTGATTGTACTCTGCGAAATTCCGGTCTTTTCGGAAAATTCTTTCTGGCTCATTTTTCTCTGTTCAAGAAGTGTAAATATTTTTTCACTGATTATCATTTCCTGGTTTCCTTTCGGTATTTTCGGATTAAATTTCGTTTGACACATTCAGGAATAGTGCCTATAATATATTTAAACCGAGGGCCGTTGACCGGTGTATACCGGCCGCTGATGGATGTTGATCAAAAATAGTGCCTTACTTTACCAGAGCAGGGGCACTATTTTTTGTGTCTGAAAATCGTTACAACAAGGGTTATAACAGTACAGAGCATGATTACGAATGTGAACAGATCGGGATATGTAACCATAAACACCAGCCTCCTTTCTTTTGTCAGGCGGCTGGCATAGTACCTCAACGGCTCCCGGTGTAAATATATTAAATTGGATTTAAAAAATACGTATATACGAATAATATCATGAGGTTAGA
>JAHZHF010000093.1:6649-10044 GCA_019420405.1 Clostridiales bacterium
GCAAATTGCCAAAGTTTTCAAACTATGCCATACTGTTAATATAGTCATGCAAGGAAAGGATTACATTTATGAAGATAGACCGTATGATAGGAATACTCTCCATCCTTCTGCAGAGAGACAAGGTAACCGCGCCTTATCTTGCGGAGAAGTTTGAGGTCTCGCGCCGCACGATCAACCGTGATATCGAAGAACTGTGCCGGGCGGGCATCCCGCTGAGGACGACGCAGGGAGTAAACGGCGGCATATCCATTATGGACGGATATAAGATAGACAGTACGCTTCTGACTTCTTCGGATATGCAGGAGATTCTGGCGGGACTGCGGAGTCTGGACAGTGTCAGCGGCACGAATCAGGTGGCGCAGCTTATGGAGAAGCTCTCCGCCGGATCATCCACGCTCATGCCGGGCGGGCAGAATATACTGATCGATCTGTCCTCTTGGTATAAGGATACTCTGGCTCCGAAGATTCAACTGATCCGGGAAGCGCTGGACAGGCGGCAGAAGATTTGTTTTCAATACTATTCACCAAATGGGGAGAGTGTCAGAGAAGTCGAGCCATATTATCTGATCTTTCAGTGGGCGAGCTGGTATGTGTGGGGATACTGTGCGGAACGAGAAGATTACCGGTTGTTTAAGCTGAACCGGATGACGAAATTAAAACCAGGGAAAACTTTTGAAAAGAGGCAAGTGCCCTTGCCGGATCTGTCAAATGAGCGGATATTTCCACACGTTTATCAGGTGAAAGCTCTGATAGAACCGGAATTTCGCTGGCGTCTGGCAGAGGAATACGGCCCGGACAGTTTTACCATACAGGAGGACGGAAATCTTCTGTTTTCCTTCGGATTTACGGATGAGGAGAGTATCCTTGGATGGATTCTGTCTTTCCGGGGAGGAGCAGAGCTTTTGGAACCTGAGCCGCTTCGGGAAAAACTCTCAGAGCTTGGAAAGAAACTGGAGGAACAATATTCTGATTCATGACATACTGATGTCCTGTTTGCTTTGTTAGAATGAGAGAAACAGAGTGAAAGGAGTATGAATATGAATTATGAAATTGTATATCTGGAAGAGAAAACGGTGGAGGGAATCACTGCACGGACAAATAATCATGCGTCGGATATGGGGATGGTGATCGGTGGTCTGTGGAACCGTTTCTATCAGGAAGGCGTTTATGAAAATATAAAGGAAAAGGCTGATCGTAAGGCGATCGGGCTTTATACAGAGTATGCTGGCGGCGTGGATGATGACTATACCATTATGGTATGCTGTGCGGTAGATGAAAAGACTGGAAATCGAAGCGGCGGGAGAACAGCAGGATGCGAGGTGCGTAAAATCCCTGCCGGACGGTATGCAAGGTTTAAAATCGTGTGCGATATGCGTACTTCCTCGGCAGCAGTTTCAGAGGCGTGGCAGGAAATTTGGGAGACAGATCTGCCGAGAACATATATCTGCGATTTTGAGGAATATCAGAATGAGGACATGAGACATGCCGAAGTTCATATTTACATCGGGTTGAAGGAGGATGAGCAGAGTGAAATTTAAAAATCCGCTTCTGGTGGTAACGGACATGGAACGATCAAAAGCGTTCTACAGAGAAGTACTGGGGCTTCGGGTCATTATGGACTTTGGGGCAAATGTGACGCTGACAGGCGGAGTCTGCCTGCAGACGAAAGAGAGCTGGCTGGAGCTGATTCAGGCTGAAAAGAGCAGGCAGGCTGAGAGGGCTGGAGTTGTCTTTGGAGGTTTGGACGCAGAACTTTATTTTGAGGAAGATGATTTTGATGCATTTACTGCGAAGGCAGAGAAACTGGATTTTCTTGAGTATGTTCATCCGGTGGACGAACACCCCTGGGGACAGCGGGTCGTGCGTTTTTACGATCCCGATCATCATGTGATTGAAGTAGGAGAGAAGATGGAGAATGTGTGCAGACGGTTTCTGGATGCGGGCATGACGGCGGAGGAGATTGCGGAACGGATGAATGTACCCATAAAATTCGTGAATCACTGCATAAGGGCAGGTGAAAAACATGGCGTCAAGTAAGGGATTCGTTGAATATGCGATGGAACAGTTAAGAGATGCCGGGCTGGTGTCATATCGGAAGATGTTCGGGGAATACGGCTGGTACTGTGACGGGAAATTTCTTGGAGTGATCTGCGATGATCAGCTCTTTGTAAAAATTACGCCGGAGACAGATGAGGCTTTTCCGGATGTGCCGAAAGCGCCGCCTTATGAGGGTGCGAAAGATTACTTCCTGATCGAGGATATTGATGATCGGGAACTGCTCGTGAAACTGGCGCAGGCTACATGGGAAGCCCTTCAGGAGCCAAAGCCGAAGAGGAAAGCCCGGACGAGAAGAAACAAGTAAAAAGAAACAAGAAACAAGTGACAAGTAAGGAGGCACAGATTATGGCAGTATTTGATTATAAGAAAGAGTACAAAGAATTTTACCTGCCGCCGAAGAAACCGCAGATCATCGAGATCCCGTCCATGAATTTTCTGGCGGTGCGCGGCAAAGGTGACCCGAATGAGGCGGAAGGTGATTACAAGAAGTCGATCGGTCTGTTGTACGGAGTGGCATATACAATCAAGATGAGCAAGATGGGCAGCCATAAAATGGACGGATATTTCGACTATGTGGTGCCGCCGCTGGAAGGATTCTGGTGGCAGGACGGGGTGAAGGGAGTGGATTACAGCAGGAAGGAAGATTTTCAGTGGATTTCCCTGATCCGTCTCCCGGAATTTGTAACAAAGGAGGAATTCGACTGGGCGCTGCGGGAAGCCACGGAGAAAAAAGAGACAGATTTCTCTTTGGTTGAGTATCTGACTTATGAGGAAGGACTGTGCGTTCAATGTATGCATATTGGTCCTTATGATGATGAGCCGGAGACAGTGGAGAAGATGAACCGGTATATTGAAGAACAGGGATATGAACCGGATTTTTCAGATTGCAGATATCACCATGAGATATATTTAAGCGATGTGCGCAGATGTAAAACGGAGAATCTGAAAACAGTGATTCGGCAGCCGGTTAGAAGATAACAGGGCAGCTATTTAGTTCAATAACGTTTTCTGTCAAAATGTATCCGGAAGCGGAGCGAAGTTTTGACAATACACTTTCTGGGGAAGGGGACAGCCGTTCGATGTTCCGTTCCAGAATCCGAAAAATCTAACAGGCCGAAGAGATGTTTAAGTGCAAAGCGGCGCTCCGGTTAACTCGCTCCGCTCAGACAAGCCCTGCGCGCCGCTTAACAACATCTCTCCTCCCTTAAGATTTTCAGCGGATTCCTCCAAAGTCACATCTCCCGGCTGTCTCCTTCCCCAGAAAGTGTATTCCAATCGTCCGCTCCGCTTCCTGTGCATTCCCAGACGGAAATGTTATTGACTAAATAGGCTGAAAA
>JAHZHF010000094.1 GCA_019420405.1 Clostridiales bacterium
CGGACAAACGGTTTTCAAGACCGCCTCGTTATGACCACTTCGATACCTCTCCAAATATACCGCCGAACATTTTCAATATTTATTTTTCTCTGTGCGACGGTGATTATTCTAGCACAGTCAGCCTCTGCCTGTCAACACTTTCTTTTCAAAAAAACTTCTGCCGTCTCCAGATCTTCCGGTGTAGTGATTTTTATGTTCTCATAAGCGCCCAAAAACAGCCTGACCGGGTGTCCCAGCATCTGCTCCACCACCATCGCATCGTCCGTCACAGCGGGACGGCTTTCACCATCTAACTTTTTCTCTGTTGGGTTCTCCTCTTCTTCCATAAGAACCGCATATGCTTTCTTCACCAGTTCCGTATCAAACACCTGGGGAGTCTGGACGAGCCATACGCTGCTGCGCACGGGAGTCTGACGCACAAAACCTTCCTCGTCAACGATCTTTATCGTATCCTTCACCGGCATTCCCGCCGCACAGGCATGATCCTTCTCCACGCACTCATAGGCGCGCCGGATCATCTCTTCATCGACAAACGGCCTTGCCCCATCATGAATATAGACATATCCTGCCTGTACTTTCTGCAGTCCGCTCCAAACAGAATGATAGCGCTCAGCCCCTCCTGTTACAATATGGCTCACTTTTGAGATCCCGTATGGTTCCAGGATCTGGCTGCGGCAGTATTCCTCCTCACCGTCCCCTGTTACCAGGATTATTTCATCGATCAGCTCTGAATCCTGAAATGCTTTCAGAGAATAGTACAAAACCGGCTTTCCACCCATGAGAAGATACTGCTTATGTACTTTTGTTCCCATGCGCTTTCCGCTTCCCGCAGCGAGCACAATTGCCGTACAATATTTTCTCTCCGCCTTTTCCATCCGGTTTTCTCCCCTTTTCTCTCCATTTTTTCTATAATTTCTATTTTTCTATATCAGGAGTTCATCCGCTCCTCTGCGCCTACTGTCTCTCTCCCAGTTTCAGATTCGGCACCGCATTTAAATCCCATCCGTGACGAGTTCCCGCAAGGAACTCATAATATGCTGCCGCTCCGATCATCGCTGCATTATCCGTACAGTAAATGGGCGACGGATGATAAAATCTGATCTGACGCTTTGCGCACGCCTTTTCCATTGCAGCACGCAGCGCCGTATTTGACGCTACTCCGCCTGCTATAGCGAACTTATACACGCCGAAATCCTCAGCAGCGTGCATTGAGTTCTCAACCAACACCTCTACCACCGCTTTCTGGAAAGACGCCGCCAGGTCTGCCGGTTCAAAACTCTCACCCTTCATCCTGCATCCGTTGATATAATTGAGAACTGCTGATTTCAGGCCGCTGAAGCTGAAATCATAGACCGCTCCCTCGATATGCGCCTTCGGGAATTTAATCGCGTCCGGGTTCCCCTCTTTCGATATTCTGTCAATCTTGGGTCCACCCGGATAGCCCAGACCAATCGCGCGGGCCACCTTGTCATACGCTTCCCCTGCCGCATCATCTCGCGTCCGTCCAAGGATCTCATATTTTCCATAATCCTGCACTCGCACGAGATGCGTATGTCCGCCGGAAGCCACAAGGCACAGAAACGGCGGTTCCAGATCCGGGTGTTCTATATAATTTGCAGAGATATGCCCTTCAATATGATGTACACCGACCAGCGGAAGATTCCTGGCATAGGCAATTGCTTTCGCCTCAGCCACACCGACCAGAAGCGCGCCCACAAGCCCCGGCCCGTAAGTGACTCCCACCGCGTCAATATCGTCCAGTGTCACGTCAGCCTCCCGCAGTGCTTCCTCGATCACCTGATTGATCTTCTCGATATGTTTTCTGGAAGCAATCTCCGGAACAACTCCGCCGTACAGTTTATGCAGATCAATCTGCGAAGAAATAATATTTGAGAGAACTTCCCGTCCATTGTGCACCACCGCAGCGGCAGTCTCGTCGCAGGAAGTCTCAATTGCCAGAATATTGATATCTCTTATTTCTTTCATGCTACGCCTCTCAATCTTCAAACATCAGTTCCGCTGACAGCCCGTCTTTTCCCGGCCTGGACGCCGGAAAGATACGGCGCACCTCATCCATATACGGTTCCGGCCGTGTCAGGGAAGGGCTGTAGTGAGTCAGCCACATCTCGCGCACCTGTGCATCCCGCGCAAGCTGTGCCGCTTCATAAAATGTCATATGTTTATATTCTGCAGCTTTTGCCGCCTTCTCTTTCTCTCCGTACATTCCCTCACAGATAAAAAGGTCTGACCCTTTCGCATTCTTCCGGATGGACTCTGTCGGCCGCGTGTCTGTCGTATAGGTCAGCTTAATTCCTTTTCTCGGAGCGCCCAGAACCATATCCGGGGTAAATACCCCCTCATCTGTCTGTATCGTCTCGCCCCCCTGGAGTCTGCTCCAGTATTGCAGGGGAATGCCCTGTTCCTTCGCTCTCGCAGCATCAAATTTCCCGGCACGGTCGATCTCCAGAGTATACCCGTAGCAAAGCACGTTGTGATTCACCCGGAATGCTTTCAGGCGATACCCGTTCATCTCAAAAGTCTGCTCTGTCCCCTCGATCTCTTTGTAGATAATCGGGAAAGGCAGTTCCGGCGCAATCACGCGCAGACATCCCACTACCCGCTCCAGCCCCTTCGGGCCGATGAGCGTCAGAGGTTCTGTGCGGTCCGCATTCCCCATAGTGAGAAGCAGGCCCGGAAGCCCGCTTATATGATCTCCGTGATAATGTGTAAAACAGATCACGTCGATGGGCTTGAAGCTCCACCCCTTCTCTTTCACCGCAATCTGAGTCCCCTCACCGCAGTCAATCAGCAGACTGCTCCCGTTAAACCGGGTCATAAGCGCCGTCAGATAACGGTAAGGGAGCGGCATCATCCCGCCGCAGCCAAGCAAACATACATCTAACATATTTCTATCCCTTCAAAATTCACAGGGGTTCCCCATTCTCCCCTTCTGACTCATCCGGCACATACGCCGGAATGGAAAATCCTGAGATTATTTCATCATAGCAGGACTCGCACAGGTCAAAACTGTGCTTCTCTCCGTCCTTTTCAGAAAAATATCCCCACTCATAGTCCACACTGAACACGCCTTCGCGCGGATAACCGTTTTCAACCGGTATTTCTCTTCCGCAGCGGTTGCAGATAATCGTTTTTACTTCTTTTGTCTCTTTGAGCTGATACTGGCGCATACATCATCCTCCTGTAAATGACAGTCGTATTTTTTCGTCACGCCTACAGTATATCGAAACAGTTCTCTAATTCCTAGTGGAAACTGCTGCCGTTGCTATACGCCGTTTTCCAGTGTCCTGCTCATCAGCACCGCATCTTCCTGCGGATTTTCATAAAACCTTTGCCTGATCCCATCTTCCCGAAATCCGGCCGCAGCGTAAAGAGCCCGCGCCGCTTCATTGCCCGCGCGCACGTCCAGAAGTATTTTCCCAATCCCCTTTGATGCGCACAGCTTTTCCAGCTCCGCAAGCAGGGTACGCCCTGTCCCCTGCCTCTGTAATTCCTTTGACACTCCAATCCGGGCAATCTCCACCTCATCCGCAGCAGTATATGCCAGGAGATATCCGGCCGGGCGTCCTGCTTTCTCCGCCATCAGGCAGATGGACGCAGGCTGGTCCATCGTCTCCTGAACCGATGTTTCACTCCACGCATCAGAGAAGAGCTGGTGCTCCATCTCAGCCACCGCAGCTCCATCCTCTTTCGTCATAAGCCGCACCTCGGGCACCGCATTCTTTTCCCGTTCCGCGCGCTCACGCTCCGCCTGGGATACACGGAGATAATCCGGCTTATGCTCTGCCGCAGTCTCATACATGCCCTTCTTAAAATATTCAATGCCAAGCGCCCCGACAGCCGCTGCTCTCTGGCGGTTCATAAAAGATGAAGCGAAATAAAACGGCACTTTCAGACCCCGGGAGAGCATCTCCCGGTACACGGGTACGCCGTCTCCCAGGAACACGACTCTCCGTCCGTATATGTTCAGACGACGAATCAGCTCTTCCACAGAAACCGCCATCTGTACTCTCAGCACCTGAAATTTATACTTCATTTCCATCGTGCCCTCTTCCGTCACCGGAACAAAGCTGTAGATCCCCGTATAAACCTGCTGCCGTCTCGCATCCATAATCGGGCAGATGATATCCTCGCATCCGTAGATACTGTACGCCATCGCGTCAACCGTCGGCACATGAACCAGCGGCTTATCCAGCGCAAGCCCCAATCCTTTCGCCGTGGCAGACCCGATCCTGAGCCCGGTAAATGAACCCGGACCTCCCGCCACTGCGATCGCATCGATCTCCGCAAGATCCGCCTCAACCATACTGACGATCGCGTCGATCATAGGCAGAAGCGTCTGCGAATGTGTCTTTTTATAATTCACTGTATACTCCGCCACCGTCTGCTCTTCTTCCACGATAGCCACCGTGGCGGTCAGCCCTGAACTGTCAATTGCCAAAACTCTCATATCCTGCCCTGCTTCCTTCTAACTTCTTTTTATCCGATCTCATTTATCGTGATTCTTCTGTAGTCAAAGCCCTTTTCCAGATCTTTCTCGATTGTAACTTCCGTGCGCTTTTCCGGGAGTATCTCCCTGATCAGATCCGCCCACTCAATCATGGAGACGCCGTCTCCCATCACGTAATCTTCAAATCCCACTTCGTCCATCTCTTCCACGTCCCCGATCCTGTAGACGTCAAAATGATAGAAGGGCAGACGCCCTTCCTCATATACCTGGACAATAGTGAATGTAGGGCTGCTCACCGGCTCCTCGATCCCAAGTCCCCTTGCGAGCCCCTGAGTAAAGACAGTCTTCCCAACTCCGAGATCCCCGTTGAGGGCAAAGACCTGCCCCGGGTACGCCTGTTCTCCAAGTCGTTTTCCGACCCGGAATGTCTCCCCGGCACTTCTTGTCTCCAAAACCATATCTGTCTCCTTGTCTTCCGCGTATTAATGGTGGAACAGACGGATTCCTGTAAACGCCATAACCATGCCGTGTCTGTTGCACGCCTCAATCACATTGTCATCACGGACAGATCCACCCGGCTGTGCGATATACTTCACACCGCTCTTATAGGCACGCTCGATATTATCCCCGAACGGGAAGAACGCGTCTGAACCAAGTGCAACATCTGTCATCTTATCAAGCCACTCTCTCTTCTCCTCGCGGGTAAATACCTCCGGTTTCACCTCGAATGTATTCTCCCACACTCCGTCCGCCAGGACGTCCATATATTCTTCGCCGATATAGAGATCAATGGCATTATCGCGGTCTGCCCGGCCGATTCCGTCCTTGAACTTAAGCCCCAGCACCTTCGGACTCTGGCGCAGCCACCAGTTGTCCGCCTTCTGGCCTGCCAGACGGGTACAGTGGATACGGGACTGCTGTCCTGCTCCGATTCCGATCGCCTGGCCATCTTTTACATAGCAGACAGAATTGGACTGCGTATATTTCAGGGTGATCATGGCGATTGCCAGGTCAACTTTCGCCGCATCTGTCATTTCCTTGTTCTCCGTCACTACATTTGAGAAGAAATCCTTGTCAATATTGAGCTCATTTCTCCCCTGCTCGAACGTAATTCCGAAGACTTCCTTGTGCTCCAGGGCCGCCGGTACATAATCCGTATTGATCTGAATGATATTGTAATTTCCTTTTTTCTTCTGCTTTAACAGCTCCAGTGCTTCCGGCTCATATCCGGGAGCGATCACTCCGTCGGAAACTTCGCGCTTGATCAGGCGGGCCGTATCCACATCGCAGACATCAGACAGAGCAATGAAATCCCCGAAAGACGACATTCTGTCAGCTCCCCTTGCGCGTGCATAAGCGCATGCCAGAGGAGAAAGTCCCCCTAAATCGTCCACCCAGTAAATCTTCGCAAGAGTCTCAGAGAGCGGAAGTCCCACAGCCGCGCCCGCCGGAGAAACGTGTTTAAACGACGTCGCCGCCGGAAGCCCGGTCGCCTTTTTCAGTTCGGAAACAAGCTGCCATCCGTTGAACGCATCCAGGAAATTAATATAGCCCGGGCGTCCGCAGAGCACCTCGATCGGAAGATCGCTTCCGTCATTCATATAGATTCTTGAAGGCTTCTGATTCGGGTTACATCCATATTTCAGTTCCAGTTCTTTCATTTTTATCCGCTCCTTTTCATCCTCTGATTTGTATTTATCTGTTCTGATCTGCCCTGTTCTGATCTGTTACTTTTCGGCTCAGTGATTTTTGTTCACGATATTGGACTCATATTTTCCTGTTTCAATGTCAATATAGCGGACAAAAAGCGATACCTTATTCTCCTCATTCAAGCTGTTCCACAGAAGGTTCGTGAACTCTTCCATATCGTCCGGGATACCGATCAGCTTCGGCTCGCCCTCGAAACTCGGAAGCGGGTTTCCGTCACACATATACGTGTGAATAAAACGCCCCTCTCCCGGCAGCGGATTCTCATAAGCATAGGTATATCTCAGGCAGCTCTCCGGATTCCCATTGCTGCTCTTCAAAATGGACATCGCATAATTGTATGCCCCGTTTTCAATATGCATGATCCCGGAAATACGCGGTGTATAGTTCGGACCATCCGGCTCGAACTCGCGGGAGCGCAGCGCCTGTTCGAAGGTAAGCTGCTTATCCATCCCCTCATAAATCGTATCTGTCTGATCCCCGTTTGTCACGATCGTCTTATTCCCCAGCACGCGAACCGGAGCATAGATAATCAGGCTCGGGTCAGTCAGTTTCGACGGATCGAACGCCTGCGTACGGATTCCCTCGCCGTCCTCCACAAAGATACGGTTCCGGCTGTTCTCGCTGCGTCCCATGATGAAATAAGCTGTCACAGCCTTCTTCCCGTCAGGTGTTTTCCCGATGATAATCCCCCTTCCGGGATACGAATTATTCTTCAGTTCCTCTTCGATTGACCGCATATTCATAGCGCCGCCTCTCCTTTCTCTTTTCCACTTTCCTCTTTATTTACTTGTCATCTGATCTTCTTTTTCTTCCTCGTCCTCAGTACTCCGGTGTCTTCGCCAGCCGCCGCGCTCTTCCTCTTCTTCCTCCTGTGCCGGAGGAGGCAGAATCCTGAGCCTTACGCGGCTGATCCTGTTATCTCTGACCTCCTCAACCGTAAACACAAGGTTGTCCGTCTCAATCACGTCCCGGTCTTCCTTCGCCGGGATATGCCCCAGTTTTTCAATCAGATATCCTGACAGTGTATCGTAATTTTCTGTTTCCAGTTTCAGACCGAGCTCTTCGTTCAGTTCATCAATCAGAATTCCTCCGTCAATCCGGTATTCATCCTCGCTGAGCGCTTCGATATCCGGTACCACTTCCTCGTACTCTTCATTGATATCTCCCATAATCTCTTCCACCAGATCCTCAATCGTAACAATACCGGAAAAACCTCCGTATTCATCCACAAGAACAGCCATATGATGCCGCGTCTCCTGCATGGTTCTGAACAGTTCATCCGCATCTTTCGTCTCAGGGACAAAAAACGGTTTGTGCAGCATCCCTCTGATATCTATCTGGTCCAGAGGATTCTTCCGAAGCTCAATCATCACATCCTTTACGTGGAGCACTCCGATGATATTGTCAATACTTTCTTCGTACACCGGTATCCTGCTGTGCCTTGTCTCCAAAATCTCATCGATCAGTTCCTCGAAAGGATCATCAATGTCTATGGTAATGACATCACGTCTCGGAACCATGATCTCTCTTGCATTTCTCTCATCAAACTTAAATACGGAATCTATCATCTCCCGCTCATCATCGTCAAAAGTCCCGCTCTCATTTCCCATTTTCAGAAGAGCTTTGATCTCTTCTTCAGTAACCGCCTCTTCCTGATCCTCCGTCTTCATACGGAGAAGTTTAAGAACCAGTTTCGTAGAAACCGAAAGCAGCTTGATAAACGGTGACAGAATGATCGAGATATAGTGGATCGGCATAACTGTTATCATACAGAAAGCCTCCGCTTTCTGAAGGGCAATCCTCTTCGGGACAAGCTCACCGAATACAAGATTGAAAAACATCAGGATCAGAGTCACTCCATTATGAGCGATCTGTCCGCTGTAGGGAATTCCCACTCCCTTCAGCCATTCAGCCAGCGCCGGCGAGATACTTGCGGCCGCCGATGCCGAAGAATAAAATCCCGCAAACGTAATCGCCACCTGAATCGTGGAGAGGAATCTGGTAGAATCCTCAAACAGGCCTTCGATCACTTTCGCTTTCTTATTCCCCTGCTCAGCCAGGCTTCGTATCCGGTTCTTGTTCACCGATACAACCGCCATCTCAGCTCCGGCAAAGTAAGCATTCATAAGTGTGAAAAGCAATAACAGTAACAGGTCAAAAATAATAGTGTTCCCCGCAGGGTCTGCGTCCATAAAAAATAACTCCTCCTAAATTCCATCTCATGTGAGATTAATATTCAGGAGAAGTATATCATGTGAGTGCTAATTGCGCAAGATATGCTCTTGTATAAAACCCGGCACCTGGCCCTGCGGAAGTCCGAGGGCAAAGGAAAACTCACTGTAAAGCGCATGCTCCAGAAGCATCTGGTATTTCCGGTCAACGCTTGTGATGCTTCCCCTCTTCTTCGTCCGGTCATAGGTTGTCTTGAGTACCTTCACCCAGCTCTCCGGACAGAAATCCGCAATACAGTTCTTATATTCCTGCTCTCTGAGCTTTTCATTTTTCACCGCCACTGTCTCGATCCCCGGCATCCGCCCGATCAGCTCCATCGCCTCATCGCGGCTGACCGGCCTGCGGATATTCTTTGCGTCATCTGTCGGAACATACGCCTTATCCCCCGCGTCTTCCACTGACTGCAGGGTATAATATTTCTTATTCCCGCTGCCGGAGAGAAATTCCGGCGTTCCAATCTCTTCCACCCGGTACAGTCCTCTGCACTTGTAAACAACTGCGTCACCCCTGCTGAACATAAGCAACCTCCTTTTCCTGTCCCTGCCTAAAGTATAACCAAAGAAAGACCGATACAACGCTGTAACGGTCTTTCTGCTCATCTCGTTATGATTTATTTTAACATATTTTCGGCCTTGAGTTAAGGTTTTTCGCTCCGCATGGTTGATTTTTGTTATTATTTCACAAAGAATATCCCTATATTATTTGTGCACTTTTCAGCCCAAAATCTCCTTCACGCACTCCGCAATCTTCTCATCTTTACAGTTTGCAAAGAAATACTCACTGAAATGCTCTCCGGCAAGCGCACCTTTCACCAGATCTCTGTCGATCTCTTTTAAAATGTCTGTGAGATCTCTGTAAGTAACCTTCTTCACCTCATCCAGAATCTTCTTATTTCTCTGCTCCGGCACAGCGCGCTCTCTCGGATATCCCTGGCCACTCTCCTCGCAGAAAAGCTTCTCAAAGATGTACTCAAGATTCAGGTCGCCGCCCCAGCCATATCCTTTCGCAAACGGAATGGCGATCGCGTTGCCGTCATTGATCTGTGCGAATGTATACGCATCCAGCGCATCCTCCACATGTCCGCAGATCACACCCGGGAAGCTGTTGCACGCAAGCATCGCGCCCTCTCCGGTTCCGCAGCCTGTGATCACATAATCCGCAGCGCCTGAGTTCAGCAGAACAGCTGCCAGGATACCCACCTGCACGTATGTAAGCTGAGCCTCGTCATCTGCCGCATACATTCCGTAGTTATCTACAGTAAAGCCCATCGGCTCTACAACTTTCTTCAACGCCCTCTCAATTTCTGCATTCTTTGCCGCCTGGCTGTTCTCGTTAATCAATGCAATTCTCATGATTCCTCATCCTCCTGGTTCAATAGATTTACATCTCATGCTATCATTTACAGCCCTTTTAGTATATACCTTTTTAGCGGCACTGTCCATTGCTTTCGCTTCTGTTCCAGCTATTTAGTGCACTAACACTTTCCGTTAGATCACGTCCGGAAGCGGCGGGAAATTGGAAAATCGTATTCTGTGAAAGGGAGACAGCCGTTCGATATTCCGTTCCAGAATCCGGAAAATCTATCAGGCCGAAGAT
>JAHZHF010000095.1 GCA_019420405.1 Clostridiales bacterium
GTATACTTTCTGGGGAAAGGGGACAGCCGGGAGATGTGACTTTGGAGGAATCCGGAACATCGAACGTCTGTCCCCTTGTCACAGAATACGTATTGTCAACACTCCGCTTCCGGACTCATTTTGACGAAAAACGTTATTGAACTTTATAGCTGTCAAACGGAACTGAGAGTGTTTTTTCTTGCCACCCGCCCCATCCTCCTTTATAATATTCCTGTTATAACAAGGCACTTAGAAAGGAGAACATTCATGAGCGGTTCATCATTTGGCAAATTATTTCGCATCACTACCTGGGGGGAATCCCACGGTCCCGGCGTCGGCGTCGTGATCGACGGCTGCCCGGCAGGGCTTTCTCTCTCCACTGAGGATATCCAGGCCTTTCTTGACCGGCGCAGGCCCGGCCAGAGTAAATATACAACAAAGAGAAATGAGTCCGATTCCGTTGAGATCCTCTCCGGCGTTTTTGAGGGGCGGACCACCGGAACTCCCATCTCACTCCTCGTCCGGAATCAGGACCAGCGTTCCCGGGATTACGGAAACATCGCCACCCTGTTCCGGCCCGGACATGCGGACTATCCCTTTACGGAAAAGTACGGATTCCGCGACTACCGGGGCGGCGGACGTTCCTCCGGCCGGGAGACGATCGGCAGGGTTGCCGCAGGCGCAGTCGCTTCCCTTCTGCTCCGTGAGCTCGGTATCACAGTCCGTGCCTATACAAAATCCATCGGCCCTTTCTCTGTTGAAGAGAAGGATTACTGTCTCTCACAGATCACCGAAAACAGCCTGTACATGCCGAACAATGCAATGGCAGAGCAGGCCGGTGAATACATTGCGTCTCTCATGGAACAGAAAGATTCCTGCGGGGGCGTTGTAGAGTGCACCGCTGACAATCTTCCCGTCGGCCTCGGAGAGACGGTCTTTGACAAACTCGACGCCCTGCTTGCCCAGGCAGTTATGTCCATCGGCGCTGTGAAAGGCGTGGAATTCGGAGATGGCTTCGCCGCTGCCGCTTCTGTAGGAAGCGTAAATAACGATCCCTTCCGGTCCGTTCAGCCGCAGACGTCTGCATTGGAATCAGCCGCAGATGAGGCCTCCATTTGCAAGACAACCAATCACTCCGGCGGCACACTCGGAGGAATGAGCGACGGCTCCCAGTTAGTTTTAAGAGCCGCCATTAAGCCGACTTCCTCTATCGCAAGGACCCAGCAGACCGTGGACATCCACGGCAGCAACGCCGAGATCACCGTCCACGGCAGGCATGATCCGGTTATTGTTCCCCGGGCGGTTGTTGTAGTAGAATCCATGACCGCCATCACACTCGCGGACCTGCTCCTTCAAAACATGACCGCCCGCATGGATCATATCAAAAAAATATATACGGATATATAAATTAGACTGTAAAACGCAGCGTTCGGTTGCGTTTTACAGTCTTTTTTCTATTTGAAATATTTCACTCCGGACTCGAAGATCTTCATGTCCTGCTCGCCGTATATATTGACTGCTACGGAATTACCACGGCGCTCGGAGTGTGCCATCTTACCAAGCACTCTTCCGTCCGGACTTGTGATTCCTTCGACCGCACGGTAAGATCCGTTGATATTCCACTCTTCATTCATGGTGATATTTCCGTCCGGATCGCAGTACTGTGTCGCCACTTGCCCGTTCTCAAACAGACGGTTAAGCCACTCATCATTTGCAACAAACCGCCCCTCCCCGTGGGAAGCCGGGTTCGTATATACTCCGCCGAGCTGAGCCAGTGCAAGCCACGGAGATTTGTTCGTCACGACTTTTGTGTATACCATTTTGGAGATATGCCGTCCGATCGTATTGTAGGTCAGCGTCGGTGAACCTGCATCCTGTCCGGTAACTGCTCCTCCGGGAACAAGCCCCAGCTTAATCAAAGCCTGGAAACCGTTGCAGATGCCAAGCGCCAGTCCGTCTCTCTCATTCAGCAGCTTCTCTACCGCTTCTTTGATCTTTGCATTCTGGAACGCGGTCGCAAAGAACTTGGCTGATCCGTCCGGCTCATCGCCCGCGCTGAATCCGCCCGGGAACATGATCATCTGTGCCTGACCGATCGCTTTCTCAAACTCAGAGACAGAGCTTCTGATATCCTCTGCATCCAGATTGCGGAACACTTTTGTAATCACCTTAGCCCCGGCGCGTTCAAACGCACGCGCGCTGTCGTATTCGCAGTTCGTTCCAGGGAACACCGGGATAAACACTGTCGGCTGCCCGATCTTATGACTGCAGATGTGAATGTCCTTCGTGTCATACAGTCTTTCCTCAACCGCCGTATCCGAACTCTCCTCTGAACTGGTTGCGAATACTCCCTCCAGAGTACCTGTCCATGCACCAAGAGCCTCTTCCATGCTGATTGTCATATTTCCATATTCAAAAGCACTGCGGTCTGTCACCTCGCCGATCACAGTATATGTGATCTGAAGGTTTCCAACCTGTCCGTCCTCAACTTCAGCAATGATGTCTCCAAATGAAGGCGCAAACATATCCCTCGGGTCTATGTTGTGTTCAATCTTCACGCCCAGTTTGTTTCCAAAGGCCATTTTGCTTACCGCAGCTGCGATGCCGTGACGGTCCAGAGCGTAAGCAGAAACAATGCGGCCCGCACGGATATCCTCCGTAAACTTCCCGTACTGTTCCATAACCTGACTGTAAACAGGAAGATCGTACTCATCTTTCTCAATTCTCAGCCAGACAAGCTTATTTCCCGCTTTTTTCAGCTCTGGCGTGATAATCTCTTTTTCCACCGCCATGTCTACCGCAAAGGAAACAAGGGTAGGCGGCACGTCAATATCCTGGAAAGTTCCGGACATACTGTCCTTTCCACCGATTGACGGCAGGCCGAATCCGATCTGCGCCGCATACGCGCCGAGCAGAGCGGCAAAGGGCTGGCTCCAGCGCTTCGGATCCTCCGACATCCTGCGGAAATACTCCTGGAATGTAAATCTTATCTTATGCCAGTCTCCTCCGGAAGAAACGATTTTTGCCACAGATTCTGTCACCGCATAAACAGCTCCGTGATACGGGCTCCAGCTCGACAGATACGGGTCAAATCCATAACTCATCATGGATACGCTGTCCGTCTCCCCTGTCTGCACAGGCACTTTTGCCACCATAGACTGCGTCTCCGTGAGCTGGTACTTCCCTCCGTGGGGCATAAATACAGATCCTGCCCCGATGGAGCCGTCAAACATCTCCACCAGCCCCTTCTGGGAGCACACGTTCAGATCCCGCAGTGTATCAAGCCACTTCTCCTTTACATCTCCAACCTCACGGCGGACGAAAAGGCTGTCCTCCTTCTTCGGCATCTCTACTTCCACATTCGTCTCCTGATGAGCTCCGTTTGTGTCCAGAAATGCACGGGAGAGATTCACGATCTCTTTTCCTCTCCATATAAGAACCAGTCTCGGCTCTTCCGTTACAACAGCAACCTCCGTCGCCTCAAGATTCTCCTCCTTTGCGTACGCCATGAACTGCTCCGCGTCTTTGGGAGAAACAACGACAGCCATACGTTCCTGGGACTCTGAAATCGCAATCTCCGTCCCGTCCAGCCCGGCATATTTTTTCGGTACTTTATCGAGTTCTACTCTCAGCCCGTCCGCCAGCTCTCCGATAGCCACGGACACTCCGCCTGCTCCGAAATCGTTGCACTTTTTGATCAGCCGGCTCACCTCTTCCCTGCGGAAGAGTCTCTGGATCTTACGTTCTGTAGGCGGATTTCCCTTCTGCACCTCCGCGCCGCATGTCTCGATGGACTCCTCTGTATGCACCTTGGAAGAACCGGTCGCACCGCCGCATCCGTCGCGTCCCGTGCGTCCGCCCAGCAGGATGATGATATCTCCCGGATCTGATGTTTCGCGGATCACCGCACGGCTCGGAGCCGCCCCCAGTACAGCGCCGATCTCCATTCTCTTCGCCACATAATCCGGATGATAGATCTCTTTAACCAGTCCCGTTGCAAGCCCGATCTGGTTTCCATAAGAGCTGTAGCCATGTGCAGCCTCTCTCACCAGCTTCTTCTGCGGGAGCTTGCCCTTCAAAGTATCCTTCACAGAAACGGTCGGATCTGCCGCCCCTGTCACGCGCATCGCCTGATACACATAGGTACGCCCTGAAAGCGGATCACGGATAGCCCCGCCAAGACATGTAGCCGCCCCTCCGAACGGCTCGATCTCCGTCGGATGATTGTGCGTCTCATTCTTGAAGTTGATGAGCCACTCTTCCTCAACTCCGTCCACCTTAACCGGCACAACAATACTGCACGCGTTGATCTCGTCGGACTCCTCCTGATCGTTTAACTTTCCTTCTCTTTTCAGGCGGCGCATAGCCATAAGAGCCAGATCCATCAGGCAGACAAACTTGTCCTCACGGCCTGCAAAGATTTCGCTGTGGTCCTTCAGATATTCTCTGTATGTGTTCTCAATAGGTGCTCTGTAATCCCCGTCGTCAAACTTGACGTCCTTCAACTCTGTAGAAAATGTCGTATGACGGCAGTGATCTGACCAGTACGTGTCCAGCACACGGATCTCCGTCATCGTGGGATCTCTGTGCTCCTCGCCCCGGTAGTAGTTCTGAATATGAAGGAAATCCTTAAAAGTCATAGCCAGCCCAAGAGAATCATACAGTTCTCTTAAAGCCGTCTCCTCCATCTCCTGAAATCCTTCGAAGACTCTGATATCCTCAGGCTCGTCAAATACTGTGACAAGTGTCTCCGGCTTTTCCTCTGCCGCTTCCCGGGAATCCACCGGGTTGATGCAGTGGTGTTTGACTGCTTCAAACTCCTCGTCTGAGATTTCCCCTTCTATCACATATGTAACCGCCGTGCGGATCACCGGTGTCTCGTCCTCTCTGATAAAACGGACACACTGCTCCGCGGAATCTGCTCTCTGGTCAAACTGTCCCGGAAGGAACTCTACGGAAAAGACGCGGTCCTTCTCTCCGGCCGCAAACGTCTCCCGGTAAAGAATATCCACCGGCGGCTCGGCAAACACACCGCTGCACGCCTTCTCAAACGTCTCGTCGGAAAGATTCTCTACGTCATAACGGATCAGCACCCGCACTCCCGTCACATTTTTAATCCCCAGATAATGGCGAATCTCATGGCGCAGTTCCTTTGCTGAAACAGCAAACTCCGGTTTCTTCTCCACGAACACTCGTTTCACATTACTCATATGCAGTCACCTTTCTACCTTTCTGTTTTCCTATGACCATTCCCCTGTAGCTGCTGGAACTCATTCTGTCTGTATCGTATCATATTTTTCTTCATAAGTATAATTAATATAATTAAACTTTTTGATAACCTGAGCTAATCAGTTTTCTCTTTTCCGCCTCCTGCGCCGGGATAGAAACTTCGGCGCCAGGCTGATGATCAGAAGAAGGATAAGCATTCCTGCAAAAAGACCGCCGATCCGCATAACCATGTCGTAAAACAGCCCTTCCGGCAGCATCCGGATCATATAGTCCTCAGCCGGGTCAAAGAGCCACAGATCGTTGTCAAAAAAGATATGGTGGAACTGCACAAATACAGCATTAAAGTCAATTACACATGCCAGCCCCAGAAGAACCAGGGCTGCCCCGCACAGAATCAGAGCCCTGTGATACGATTTCGGGAGGATTCGCCTGATATCCGCCCGGACAGCGAGCAGGAAGACCAGGCACAGCACCGCAGCAGCACAGGCGCCGGTCCGGATATTCAGCCCGCCGATAAACAGATCCCTGACCTCTCCCATATGGAACCGGTCCTGCTCATTAAAGAAATCCTGTTCTTTTCCTTCCACCGTTGTGATTACGGACAGTTCATCCCGGTCTCCGCGAAGATAAGCCATCATCTCACGGGTCACATGCATTGTGTCCTCCATTGTCATATCCAGATCTTCAAGAACGTCATATTTCTCATACTCTTTTTTGTACACATCAAAATCCGCATACATCGCGATCTCAAAACTGGTGATCAGCGCTGCCGCAATAAGCGCCAGGGCAAAGATAAATCCTGCCGCCCACTGTAAATAATACAGAAGGCCCTTTCTTGCTGTCCGTGTCTCACTCTGCTTCATATGAAGTTCCATTTCGCATTTTCCTTTCTGTCAGGTTGTATTTTTGATTAATTTATCTTATAATACATGCAGTATTTATTAGGAGGTCTAACAATGATTGATATTAACTATGAACTTTATAAAGTATTTTACCATGTCGCGTCAACCCTGAACTTCTCAGAGGCCTCCAAGCAGCTTTTTATCTCCCAGTCCGCTGTCAGCCAGTCCATCAAGACGCTGGAGCGCAAGCTGGATCAGACGCTCTTTATCCGCAGTACGAAAAAGGTGCAGCTCACACCGGAGGGCGAGATTCTCATGCGTCATATCGAACCCGCCATGAACCTGATCCGCAAAGGAGAAGCCCAGCTTCTGGACGCCGCCTCCACAGGAGGACAAATCCGCATCGGAGCCAGTGATACGATCTGCCGCTATTTTCTGATTCCTTACCTGGAGCGATTCCACAAGGCTTTCCCAGGCGCGCACATCAAGGTTGTCAATCAGACTTCCATGAAATGTGCGGAACTTTTAAGAAACGGACTTGTAGATCTCATCATAGTCAACTTCCCGAACAATCACCTTGGAGCGACCACTTCTTTCATAAAGATAAAGCCGTTTCAGGATGTTTTCATCGCCGGAGAAAATTTTCGCGAGCTTAAGGGAGAGACACTCTCTTTTAGCCAGCTTCTCCACTATCCGATCCTCATGCTGGACAAAAACAGCACAACGAACGAATTCCTGCACCAGCTCTTCCAGCACCACCAGCTTGATCTCGTCCCCGAGATCGAGCTGACCAGCAATGATCTCCTCATCGATCTGGCACGGATCGGGCTTGGCATCGCTTTCGTCCCGGATTACTGCATTTCAGGAGACCAGAAAGACATCTTCATCCTGAATACAAAAGAGGAACTTCCTAAGAGGGACCTGGTCGTCGCCTACAACGAACACCTCCCGCTCTCCCGCGCCTCAATGGAATTTCTGAGCTATTTCCAGAACTCCTCCATATAACTTCTGAGAGAGTCCGCGCTGCATGTGCGGACTCCTTCCCATTCTCTCGGGAAAATCTCCCGGTATTGTCTCTGCCGGAAACGGTCGTCCAGAAGCAGGATCATCCCTCTGTCTTTTTCCGTCCGGATCACCCTTCCCGCTGACTGCAGCACTTTATTCATCCCCGGATAAAGGTAGGCATAGTCAAAGCCTCTCCCCTCCCGCTTCTCAAAATACTGCCGGACAATCTCCCGGTCATTACACACCTGGGGCAGCCCGGTTCCCACGATCACAGCACCGATCAACCGATCCTCCGCCAGATCTATTCCCTCGGAAAATATACCGCCCATCACACAGAATCCTACAAGGCTTCTCTCTCTCTTTGCCTCAAACATGGCCAGGAACTCTTCCCGCTCCTCCTCCCTCATGCTCTGTGACTGGATCACTGAATCAACACCATCCCCAGTCTCCAGGAAAAATTCATACACTTCCTCCATCACCCTGTAGGACGGGAAAAAGGCCATATAGTTTCCTCTCTTCGCTCCGGCTGCCTCCGCGATATAACGGGCAATCTTCCGGTACATATCTGCTCCACGCACCGTATATCTTGTGCTCACATCCAGTCCCATAAGGACAAGACGGTTCTCCTTCGGGAATGTAGATTCCGCATAAATCGCATAATCATCCGGCTCTGCTGACAAAAGCTTCCTATAATAATGAATCGGCAGAAGTGTCGCCGAAAAAAATATGGTTCCTGTCCCATACTCAAGATAAGTCTTAAGATTCTCCGCCGGATTCACACAAAACAGCTTCACCTTAAAACGTCCTCCGGCCTCCAGCTCGCTGTAAACCACATAATTTTCGTCCAGAATATCATGAATGTTGACAAAGGAACGAATCTGGAAATACAGATCCAGCACCTGTTCCCTCACTTCCTCCTCTGACGGCTCATCCAGGAACCGTTCCATCTCTGAGAGCACATTCATCAGTTTCAGCGCAATATGAGAAACATTCTCCAGAATCTGATAGTCCTCGCACTCCCGTTTCAGAATGAGGAAGAGCCTGTTTGCCTCCTCCAGTCTTCTCGCAAGGACGGAATCCCTGTTTCTCACCAGCCGTTTTATCTCCAGCAGATCCTCCTTGTAGAGCTGCGCGCTGTACATCTCGCGGCCTCTCTCTACCAGATTGTGAGCCTCATCTATCAGAAAGATATACTCTCCACTGCTGCCCTCCGAAAAGAAACGCTTCAAATGCGCAGTGGGATCAAACACATAATTGTAATCACAGATCACGGCATCCGCCCATGTAGACAGATCAAGTGAAAGCTCAAACGGGCACACCCGGTATTTCTTCGCCTGCTCTTCCACAGTCTTCCGGTCAATCTCGTTTCCGGTTGTAATCAGGTCATACACCGCATCATTGACCCGGTCAAAATGACCTTTTGCGTAAAGACATGCATCCGGATTGCAGACCGCCTCCTCACAGAAACAGATTTTCTCTTTCGCAGTCAGCGTCAGCACCTTCATCCTGAGTCCCTGATCCTGCATGGCCCTGAAAGCCTGCTCCGCCACAGTCCTGGTAATCGTCCTCGCCGTCAGGTAAAAGATCTTGTCTCCAAGCCCCTCGCCAACAGCCTTCACTGCAGGGAATACGGTAGAGATCGTCTTTCCCACACCAGTGGGAGCCTGAATGAAAAGCTTCTTCTTCTGCAGGATCGTCCGGTATACAGCCGCTGCCACATCGCGCTGTCCTTTGCGGTATTCAAAGGGAAATTCCGTCATGTGGATCGACGCATCCCGCTTCTCCTTCCAGTCTATCTCAAACCGTGCCCATTTTTCATACCTGTGGATCAGATCGTCGAACCACTCTTTTAACTCCTCTGTCTTATGCCTGAACAGAAAGCGGCGGATCTCCTCGGTCTCCAGATTACAGTACGTCATCTGTACTCCGACCTCCTCCAGTCCGTTCTGCGCCGCATAAATATACGCGTAACACTTCGCCTGGGCCAGATGAACATTCACGGGAGCTTCCACGAAGGAGAGATCCCGGAGCACACCTTTGATCTCATCAATGGTCACTTCCAGATCATTCTTATTTTCTTTTCGGATAATCCCGTCTGCTCTGCCCTCTACCTGAATGGAAAAGTCCCCACACGGAACCAGCATCTTCAAGCTCACCTCGGCGTGATACTCCGGCCCCATGCGCCTCTGAATCTTACGGTGCAGGCGCCCGCCCATGAGCATAGCGTCCCTGTCTGGTCCTCCTGCGGTCCGGCTGTCGATGTCTCCTTCCCTCAGAATGAACTCCACCAGGCTTCGAACAGAAATACGGACAACTTTTTCTTCTGCGTTCAATAGTCCCATCCGCTCTCTAATATTTTATATAACTCGCTTATCATAGCACAATTAGCTGTAGAAAGGAACTATTACAGCAGCTATTTAGCGCAATAACATTTCCCGTTGGATCACGTCCGGAAGCGGGACGGAACGTTTAGATAGACATATTCTGGGGAAGGATGCAGCCGTTATATGTTCCGTTCCGGAATCTGGGAATAATCTAACTGGCCGAAAAGAGGCTTAAAAGCAAAGCGGCGCGCAGGGCAACTCGCTACCGCTCAGACAATCCCTGCGCACCGCTTACCACCCTCTTTCCGCCCCGTAAGATATTCCAACAGATTCCTCCAAAGTCACATCTCCCGGCTGCATCCTTCCCCAGAAAGTGTACTCAAGACGTCCGCTTCGCTTCCTGGGCTGTACAAATGGGGAATGTTACTGCCTAAACAGGCTGATAAACGTAGAAATGGCGCGGCTTGAGGGCTTTCCGTTACGAAAGGCTTCCGGCCGCGCCTTACTTCTGGAAGCTATATATTCATTAACTTCCGTCTTGAAAAGCTCAGAAAACAGCCCTAT
>JAHZHF010000096.1 GCA_019420405.1 Clostridiales bacterium
TTAATCTGAAAACGGGTTGGTCTTTCAAAGTTCTCTCTGGCCCGTAAGCGTGAATCCAGCTCAAAGCAGTCCTTTTTGCTGATATAACCCGACTTCTTTGCCAGTTTTACCGTATCCCGAAGCACATAGTCGCAGAATATCTGAAATTCCCGGCAGACCTCAGATGCCTGTTGTTCCATTGCTTTTACGTTATCCACCTTCATCTTTCCATCCTTTCTGGGAGGCAGTGCACCCGCCGGTGAGTAAATCGGCAGCGCCGGCCGCGGCAGGCACAAAGCGCGGCTTTACATATGCCAGTCGAAAGGCAGCGCCTTATCTATGGAATCAAAATCTTCGTCATCCCAGGGATCGAATTCCTCGTCATCCATCCCCATCAGTTCTTCCTCCAGCTTTTTATCATATTCTTCTATGGCATGATTCATTTCTTTTTCCATCTTCTTATTTCCGTTCTTCTGATACAGCCGCGACGCCGCTATAAAAATCATGTCATTCTCTTCACCGCATTCGGTGTCATCTGATATATGCCGTCTGACAACATCTTCTGCGCCTTCCAGATCATTCACAGCCATCTTTGCATAGATCAATGCGGCAGCGGCATACGGATTATCCGTTTCCTTCGCCGCCCAATCCTCGCAATAACTCAGAGCTTCTTCTGCTTTCCCCTGATTTCTCAGAGCAGACGTCAGCGTGAAACGGAGATCTGAAGGTGAGTCTTCTTCCCAGGCAAACATCTCCAGCAGCTTCCGGCACACCGCCTCCAGTTCATCATACTTCTCACACATGTCCAGCTCGTCAAGATAATCTTCCAGCCATCCCTGTACGCCATGTTCGTAATCTGTCTCATCATCCAGCAGATAGAGTTCTCTTGCAAAATCAGGATTCTGGGCGCGCCCGTCTGATATAATCTCCGTCAGCTGCCCGAAACAGCTATTCCAGTTCTTCATATCAGTCGAATTCCGAATCATATCTGTATAGCACCTGTCTGTTAATTCATCAAATTTCTTCCATTGTTTGTTCATAAAATTCCTCCTGTATATTCATCTTCCTGCATGTGCATAAAGTATTCTCCCATCCGTTCGCCCTTCATTATTTCCAGCACATACTCCATACCTTTGGCAAGCTCCTTTTTCTCAAATTCTTCCAATGGGATCCAGTAAACCTTTCCCTCCTTAGAACTCTTCAGGGTTCCGGTGAACTTCTCCGCTTTATATAGAAACAGAACATTATGGAAGTTCAATTCCTTCCAGTGATACACCCCGCAAAGCGCAGGCTCCTGTATCTCCAGTCCTGTCTCCTCCCTTACTTCCCGAATTACAGAATCCTGAAATGTTTCCCCCGGCTCTACATGCCCTCCGGGGAATGTGGTCCCTGCATATCTGCCGTTTTCTTTGTCAAGCGCGAGGACATTTCCCTGAGAATCCAGGATCATGCACATATTCATAAAGCATGCTTTTTGTATGTGATGCGGCTTGCCTCTCACTTCGTTCCGGTAACGGCTGAAAAGCTTCCTGCGAACCTTTTTGTAATGCTTCCGTACCTCTCCGTATGGGATCCAGATTCCTGCCGCTTCAATCCTTTCATAAACGCCGCCCACAATCTGATCCAGATGTTTATCTTCTGGAAAAGTTTGATATTTCTGACAGTAGTTTTTCGTCTCCTGATACATCCACTGCGAGATTCTTTCCTTCTGTTTTAATTTCAACTGTGAATATTTCTTATTCGTCTGAAGCAGACGGCCGTCAACTTTGACATGATTTTTTTGAGACATCGGTATGTACCTCTTATACTTTAATTATAATTATACTACAGCTTCTATCAGCACCTTATCTCCCACTATAATTTCCTTAACTCCAATCTCTTTCTTTTTATTGAAGTTAAAGCTGATCATATACCCCTTCTTCAATCCATAATATTCCAGATATTCTGCAATCTGCGCTTCGCCCCGTTTATTATAAGCATCTCCATGCCATATCTTCAGCTCCACGACAAATTGCTCTCCCCGGTAATCAACAACCAGATCCATTCTTTCCCTGTTTCGTGTCTCCGGTTCCACATAGCAGTTGCCCGTACCGTTTATAATCGGCTTTAAAAAAAGCATAAAGTATCTTCGTCCTGCCTCTTCAAGAAAACTGTCATTCCGATCTCCGTACAGGTATTCAAAAGTTTCGACAAATTTTTCCAACACTTTTCGCATATTCAGATGCCCGCCGATTATAAACTGATTCCTGTCGCGCAATCCGGCGTCATATATCTTACTGTTCATATATTCTTCAGATATAAAAAGATTGTACAGAACTATTTCAAAAATTCTATTTGAAATTACAGCACTTCCGTTTTCATTTTTAATAAATCCGAACATCTCTGCAGTTTCAATATATTTATTCAATGGATTATAGGGAATCGCTTTCCCTGTAAAAAGCAATTCATACAGAACATTCTTCAATTCCGGATAATCTGTAATCTTATTTACCAGTGATTCAAATAATGTATTTTTCTCACTTAAAAGTATTTTTTCCGCTTCAAGAAATCCGTTTTTTGTCCATGCAGATGTTTTATCCGGGAAATCGCTTCTGCCTGAAATTTCTTCATCAATGCATTTACACAGCCATGACACAAGGTAGGGATAACCAGAAGTATAATCATAAATCAGTTCTGCCATGGCATTAATATCCATACCGGTACGGTAATCCCTCTCATAGTCTTCAAGCATTCCGGCAATATCTTTCTGAGAAAAACTCATGTCAACGCGAAATTTTGCCGCAATATTCCAGGGACTGTTATTCTTATGTTCTTCATCAGCCCGTATTTTTCTCTTTATATTTTTTACATCGTAAACCCCTGCAAGTATTACTGATTGAAAGGCAGGAGTAACGTCTCTGTCAATGTAATATCCCCGCAGCTGAGAAAGGAAATCAAGAAAAACCTGATTATTTGAAGCACTATCTACTTCATCAATGATCAAAACAATCGGCTTTTCCGATATTTCACACCATGAACTCAGGATTTCGAACAGACGTGCCATCACGGCTTCCTCCCCATTTCCGCTCAAATCCTGAAGTTTTTTTCTGATTTCATAAGGCATTCCATTCTCTCCGCCGGCTTTACGGATAACCGCTTCTGAAAATGCTTTTACGAATGCGCTCTCCTCCTCAAAATCTTTATGACTCATCAGCTGGAAGTCAAGACTTATCACAACATAATCCTGTACCAGATATTTCGACAATGCACGCAATGTTGTAGTTTTCCCATATTGGCGGGCACGGTTAATTGTAAAATACTGACCCGCATCGACCATCTTTTTTATCTGCTGAAGACGCCCGGATATATCGACCATATAATGAAGCGATGGTTTACAGTCCGCTGTAATATTAAATGTTCTGCCCATTATACATTCCTCCCAATTTGACTGTTCCTCATGGAATCGCGCATCGGATAATATATATTTATACTATCATTGCCTCATATAAATAACAAGCAATCTTACATCTGTCTCCTCACAACTACATACTCATCCCCATTTCTGTAATATGGGCACTGATAATACCTGTCTGACATGATTCTGACATAATCATCCTCGTCCATATTCATATCGCACAGATACGCGCCGTATTCATCATCGTATATATAGAATGCACATGTCTCACAGCTTCCTCTTTCTTTTCGTCTCATCTTTGTCCTCCCCGCACTTTCCCATATCCTCCATTTCTCTGATTTACTTACTGTATATCGTAACAATTCAGCATATTCTCCTGATACCCGGCTTTCCCCTTCCGCTTCACAAGCTCGGCTGTATCTCTTAACTCCGGCTCGTCTACCCTGTCAAGCATCCTTATCCTTCTCTGCGATAGTTCTTCTCCCGATATACATATCTTATAATCTTCCGCCGCCATATGCCAGAGGTGGAACTTCCCCCGGTAATATCGTTTGAGTCTCTGAGCGATCAGAAGCCCCTCCGGGTCAATGTCTCCGGCATACCACACTTCTGTCCCGGACTCAGCC
Organism: Clostridiales bacterium; assembly: GCA_019420405.1. Taxonomy (GTDB): domain Bacteria; phylum Bacillota; class Clostridia; order Lachnospirales; family Lachnospiraceae; genus Mediterraneibacter. The sequence goes on from JAHZHF010000096.1 coordinate 4,000, forward strand.
AGGAGATCAAGGAGCAGAAGCGAGCTGAATCTGGGCTGTCCGTTCATGCACATCAAGCCGCACCTGCGGTTCCATTTTCCACAGAGTACCGCATATACGGACGGGTTTTCCACAATATACATCCTGTTTTCCGGACAGAATGCAGATTTCCACTCCGCAATCACGGAAAGGGGGATCTGTACGGGCTCGCCCTCTTCGAAAAATCCTTCCATACCCGCGTGAAGCTTTCCCTCTCTGTCCTCTGCACGGACTCCCGCCGCAAGGGCATAATTCGATACATCGTCCCGCAGGATTCCGGCCCGCAGATACAGACGCTGTTTTCTGTATGCAGGGAATTCCCTGTCCTCTTTATCTGCCCTCTCAGCTCCCCCGGTCTCTCCTGCGATATCGTCCGTATCTGCCCTGTTTTCGAGACTGCTGCTCTCATTTTCGGGATTCAGATGCCGCACATACCACTTTACCAGCAGTTCCAGATACTTTCCATCCTTTGTACCATCGTCAAACGCGTGAGGATTCCCGGTTATTTCCGCCGCAAACACCGCAAGATAACGGATGCCTTTTCCCTCCACTGTGTTTTCAATTTTTCTCTCTCTCTTCCGGCGTTCCGACGCCCACGCCGCCATTTTGCCCGCCGGAAGCCCATCCAGGATCCGCATCCCAAGCCTTAACAGACGCTCTGCTTCCGCAAAGCCTTTTCCCGATTCCCGGTAACGTTTTTTCAGATAGACCGAGAACTCTTCCGCTGCGCCGCCCTGCATTTGCATTTCACTGATCCACTGCGCACCCAGGGAACCCGCTTCTGTATTTTCTGATTTCACTCTGCTCAGCAGATTCTCCCACTGCAGCTCTTCCTGCTGCCTCTGCTCCTTTTTTCCCTGCACAGGTTCCTGAAAATACAGCTCCAGAACATCTTTCCCGCTGATACCCGCGAACCTGCTTTCCTCCAGTGCCCTCTCAAAGCGTTCCGCCGAGACGGAAGCCGACTTCTTCCCATGATAATTGCGCAGGAGGAATCCTTCCAGATCATCCCGTTCTGTTTCTTTCAGATTTTTGAGGATCACTGTCCCGGCAAATTTCCCATAAGAGTGATATTTCTCCCGAAATCCTCGCAGAAGCCGCCCGAAAACCGGACGCTGCCGGAAATACTGGAGGCACTCTTTTTTCAGTCTCTCATCAGCCGTTTCTCTATCCATGGTGTCCCGTGCCTCCTTTCTCGTTACTATTCACAGCCAGCTCACGTTCGTGCAGTCTGCGCCGCATCACTTCCGCATGTTTTATTTCACTGCTTCACTTCCTGTACTGCCCGCTTTTCCATCTCGGACTCATCCTCCAGCATCACCCGGGCATGCCCGTTCCACAGATAGGGCATGACTGTCACGAATTTCGCATTCTCAGGGCGCAGGAGCTGATAGATCGCCAGTGCATCCAGCGTATCGCAGTCGCCCCACAATACCTGGGAATTGATGATGAAGTCAAACTGGAATTCTGTCATCAGCCGGAACATATCCCGGATGTTCCTGTTGTCCACTCCTGCAAATGCCTCGTCCAGGGAGATCAGCCGCGGCGCGTCGGGGCGTCCGCCCTCGTACTTCGCCACAACGGCTGAGAAGAGCGGCACGTACATGGCCATGGCTTTCTCCCCGCCGCTGAATGTTCCAAAGACGCTGTTCGTCAGTTCTTTCACTCTCTCCCCGCCTTTCTGGAAAAAGAGCTGGAACTCGAACCATTTCCGGTAATCCAGTGTCTCCTTCATCACCTGGTAGAATGAAATCATTCCTCCGCTGTCCCGCGCGTGTCTCCTCGCCTCTTCCACTTTTGAGCGGAAATGGGCGGACAGCTTCGCCGCTTCATCCTCTCTCATGAGCCTGTAATCCTTCTTAAGGAGCTCCACCAGCTCTCTTGTATCCAGCTGATCCTCCGTCTCCGCTGTCCGGCTGCGCCACCTTAAGTTCAGCTTCAGCCCGCTGGATGTATTCATGGCTCCCATCAGGGAATTCATCTTTTCCACCCAGGCATTGGAACTGTTGATCTTGCCCCGGATCTTCCGGCTCACCGTATTTGCCAGGATGTCTTCAAAGAGCTCCCTGTCACCTGCTTTGATCAGGTCTTTCAGCTCCGTGATTTCTTCCGACAGATGAGTCAGCAGGCGTCCGAACGGAATCCGCACGCCCTGGTAGCGGGCCGCGATATCAAGCCGCTTCGCTGACGGGTCTCCCCGCTGCGCTTCCCCGTCCAGCTCCTCGAAAAGTTCTGTCTGCATAATCTGATAATCCGTCAGGAAGCCCCTGTTTTCAAAGTAGACCTGATTCAGGCTGCGGATGATCTGATCCTTGTCCATATCCCTGCATTCAGGCGCAAGAAGCCTTTGAATCTCCTCCGCCGTCTCTTTCGCGTTTTCCGATACTGACTCCGCCTGTATCACATATTTTAAATTCTCCTCCGCCTCAAAGCATTTCGCAAGATATTCCTGCCTGCGGCGAAGTTCCTTCATACGCTCTTCATTCTGCCCGGCCTGTTCCGTAAGCGCCCGTATCCTCTCTTCGTTCTGCGTCTTTTCCGTCACACAGGACTGGAGCCGCTGCGGATAATCTCTCAGCCACTGCATGCACTCGTCCAGCTTCTGGCGGATCTGCTCATAATCTGTCAGTTCAAGCTGGCGCAGAATGGAATCATACTCCTCCTGCTCTTTCTTAAGCTCCCGGCGGGTGCTGCCCTCCTCATACCGGATCTGTTCCATCTCGGCGTCAAGGATTTCCCGGCGCTCTTTCAGCTCTTCCAGATGCGCGCAGATCTGGAGGAAGAGCTCATGTCCGGATCTGAGCTGATAGAAATGCTGTCTGTAGTCTGCGGCCGCCGACTCTGCCCTGCGGAATGTCTCATAGCTGCAGGTCAGATAGAGCCTCTGGGCGATCTCCGCCGCCTGACGCCTGAGTTCTTTTAAAGCCTCGCTGGCTTCCAGCAGTTCTTTTTCCAGCCGTGCTCCCTCTTCCCTCATACGCTCCACGATCCGTCTGGCGTCGGTAAGCATCCTCCACGCTTCGCGCATATCCGTATCATCCGGAAGATTCCCGTACTCTTCCTGCAGACGGGCAGCCCGCTGTTCCAGGGCTGACAGCTCGCCCCTTATGTTCTTCTGGCGCTCCTCATTCTCTGCCAGCATCTCCCGGCAGGAGGCGATTTTCGCCTGACGGTTCCGCTCCCTGGCCTGAACGCCGATGAATCCTGCTTCATGAGAGCCTGAGACCGTTCCGCTGACCACTCCGATCTGATAGGAGCCGTCCGGGTAAACCACCGTCATGGACGGTACATCCTCCACGGCAGTCTCCGCGGCAGTCCTCGGCGAGTGCACAGATTTCTCACGGGATTTTTCCACAGATCCGGACGCGTCTTTTCCTCCACTCACTGCAATATTCCCAAGGATCCCGGTAATCCTCTGGTTAAAGAAGATATCGTTCACCGAATCATTCAGATCCAGCAGATCCAGAAGGCTGTTTTCCGCATGATGAGACTGTACGAACAGATAGCGGTCCGCACATCCCGGATCTGCTTTCATCACCTGCTCCCGGTACTGCTCCTCAATCACAAGCGCGTCCAGGATACCCATCTCCTGAAGCGCCTCCTCCAGCCTGCCGCAGGCTTCTTGATCCTGATTCAGCTCTTTCCCGAACTCCACCACCTTGTAGAATTCCTCATAAGGGATTCCCAGCCTGTGCAGCCTGTCCCTGTTCATTTTTACCGCTTCGCTCCGGGGCGGCTCCGGTTCTCTGCTGTTCTCCCACTGGTCCAGCTCTTCTGCGATCTCCTGATGAGCCTGCTCCAGCTCACGCAGTTCATCCTGACACCTCCGGGCATCTCTGTCTATCCCGCCTTTTCTCTCGATCCACAGATCCGCCGCGATCCGACGCACTTCGGCAAAATCCGACTCCTCGCCATAATCGTCCGCAAACCTCGCCATCAGGCGCATCTGCTCCGGAGTAAATTTCAGCTCCCGGTTCTGTCCGTTCCAGCTGTACAGCTTCTCTTTCCACTCATTTTCCACCTGGGTCAGCACTGCTTCCAGTTCACTCTCCCGGCGCTGTGCCGCGTCAGTCTCCCTCTGCTGGCGCTCCCGTCTCTTGAGAAGAGCGTCCGCCTCTCTCTGACGTGCTTCTGCCTGCCTGAGAATCTCTGTTCCCCGGCTGATCTCATCCTTTACCTTCTGAAACTGCGCCTCATGAGTCTCCCACGAAAACGTGCTGTGGATATTTTCTTTCAGCTCTGTCTGGAAAAAGGCATGCTCGTCAAAGGACATCTCCTCCGCTTCCGACTGCATTTCCTCCAGGATGCCATCAAGCTCCTGCTCCTTTTCCCAGGCCCTGTCTTCTTCCCGTTTCTTTTTGTCCTCGATCTCTACATACTGTTCCTGTTTTGCTTCCAGCTGGCGTGTCTTTTCATCCAGCAGCTCTTCTCTCGTCCTGATCCTGGAAGCCAGGTCCATCTCCCGGCTTTTCAGGCTGACCGCGTCGCTTTTGCTTAAGGACTCCCGCTCCTTCTCCATTGCGTCTCTGCGCGCGTCCAGTCCGGACATTTCCTGCTCCAGCTCCCGGACACGGTTTTGACTGCGCTCCATCTCTCCGGCCCGGGCTTTCTCCTCCCGCTCCGCTTCCGAAAGCTTTTTCTCATTCTCACAGCAGCGGTCCGCCTTCTCGAAAAGAGTCAGCCGGTTATAGCGGTCCAGCACCTTCTGTATCTTCTCTGCCGCCTGATATCCCGCTTCTCTGGCCTTCAGATTCATATTCATGGTATCCATATTTTCAATGGCCTCGGACATGGGACGCAGATCCTCATCAGACAAAGGCTGCAGAGAATCACTTAAAATATCATTGACCACAGAAGGCTTAAAATCTTTTGACAGCTTCGGCGTGCGGAGCTGAATCAAAAGATCGATCATTTCCTTATATTCTTCTACGGTCTCAAACCCGAAGATCTGGCGGTTGACATATTCCATGTAGTCCGCCTGCCGCTCAAAGACCTGCCCGCCTCCGGCGATCCGGTTCTCCAGCTCCTTTTTCGAGAGGGTCACCTTCTCGCCCATTTCCTTATAGAGCAGGAAATCCTTCCCCACTCTCCTGCCGTCAGTCAGGCTGAAATACCACTTATCCAGCGGCTTTCCCCTGCGGGCCCGGATCCCCATACCCACGGTCAGCCAGGTATCGCTCTCCTGCCGTTTAAACTCCAGGTACAGATATCCTGTCCTCTCGTCCCGCCCGTCGTCTTCCTCCAGAAGATAGCTGCTCATCTTCCGGTCTCTGGAACCGAAAGGATCCAGACGCTCCGGACTCATATTACCGTCCAGCAGAAGGGGGATGACGCTCTGCATGGTAACAGATTTTCCTGATCCGTTGGAGCCCCTTAAGAGCATACGCCCTTTGACAAAGGGGAATTCCTGTTCGTCATAATACCAGAAATTAATCAAACCGATCCTGCTTGCCTGCCATCTGCTGTTCATTGTTCTGTTTCTCCTTTCTTCTGGCCATCCATAAAGTCCGCCGGATAGTGTCCTTCCATCTTTCCTGCCGCCGGGCAGATGAGCACGGTCTGTTCCCGCGTATTTCTCCGGATCAGCATCCAGCGCTCCATCTCCTCCTCCACCTGGCGGATGAACTCTCCTTCCGGCATCTCCCGGTATCCCTTGATGAATCCCTGTCCGTACTCTGTCTTCACCTGACGGAGCAGCTGTTCAAACTCCACGATCTGCACAGCGGTCATGTCATCCTTCCGGGGTTCCCAGGCACCGCTCTCCACCTTTTTTCTTATCTCGCCGCAGCATAGGAGCAGGATGTCCGACATTCCCGTATTTCCCGGAAATGTCTCTCCGATCCGGCAGTCCTCTCCCTGCATGAAAAATGCGCTCCCC
>JAHZHF010000097.1 GCA_019420405.1 Clostridiales bacterium
AGAAAATTTCTGCGGGGATGGAGGATGGCGAGGGGCGCCTTCGGAAGGGGATTAGTGAAACTTAAAGTACCGGATACGGATGTTAGGGCAGACGGGGCGCTTGTCTGAGCGTCAGCGAGTTAAGCCCCGGCTGTCTTTGTCTTTAATCCGTATCCGGTACTTTGTAGTTTCCCTTATTCCCTAGAGCGAAGCCCTGAGCCGTCCTCCATCCCCGCAGAATACGTCTTGAGAATCGCCCCTGTTTTCGGATGTTTTCCAAAAGGACGTTATTGAACTTTATAGCTGCTAAGCTCCTGCACAATCGGGATCACATCTCTCAGCGTCTCCGCTTTCCTGTCCCACAGCCCATCTTCCTCCGGCGGAGTCGGCGAGAGATCCGGCACGACCACTGCCGTACATCCTGCCGCTTTTGCCGCTCTTAATCCGTTCTCGCTGTCTTCGAGAACCATACATTCCTCTGCCGGCAGTCCCAATTTTGCTGCAGCTTTCAGAAACACATCCGGGGCCGGCTTCGACGGTCCCGCCTCCACACCGCAGACAGACGCCTGAAAATACTGCTCTACACCTGCCAGCCGCAGATACCATCCTGCTTTCTCCCGTTCTGTCGATGTGGCAAGAGCCGCCGGGATTTCTTTGTCTTTCAGGTATTCCAATAGCTCTGTGAGGCCCGGTTTCACAGGTACGCCCTTCTCCCGGATCCAGGAATCCGAATATTCAATCCTTATCTTCTGGGCAGCGTCAAAAAGCTCCGGACGCCCGGTCATCTCTCCAAAACGGGCTCTTCTCTCCCTGTTTCCAAGCCCCCTTAAAGACGCAACCATCTCATCCGTGATTCTGATCCCCAGCTCTTCTCCCGCCTTTTTCCAGCCTTTTAGTCCAATTGCCTCCGTATCAAACATCAAACCGTCCATATCAAAAAGAATTCCCCGTATCATCTCTCCTAAGTCTCCCTTCTGTTTCTTCCGTTCTTCTGACGCTTCCGCCTCTTTCATGCTCCGCTCCTTTGATGCTCCGCTCTTCTGTCTTTTTTGATACCTCATTTCATTTTTCCCAGTAGAGTTTCTTCCTTGTCTCATCCAGACCGTTAACAAACCGTCTCTTCACAAGGAGAAACTCCTCCAGATCCATCAGAATATGATAAAGCACAGCGCGGCTCTCAAACTCCTCCCTCGTCTCCGGAAGAGGCTCGTTCTTCATGTCAGCAAAGATCTGCCCTAACCGCCTGATCTGCTTTTCAGGGGAATTCAGCTCGATCACATAATCCGTCAGATAGAGCATGAAATTCGCCACGACCTTTGCCTGCGCAGGCATACGCCGGATCTTGCGCATCTCATTATGCAGGTTGTGGAGGATATTGAGCTGTCTTGCCCGCATCTCAAAATAGTCAATGTAATACCCGGGATGTGAGTGGAATGTATTATCCTGATATTCATATGCATCCCGGATAAACGCTTCCAGATCCGCCTCCAGCTCATGGATCCTCTCCCAGACGTTGATCTGCATCCGCTTTCCAGACATATACGCCGCCAGTTCAGCCATAATGAGCTGCAGCCGCTTCTCCGTTTCCCGCTGATTCCGGATCAGATTTTTCTTCTGCGTCCCGTAGTCGTAGAACAGATTCAGGATCAGCGCCGCCGTGATCCCGATACAGACGAGAAGAAATTCGTTCCAGATAAATGCATAGCTGAAATCCCCCGACTGAAGGAAATGAGTACCGATTACCGCATTTACAGACACGGTTGCATACATGCCGACAACACGGCAGAACCCGACAAGAAAGAAAATATAGATCCCGTATGCAATCCACTCGCTCTCCATCATCCCGATCGTCGCGGCCGCTAAAGCCACCGCGATTCCGAAAGTAAAAATCCTGTACAGCGACAGCTTCACCGTCTCCCACTTCGTCGTCACAAGCGTAAGCAGTGCAATACTTCCCGCCGACGCCCCATACTGCAGCCCCATTGATTCGGCTACATAAATCGCCGCACTGCTTCCAACGGCGATCTTCGTCGTCTGGAGCAGGAGCTTTCTCCATTCATTTCGCTTTTCCATAACCTCTCCGTCTCAATCATTTTTATTTTACAGTTCCTTCTCCAGTACAACACGCTGTTTCTATTAGTATAATATACAGAGAGCCGCAGGAAAAGTCATGGCAGAAACTTTTTCCCGCGGCTTCTGGGCATTTATTTTGGTTTATTTCAATTAATCCGGCCGTCTCCGGCCTGTTTCCGCTTAAAGCGGCGGCTGCGGAGAGTTCCGCTGCCCGTCAGATAAAGCGCTTTATTTGATAAAACTTACATGTTTGCAGATCTCTTCGACAGCTTTATCCTTCTTTTCGTTAAAGATGACTTTATTCTCTTCAAACAGGTTTCTCCCGTGAGTATCAATTGATCGCCTGCTTTTCTGAAATCACCCCTGTCAGAATAAGCAGGATCGCTCCGATACATCCCGATATGGAAAGGCTGATTCCGATCTGCTCCTCAAAGATCATCGCCAGCACGGTCAGAACAAGGATAATCAGGGCGAGGTACTGTTTCCACGCCGGTACGCTGCTGTAGTCCACCTCTTCGTCAAATGTTGTATCTGTTTTTACACTGGGCTTATCCGGAAGGAGTTTATATCCGACCGTAGCGAAGAAAATAATGCCCGCGATCAGCATCGGAAGTCCTACTTTTCCGTAGTCAAAGAATGAAAAGCTCAGGCCCATCTCCTGCAGCGCCGACTGGGCGATCAGATTGCCCGGGGCTCCAAGCAGTGAAAGATTCCCTCCCATGGCTGCGGCAAATACAAGCGGCATCAAAAGTTTTGAACGGGAAAATCCTGATTTTGACGCAATACCGATTACAACCGGGATCAGCACTGCTGCAGTTCCGGTGTTTGACAGGAAGCCCGACATCGTCCCTACTACGACCATAATCGTAACGATCAGCTGACGCTCCGTTTTAGCAAACTTTGTTACAATTCCTCCGAGCCTGTTCGCCATGCCGGTTTCGAACAGTGCTCCGCCGACAATGAACATCGCCACAAAAAGGATCACATTTGTGTCGATAAATCCCTCGAAAGCCTCACCGACCGTGAGCACTCCCGTCACCACCAGCGCGATACAGACAATCATGGAAGTGAGCGCAAGGGGGATCTTCTCCAGCACAAACATAACAACCGCGAACGCCAGCAGGATCAGTGTGATAATCATTGGATCCATTTCTCATTCCTCCTTATCATTGATATATGATATTGTATCCATTTGCTGATCTTAGAATAGTCCTCTTTTCTGTCTGCGTCAACTGTTTTTTTATATTTCGCTCTTTCTGACAAAAAGCAGGCAGGAAATTTATGCAATAAGCACAAATTTCCTGCCTAAGTTCATTCCTCTCATCTTCCAAACCGTGTCAGTATATTCTCCATACTGCGGATAATGTGATCGTACATTCTCTTTCTGGACTCCTGTATATCATGCCTTCTCAGCGCTTCCAGTATCTGCTCATGCTCTGCGGTAGAGATTTTTGCATAATCCTCTTCCGTCACCTTATGTCCCATAGACAATCCGTTCCAGAGCGAAGACAACAGCGTTTTCATCTTTTCATTATCTCCGGCGATCCAGATAGACATGTGAAACGCCTGATTACCGCTGCTGTACTTGACATAATCATGTTCCTCAATCGCCTCCACCGACATCTGATAAGCGTATTCAATTTCCGTGAGATCTGTCCCCTCTCTTGCTGCTCTGGCCGCCATCTCACTTTCCAGAAGCGCCCTTGTCTCATAATGATCCCGTATCGTCTTTTCATTTACTCCCAGTACGATCGCCCCTTTATTCGGACGCAGCCGGATCAGCCCATCGGAAGCAAGAATCTGAAATGCCTCTCTCACAGGCATGCTGGACACTCCCAGCGCTGCGGCTGTTCCCTCCAGAGTCAGCTCTTCTCCTTCTTGCAGCTCTCGTTTCAGAATCGCCTCTCTCAGCGCTGAGGCCACCTGTTCTCTCGCCGGAAGGAGCTGGATTTTTCTCATTGATATCATCTGTTCCACCTCCTGGCAAACTCGTCTGCATACATCTGGTAATACTCTTTCATCTGCCTTCTGACCGCGGCTTCATCATGCCCCTGTGCAGCCTTAACCACATTTTCGAGCATTCCAAGCGCCCGGTCTTTTTCTCCGAAATTTTCCATCGCATAGGCCGCATATCCGTCTACAGCCCGTTTTTCCAGCTGCTCCAGATAGACATTTCCCGGCAGCTTCAGAACCAGCTCGTGAAATGCTTTCTCCATCCGTATCTTTTCTTCCGGATCCTCCGTATCTTTCAGCTTGTCTGTCAGGCGCTGAATCTCTTCCAGCCCCGCTCCTCTCTCTGCTCCAATGATCAGATACTCCGCTTCCATAACCGCAATTACCCGGAAGATATCATGAAGCTGTTCCGTATCCGGCACAACTGCCTGAATATGACGATTCGGAAGACGCACAGCGAATCCTTCCTGCACCAGCGTCTGAAGCGCTTCGCGCACCGGCATGCGCGATACCCCAAGCATCTGGGCCAGGGTTTCCTGCGCCAGCTCTTCCTCCGGTTCAATGTTCCCTGACAAGATCTCATTCCGGATGGCCTGAGCAATATAATCCTTAGTCTGTATATTTTTCAATGTCTGCATCTTTTTCCTCATTCTTCATTGATAATTAATATTGTATCCATTTTTCAAGCATCCGTCAATGAAGAAAACTGCGTACTTTTACTCTTGTTTAAAGCCCTCCCCAAATACTTCACTTGTTTCCGTAAACATCAAAAACGCCTGTTCATCAGTTTTCCGGACCGCATTTTTCACAAGATACGCCTCTGACTTGGAGCAGGCACAGAGCAGGACGTCCCTCATAAGACCCGTGTACTCTCCTGTGGCTTTCATCGAAGTAACTCCCCTTCCTGCGCACTCCCGGCTGGCGGCCGCTGTCTCTTTTCCCCTGGAGGTAATAATAATCGCCAGAGTCCCCGCGCCTGTCCCGTACAGAATTTTATCTATTACAATTGTAGAAACACCGGTGGACGCTACCCCGTACAGGACAGAATCCACATCCCCGAATACCGGCCACCCCAGAAGGATCACAACAAGATCAATAACCATCGTAATCACGCCGATTGACATATGCGGTTTTTTCTTCTTGACTGTAAGCGCCAGGAAATCAATTCCGCCTGAAGAGGAGCCGCGCATATAGAAGAGCGCCATACCTGCTCCCATGAAAACTCCCGAATACAGGGCGGCCATCAGTCTGTTCCCCGTATACATCGGGATAAAAGGAAACACAACATCCAGGAAAAAAGAAGAAATGACCATCGTTTTCGCGCTTTTCGCCAGCAGACTCCGCCCGACAGCTCTGTAGCTTATTATTACAAGGGGTATATTAAACAGAAGTGAGACCGTCCCCACAGGAACTCCCATAAGATAGTTCAGGATCAGTGCGAGACCTGACACTCCTCCCGGTGCAAATCCCGCATTGCCTGCAAATGTATAAATACCGGCGGCATAGAGAATGCTGCCGGCTATGTCATAGAGAATATCCCATAAGATCGTTTTGAAATCGTTCGAAGGTAAGATTGTTTTTCTTTCACTCATATACGCACACCCGGATCTATACTCAGTCATTCTGGCTGGTGTACTGATCGGTACACCAGCCATAGCATGTGCGCTCTGCGCCCGGAATATACATTTTCAAAGTAAAATGTCCGTTTTAATGGAGAGCATCCTTCAGGACCTTCACAGCAATTATCATACTGCCTGCGCCTGCAGCCAACAGCGCTGCCAGAAGCATCATGCTGTCAGTATCGCCTGTCGGAGGTGCTCCGTTCTTTTCCTCTCCTTTGGACGTCCCTTTCGAACTTTCATCGGGATCTCCCTTCGTATCTTCTTTGGAGTCATCTGTGGGATCTCCGGCCGCGCCATCTCCATCTCCGGAGCCGCCCTGTGAATCGTCCGTAGAATCGTCCTTCTCTTTCAGCCACACTGCCGAAGCTGCATTGTCCACGGCGTCCTGCCCCAGCTTTACAAACCGTATGATCGCTTCATCACAGGCTCCGTACTGGTTGAGCTCCGGTATATCCCTCAGGCATTCGTAGTCCTCGCCCAGCGCAACGAAGTTATTTGTCGCGATTGTATAAACCTTGTCTTTCTCCAGCGGCTGGCCGCCAACCTCTGCCGAGATAATGCGCTCTCCGCTGGCCGCGTCCGGATCATACACAGCAGATACTCCTGCAAACTGGAGATAACTTCCGCTGTTGTCCGGCCATCTCACCTGATCCGAACCGGTTTCCATCCACTCATCATAAGATTTCCTGTTCTGGATTCCTGTCTCAACAGACTGTTCCAGAATCGCAAGCACGTCTTCTCCTGTGATCTGCTTTGTTACAATGTAGTTTCCGAAAGGCGCCGTGTCAATGATATCCCTATATGTGATATCCCCTTTTTCCAAGATCCGTCCTGTACGGATTCCTCCGGCATTTTCAAAGGCAATATCCGCCCCGGTTTCCTCAAGATATGAAGCCGTCACCAGTCGTCCGAGCCCGGTCTGCCCGATACGGACATTTTCCCAGCGTCCATCCAGGTCAACTCCTGTTGTTCCCACAACCTCCTGAAGAGTTTCTTCCTGGCGGCTGTTGATCTCGCCGAGAAGCGCCGTCACTTCCGGGTCGGATGGAAGCGCAGCCGCCTCTTGCGCTCCAAGTGTTGTCTCTTCTACTGTAACAGTTCCATTCACAGTATCACAGGTAACAGAAAGAGATCCTACATTTGAAAAATAGCATCCGGTTTCTACAACCGGCACCTCTTTCCCGTCTGCATCTGTAAATGCTTCGTTGATCACCGCATGCTCATGTCCGGCGATCAGTACGTCAATGCCGGAGGTCCGAGACAGGAAATCTTCACAGTCCTGCTGATGAGAAACTGCAATCACAAGGCCGCATCCCTGATCCTTAAGCTGCGCCGCCAGCTCCGAGGCTGTCTTCGCATCGTCCGCAAACTCCAGCCCTTCGATATTAGCCGGCGCAGTGTCCCCCTTTATATCCTGGTCATAAACCGCCAGCACACCCACACGAAGCGTATCACCGTCCTCGTCAGTGATATCCTTTATGTATGTCCCGTCATTTCCAAAATAATTTGTCCCATTCTCCGTAATATTTCCGGCCAGCATCGTAACTCCGGAAAGGGAGCCCAGCTCCTTTAGCCTCTCTTTCCCATAATTCCAGTCATGGTTTCCCGGAGTGACGATATCATATCCCACTGCCTGTACAAGTTCCGCGATACTTCCGCCTTCTTCCAGCGTTGCGAAGGCCTGTCCATGGTACAGATCCCCCGCGTCAATCACAAGATCCGGCTGTTCCTGATCAACCAGCGACGCAAGCTTGTCAAATCCGAACACAGAACCCTCTCTGTATGCAGAACGCCCGTGAATATCATTCGTATGGAGGATATCTACCGTCACACTCCCGTCAGAAGGCATATCGGAAGTGAACGCCTTAATCATCACATTGCCGCAAGTGAATGTATTACCCGCACCGTCACTTTCAGGAGGTATCTCCACTACATCCGTCCATTCATACTCACCATTCTCTGCAGGTACTCCGTAAAAGCTCTCCCCTTCATTCGCTTTCACAACACTGGTATAGGAAAATTCTCCATCAGTATAAACATAGTCATATCCCAGTTCAAACGGCAGATATCCGAGACTGCCGCAGGATATCTTTTCCACCACCGAAAACTTCTGACCCTTTTTGAGCTCCACCGGTTCATCCAGCACAATTGTATGATATCCGCCATATTCCGCCCATTCAGACTGTGTCAGGACACACTCTCCGTCTGTGGGCTCCTGCGCGTTCTCATCCAGCAGATAAATCTCAATCTCCACGCTGCTTCCGGGATTTACAGTAGTAGCAGAAACAGCTTTCAGTATTTCCCGCCCCTCTGCCTGGAATATATTGGCGCTTTTTCTGCCAAGGGATTCTTCATCAGGAGTGAAAATTCCCAGCCCCTTGGTTCCCAAATAATCATACTGGTAGTTATTGTCATAATCAAATTTGCCATTCTCGTCTTTTACATCCACCTGATAGGAAGAAAATTCTGTAATCGTCTGATCGTAATAAGACATATAGAAATATCCGTCCTCATTAATCGCAGCAGGCGCTCCCGCGCCTTTTCCCCAGCTGTTCCGTACAATCCATGCTCCGTTGGCCGGCTGTCCGTTCTCATCCAGCGGGGTGACCGCGAAATTCTCATAAGAGTAATTATCATCCCAGCCCACAATTGATACTTCGTGATTCGCATATCCTGCCCATACCGGACAATAATAAGCATATGTATACGGGTTCAGAACAGACTCTCCCTCTGGCGTTTTGTATGAATCCGCGACATAATAGCTGACATCTACTATGCCGTTTTCCATCAGAGCCCGTTTGACCGCCTGCACAGCGTTCCGGTCAAGAGAATAGCCCTGATGATTCTCCTGATCCGAAAACCTCGCTGTCTCCGGCAGATAATCCACGTTCTGTACATGAACCTCATCCGCATCGGGAATCTGTTCCATAAGAGAAGCGTCCAGAGACCAGTCCCCCGGATCTTCCAAAGTCCCTCCGTTGCCGTCGTGGTTCTGATAGGGAGCCAGCGATTCGTCTATAGGACCAATCCACGCTGTAGTATCTGTAGTTGTAATCTGTCGGTTTCCTCCATAAAACAGCCGGTCTTCACTCCCAGACAAAATCTGAAATCCCTCTCCATTGTACGGCTCTTTCCCGAACCATGCCTGAAAGAGTTCAGAAAAGTCTGTCTCTACCGCCGTTCCGTATCCATTTAATATGGCATTTGACTCTATGCTGGCCATTGTTCCAAAAGACCAGCATGTCGCCAATATCCCCTGATCCCGGATCTCCGGAACTGATCCGTTCGCTTCCCTCAGATCGTATTGCTCCGGCAGATCAGCGTATGGCACGACAACCTCTTCCCCTTCCGGATAGCTGTACCAGGAAGCATCCAGTCCGCCCGGGAGCCTTCCTCCTTCACTATAGTCCTGAATCTTTTCTGCTGCACTGGTGTCCAAAGAAGCCCAGTAATCCACTTCTTCCGGCGCCGCCTGTACGGCCGGTGCCGGAATTGCCCCGACTGCCAGTCCCGTCAAAACCACCGCCAGCCCCATACTTTTCCATAAATGTCTTCTCATTCCTTTTTCCTTTCGACTATTTTTTCGTTACAGTTCACATGTCCGACAAAGGCAGGATGCTTTATGCTCATATAAGGTGCAGTCCGCCTTTTATGTACTGCTAAACTGTATTATATACCATGGGGATAGTAATGGCAAACGAATTAAAATTGGTAACAGTTCAGCTATTTAGTTCATTAACAGTTTCCTTCAAAAACGTCCGAAAACAGAGCTGATTCCTAAAACATATTCTGCGGGATGGAGCTGTTTTCTGGGCTTTACAAGCCGGAAGTTAATGAATATATAGCTGCTGCAAGAAGCAGGCGCGGCCGGAAGTCTTTCGCAATGGAAAGCCCAAAAGCCGCGCCATTACTGCGTTTTCAGCCTATTTAGGGCAATGACACTTCCGTCAGGAAATGCGCAGGAAGCGGAGCGGACGATTGGAGTACACTTTCTGGGGAAGGAGACAGCAGCGAGATGTGACTTTGGAGGAATCTGCTGGAAGATCTTAGAAGACGAAGAGGTGTTGTTAAGCGGTGCGCAGGGATTGTCTGAGCATCAGCGAGTTGCCCTGCGCATCGCTTTGCTGTTAAACAACTCTTCGGATTCTTAGATTCTTCCCAGATTCCGGAAC
>JAHZHF010000098.1 GCA_019420405.1 Clostridiales bacterium
CTGACGAAGCCAGATTTGATTATATCACTAAAGAATTCACATTGCAACAGCCAATTTACTTCTTTATCAGTCTTTTTCCGATTTCAAAGCAGTCAAACGTTGCAAAGTAATCCGCCGGAGTCTCGGCCCGTCTGATCATCTGCACACTGCCGTCTTCTTTCAGAAGAAGTTCCGCTGATTTCAGCTTGCCGTTGTAATTATATCCCATGGCAAATCCGTGGGCGCCAGTATCGTGAATCACAAGATAATCCCCTCTATCGATCTCCGGGAGCATCCGGTCAATGGCAAACTTGTCGTTATTCTCGCAGAGAGATCCCGTGATGTCATATTTGTGATCACAGGGAGCATCTTCTTTTCCGAGAACTGTAATATGATGGTAAGCGCCGTACATTGCCGGGCGCATCAGGTTTACCGCGCACGCGTCTACACCGATATACTCCTTGTGCGTATGTTTCTCGTGAATCGCTTTTGTCACCAGACATCCGTAAGGACCCATCATGTAGCGTCCCAACTCTGTGTAAATCGCCACATCTCCCATTCCTGCCGGAACGAGCACTTCCTCGTATACTTTTCTCACCCCTTCGCCGATCGCATAAATGTCGTTCGGTTCCTGATCCGGTCTGTAAGGAATACCGATTCCGCCGGACAGATTGATAAACTTAATGTGTACCCCTGCTTCCTTCGAAAGCCTTACCGCCTGCTCAAAGAGCACCTTCGCCAGCATCGGATAATAATCGTTTGTCACTGTATTGCTCGCCAGGAACGCGTGAAGCCCGAACTCCTTCGCCCCCTTGCTCTTTAAGATCTTATAAGCTTCCAGGATCTGCTCTGTCGTCATCCCGTATTTTGCATCTCCCGGATTGTCCATAATGTCATTACTGATCTTAAACAGTCCGCCCGGATTATAACGGCAGCTTATAGTCTCCGGAATATGGCCGATGGCCTTCTCAAGGAAATCAATGTGGGTGATATCGTCCAGGTTGATGATCGCCCCCAGCTTATCTGCCAGAATAAAGTCCTCGGCCGGAGTATCATTGGAGGAGAACATGATATCTTCTCCCCTGATATCAATAGCGTCGGAGAGCAGAAGCTCCGTGTAGGAGGAGCAGTCGCACCCGCAGCCATACTCATTTAAAATTTGAATCAGGAAGGGATTCGGAGTCGCTTTGACCGCAAAGTATTCCTTATATCCCGGATTCCATGAGAACGCCTCTTTGAGCGCCTTTACATTCTCTCTGATCCCCTTCTCATCATAGAGATGAAACGGGGTCGGATATGTTTTCACGATCTCTTCTACCTGCTCTTTTGTCACAAACGGTTTCTTATTCATTCGTATTTTCTCCCTTTCGTATTTTTATCAGTTCTATCTCATTGGCAAGCGCTGTCTTAAACAGCCTGACAAAGTTTCTCTGCCCGGAATAGAGACATGTATTCATACTGCCCTGCCCGAACTCCCCCGAGAGGACATACCTCGAGTCTGCGATCAGTCCGATCTGGTTTCCCTTTTCCTCGGTCACATAAACATACGCACCATCCAGATGAAACTCCCGGTCAGTGATCAGCACCAGTTTCTTATCTTTCCCGGCTACACGCTCCAGATTTCCCCTTAGCTCTTCCATATATGCTGCACAGGCCGAGAAGTACACCCTCTCCTGCGCCATATCCAGAAGGTTACATATCTTGTCACGGATATTTTCCTGTCCGTCCACCGTGATATATCCGTCTTCTTCCGCTCTGCTGCGCGAAAGATTTTCTGCAAGCCAGTCCTTTTCCTCCTGCATACGCCTGATCCGGTTCCCACAGAACTCCTCCGGACAGACCGGGATATATTTCTTCGCTGATTCCTCCACCAGATAGGCAGCCCCCTTCTCTACCAGAGCCGCAAGAGAAGTATAAGCGTTGGATCTGGATATCCCCGTATCCTTTGCGATCTCGTACCCTGTCTGTTTCCCCCACTGAAGAAGCTGTTCATAAATCAGAGCCTCCTGCCTGGACAGGCCGAAATGCATCAAATATTCAATCGCTCTGCTGTCCTCCATAGCATCCCGTCCTTTCTGAAAGCAGCTGTCCTTTCCACGCAAATCATGTCAGAGTATGTCCGTCAAATCTCCGAGTTCATATCTTAGTAGTTCTTTTCAGGAACACTATAGTACACTTCTTCCTGCATGTCAATAGAAATTTTGATACGTCCGAAGATGTTACTGCCTAAACAGGCTGAAAATGCAGAAATGGCGCGGCTGGAGGACTTCCAAGATCGGAAAACCTTCCGGCCGCGCCCGCTGCCTTTGGCAGCTATATATTCACTGACTTCCGGGCTGAACCTTCCAGAAAGCAGCAGTTATTTCGAAAGCCTTTCTGCGGGGATGGAGGATTTGGATGGACGACTTCGAAGGAAAATTAGAGAAACTTAAAGTTCCAGGTACGGACGTTAGGGCTTCCAATGGGATTGTTTGAGCGAATGCGAGTTGACCATTGGAAGGCATTGTTTTTAGCCCGTATCTGGAACTTCTTAGATTCTCTTATTTTCTGGAGCGGAGTCCAGACAGAACCTCCATCCCGCAGAATATGTCTTAGAAATATTCGTCTATTTTCGGAAGTTTCTTGCCAGAGAGTCAGTGAACTTTATAGCTGCTCTCTACTCCACCGTCGCAATCCGCATCATATTGCTGGCTGCGCTTCTCTCCTGCTTCACATTCGGGGACGGAATTCCCGCAGTGAGTACCACGATATCCCCGCTCTCTGCATACTGTTTTACTTTTGCCAGCTCGATCGCGCCGTCGCAGATATCGTCCGTTGTGTTGAACGCCCGGGACTTGATCGGGATTACGCCCCAGTAAATGGACATTCTTCTCAGTGTTCTCTCGTTCGGAGTCACTCCGAGGATGGGCTGTCTCGGTTTTAAGTTGGAGACAACTCTCGTTGTTGCTCCGGACACTGACGGCGTGATGATGCATCTCGCATTCAGGTTCTCCGCCGCAAGTACAGAAGAATATCCGATCGCACTGGAGAGGCTTCTCTTGAGGTGTTCTCCCGCCTGATCCAGAATCATATCATAATCCAGATGCTGCTCTGTGCTCTCGATGATATGAACCATCATCTGGAGCGCTTCCAGCGGGTATTTTCCCTGTGCGGTCTCGCCGGAGAGCATCACTGCATCTGTTCCGTCATATACTGCGTTCGCCACGTCTGTCACTTCCGCTCTTGTCGGGCGCGGATTTCTCATCATGGAATCCAGCATCTGTGTCGCCGTGATTACGGTTTTGAAGTTTGTATTACACTTCTGAATGATCATTTTCTGAAGATACGGAACCTCCTCAGCCGGGATCTCCACTCCCAGGTCACCGCGGGCTACCATGATTCCGTCCGCAGCGCGAATGATCTCATCGATATTGCGGATTCCTTCCGCATTCTCCACTTTTGCAATGATCGGAATGAACGGAGCGTTCAGTTCTCTTAAGTAATCCTTGATCTCCAGAACGCATTCCGCATTTCTTACAAAGGAAGCGGCGATAAAGTCAATTCCCTGCTCTACACCGAAACGGATATCGTCTTTATCTTTCTCTGTAATCGCCGGAAGTCTCACCGCAACATTCGGCACGTTGACGCCTTTTTTCTCACCAAGTTCTCCACCGTTTACTACCTCACAGACGATATCACTTTCTGTTTTACTGATGACTTTCAGTCCGATCAGCCCGTCATCAATCAGGATTACTTTTCCTGTATCAATGTCATGAACAAGTCCTGCGTATGAAATGGAAACTTTGTCCGCATCTCCGACGATCTCGTCAACAGTAAGAGTAAACTGCTTTCCTGTCTCCAGCATGACTTTTTTACCGTCTTTGAGCAGCCCGGTGCGGATCTCCGGTCCCTTTGTATCCAGAAGAATCGCTGTGTTTGTATGCAGCTCTTCCCGGAGCTCCTTTAAAAGATCCATTCTCCCTTTCTGCTCTTCATGATCTCCGTGTGAAAAATTAAAACGGGCCACATCCATGCCATTTTCCATGAGTTTTTTCATCATTTCTCTGTCATTGGTATTCGGTCCCATTGTACATACTACTTTTGTCTTCTTCATAAATGTCATTCTCTCCTTGTCAGATATATTGATTTCAAAAAACCGGACTGTTATTTCACGTGTTCATGTGTGAACAGGTGATCCTGGCAGTATTCATAATTTCCGTTGCATTTTGAACAGAAACGGAACTCCAGACACGGATCGTCAAGCTCTGTCCGTCCGCAGACAGCGCAGCGGTGTTTCGCCCCGTTTGAGTAATGCATATGAGGGGCGGACTGCCGTTTGAATTTTGCCTTTCTTGCCCTCTCCCGCGGCGAATACCGGCTGAAATTCCGGGTCGCAAGGAAGAAAATAATGAAGTTCAGCACAGACGCCACAATGGCGATTCTTGTAAACAGGTTTCCTGTAATAATGGAATACAGAATCATCACTCCGTACACAATCCCCATCCACTTCATCTTGATCGGAATAATGAAATAGAGAAGCACCTCCATATCCGGGTAGGTGACCGCAAAGGCAAGGAATATACTCATGTAAATGTAGGAAACACTGAACAAACCTCCCATTCCGGAAAAGACCAGCGTGCTTCCGTCTGCCAGATACGCTCCGTACATTGCGTTCAGGGCAGCATACAGGATAAATGCTCCGATCACCGTAAACAGGAGCCCGGAAAAAATGTAGACATTATAACGGAAAGCTCCCCATGTACGCTCCAGCGCATTTCCCAAAGAATAATACAGCATGACCATAAGCACGAAAAAAAGCAGATTTTCACCCGGTGCGATAAAAATCCAGCTTATGATCCTCCACACCTGCCCCCTTAATATCAGGCCCGGCTCCAGTGTCAGCCATGATAAAAGCGACGGCATCAGATATCTCGTAACATAACCGATCACATACGCCGCCAGCAGATAGGTGGTCAGGTTCGGGATTGAAAAACGACCAAATTTTCTTTCTAATTTATCCAGCCAGTTCAAATGCAATTACTCCTTACTTTTCAAGTTTTGGTATTTGTGTCCCCACATTTTTGTATTAATACCGATACAATTGTAGCGAAGCTCTATCTGTTTGTCAAACGCTAGTTGTCTCTTTTTCACAGTTTAACACAAACTTTATATAAATTATCCATAAGACCCGGAATTATTTTCAAATCCCGCACTATAATTCCAATTGTCTTTTTAAAATACATGTCGTATAATGTAGATTGTTGCAGAATGCTTACATGCATTTAATAAGAAGTAACTCATTAAAATTGTAACAGTCCGGAATATCCGAACTGTTGCTACCATATAAAAAAGATTGGAGATCATTCAATGAATCTGAAAGAATTACATACTCTGGGAATCGATATCGGTTCCACGACAGTCAAAATCGCAGTTCTGGATGAGGATAACGAAGTTCTTTTCTCTGATTACGAGCGGCATTTTGCCAATATCCAGGAGACGCTTTCCGATCTTCTCGGACGCGCTCTGTACAAGCTTGGGCCGATTCAGGTCTCTCCGGTTATTACCGGAAGCGGCGGCCTGACCCTGGCCAAACACCTTGGCGTACCCTTCGTCCAGGAGGTTATCGCCGTATCGACTGCCCTGCAGGATTACGCGCCGCAGACCGACGTGGCCATAGAGCTGGGCGGTGAAGACGCGAAGATCATCTATTTTGAAGGCGGAAATGTGGAACAGCGTATGAACGGTGTCTGCGCCGGTGGTACAGGTTCCTTTATCGACCAGATGGCGTCCCTCCTCCAGACGGATGCATCCGGCCTGAACGAATACGCCAAAAATTACCAGGCGCTCTACTCTATCGCAGCGCGCTGCGGTGTGTTCGCAAAATCCGATATCCAGCCGCTTATAAATGACGGCGCTTCCAAAGAAGACCTGGCAGCGTCTATTTTCCAGGCTGTAGTCAACCAGACGATCAGTGGACTTGCCTGCGGAAAACCGATCCGCGGACATGTCGCTTTCCTGGGCGGACCGCTTCATTTTCTTTCTGAACTGCGGGCGGCATTTATCCGCACGCTGAAACTGGACGATGAGCACATCATCGCGCCGAACCATTCCCACCTCTTCGCGGCAATCGGTTCAGCGCTGAACTCTAAGAAAGATACTCCTGTAGCTCTCCGCGAGCTTCAGAACCGTCTTGAGAAACGTGTCCAGATGGAAATTGAAGTAGAACGTCTTGAGCCTCTGTTCGCAACAACAGCAGAATTCGAGGAGTTCACTGCCCGCCATGCGAAGCACCAGGTACCGGTCAAGGATCTGGCAACATATAAAGGAAAGGCATTCCTCGGCATCGATGCGGGTTCTACTACGACCAAAGCAGCACTCGTCGGGGAAGATGGCACGCTTCTCTATTCCTTCTACCACAACAACGACGGCGATCCGCTGGGTACGACGATCACGGCCATCAAGGATATCTACTCAAAGCTTCCGGAAGGCGTGGAGATCGTTCACTCCTGCTCTACCGGCTACGGTGAGGCTCTGATCAAGGCGGCGCTCATGCTGGACGAGGGCGAGGTAGAGACCATCGCCCACTATTATGCCGCGGCATTTTTTGACCCGGACGTAGACTGTATTCTGGACATCGGCGGCCAGGATATGAAGTGCATCAAGATCAAAAACCAGACCGTAGACAGCGTACAGCTTAACGAGGCATGTTCCTCCGGCTGCGGTTCTTTCATCGAGACATTTGCAAAATCGCTGAACTACACAGTGGAGGATTTCGCACACGAAGCCCTCTACGCACAGAACCCCATTGACCTTGGAACCCGCTGTACCGTGTTCATGAACTCCAAGGTAAAACAGGCCCAGAAAGAAGGCGCATCTGTGGCAGATATCTCCGCAGGACTGGCCTACTCCGTCATCAAGAACGCCCTGTTCAAAGTAATCAAGGTATCCAGCGCCTCTGAGCTCGGAAACCACATCGTAGTTCAGGGAGGAACCTTCTACAACAACGCGGTCTTAAGAAGTTTCGAGAAGATCGCGGACTGCGAGGCGATCCGTCCGGATATCGCAGGTATCATGGGCGCCTTCGGAGCGGCTCTGATCGCGAAGGAGCGTTACACCGAGTGTGAAGGGACAACGATGCTCTCCATCGAAGACATCAACGCCCTGGAGTATTCGACGACGATGACAAAATGCCGCGGATGTACCAATACATGCCGTCTTACAATCAATCATTTCAGCGGCGGCCGTAAATTTATCACCGGAAACCGCTGTGAAAAGGGACTTGGCAAGGAAAAGTCAAAGAACAATATGCCGAACCTCTTTGACTACAAGTTCCACCGCTATTTTGACTATGAGCCTCTCTCCGAGGAGGAAGCAAAACGCGGAGTTATCGGCATCCCGCGTGTGCTGAACATGTACGAGAACTATCCGTTCTGGTTTACATTTTTCACGGAACTCGGCTTTCGGGTCGTGCTCTCTCCGGCTTCCACAAGGAAGATCTACGAGCTGGGGATCGAGTCCATCCCGAGTGAGTCCGAGTGCTATCCGGCGAAGCTGGCCCACGGACATGTACAGTGGCTGATCAACAAAGGCGTAAAGCACATCTTCTACCCGTCCATTCCCTACGAGCGGAATGAATTTGAAGAGGCCAACAACCACTACAACTGCCCGATCGTCACTTCCTATCCGGAAAATATCAAAAACAATATGGATGCGATCGTCCACGGCGAAGTGGATTTCATCCATCCGTTCCTCTCCTTCCAGAGTGAGGAGGCAATCTCCTACCGTCTGATCGAGGAGCTGGGCGAGAAGTTCTCCCTCTCTGAGAGCGAGATCAAGTCCGCCGTACACGACGCATGGAACGAGCTTGCCGCATGCCGGGAGGATATGCGCAGGAAAGGCGAGGAGACGGTCAAATTCTTAAACGAAACCGGAAACCGCGGAATCGTTCTGGCAGGACGGCCCTACCACATTGACCCGGAGGTGCATCACGGACTGCCGGAGATGATCAATTCCTACAATATCGCCGTGCTGACCGAGGACTCCGTCTCCCACCTTCTCCAGGTGGAGCGGCCGCTGAACGTAATGGACCAGTGGATGTACCACTCCCGTCTGTATGCAGCGGCAAACTATGTAAAGACAACGGAGAATCTGGATCTGATCCAGCTCAACTCCTTCGGCTGCGGACTGGACGCCGTGACCACGGACCAGGTGGCAGATATCCTGACAGGCTCTGACAAGATCTACACAACGTTGAAGATCGACGAGGTCAATAACCTGGGAGCAGCCCGTATCCGTGTCCGTTCCCTTCTCGCCGCAATCCGCGTGCGGGAGAACAAGAAAACGGAGCGCACCATCCGTCCGGCTTCCATTGAAAAAGTTCCGTTCACTAAGGAGATGAGAAATACTCACACCATTCTCTGTCCGCAGATGTCGCCGATCCATTTCGAGCTGTTAGAACCTGCATTTAAGGCGGCGGGCTATAAGATCGAGGTGCTCCCGAACGACAACCGCCAGGCTGTGGATATGGGACTGAAATATGTAAATAATGACGCGTGCTACCCGTCACTTATCGTAGTCGGACAGATTATGGACGCCATTTTATCCGGACAGTACGACACGGACCATCTGGCAGTCATCATCAGCCAGACCGGAGGCGGATGCCGTGCGTCCAACTATATCGGCTTCATCCGCCGGGCGCTGAAAAAAGCAGGATATGCACATATCCCTGTTATCTCAATCAACTTGAGCGGACTGGAGGCAAACCCGGGATTCAAGATTACCCTTCCTCTGGCCATACGTGTTGCATACGCAGCTGTATTCGGGGATATCTTTATGAAATGCGTCTACCGGATGCGCCCCTATGAGGCAGTACCGGGAACCACAAATGCGATACACCGCAAATGGGTCAGCGTATGCCAGAAATTTGTATCCGAGGGCTATCCGTCGCGCCGGAAATTCAAAAAGCTCTGCCGCGACATCATCAATGATTTCGACAATATCGAGATCCTTGACATCAAAAAGCCCCGCGTGGGCGTGGTCGGAGAGATCCTTGTCAAATTCCTCCCGGCCGCAAACAACCATCTGGTTGATCTGCTCGAGGCAGAGGGAGCTGAGGCGGTCGTGCCTGACCTGATCGACTTCATGCAGTACTGCTTCTACAACCAGAACTTCAAGGTATCCCATCTGGGCTTCAAGAAGTCCAAGGCGCTGATCGGAAATCTGGGAATCAAAGCGGTAGAATGGCTGCGTGCTCCGGCAACAAAGGCGTTCGCCGAGAGCAAGCACTTCGATCCGCCGGCTCATATCGAGGATCTGGCGAAGATGGCGTCCGAGATCGTTTCCATCGGAAACCAGACCGGAGCGGGCTGGTTCCTGACCGGCGAAATGCTGGAGCTCATCCACAGCGGCGCAGGCAACATCGTGTGTACCCAGCCGTTCGCCTGCCTGCCGAACCATGTGGTAGGAAAAGGAGTTATCAAAGAACTCCGGAGACTGCACCCGACTTCCAATATCGGGGCTATAGACTTCGATCCGGGTGCAAGTGAAGTAAACCAGTTAAACAGAATTAAACTGATGCTTTCGACGGCCTTCAAGAATCTGGAGGCGCAGAAAGATTGATTTTTTACAGCTATAAAGTTCACTAACTCCTGCAGGAAAAACGTCCGAAAACAGAGGCTTTGCAGAGACGTATTCTGCGGGGATGGAGGACGGCTCCGGGCTTCGCTCCAGGGGATAAGGGAAACTACAAAGTACCGGATACGGATTAAAGGCAAGGACAGCCGGGGCTTAACTCG
>JAHZHF010000099.1 GCA_019420405.1 Clostridiales bacterium
GCTCGAGGAACTCGACGGACGTCAGCCGCCTCTTCGCATGGCGCGCCTTGGGCCACGGATCGGAAAAGTTCAGATAGATACGCTCCACTTCACCATCGGCAAAAACATTCTCAAGATTTCTTGCATCCATACACACAAATCTGACATTTTTCAGCTGGCAGAATTCTTCTGTATCGTATTTTTCGACTGCCCGCAGCAGAACACTGGAGTATCTCTCGATTCCGACGAAATTCACATCCGGATACTCCTTCGCCATATTCAGTATAAACTGTCCTTTTCCCATCCCGATCTCGATCCGGATCGGATTTTTATTTCCAAAGACCTGCCGCCAGCATCCGCGCTGGTCTTCCGGTCTCTTAATCACTGCACTGTGCGCCTGTATCGTTCCTTCTGCCCTCGGTATATTCCTCAATCGCATAAAATGCTCCTCCCCTGCTTCTTTTCACAATCCCCCTCTGCCCCAAACAGGCTGAACACTTCGCTCAGCCGTACTGTCACGAAATGATAAAACAGCGCCGAAGTATCTGTTATATACCTCAACGCTGTTATCATATCACGTCAGAGAAGACAGGTCAAAGCCTTCCGCGAAAAACTTATCATCCCTTTTTTTATGCATAAAATCAACACATTTTTTGTTAATTTCTTAACTTGCATTTTATACAAAAAGGTGTAGAATAATGTATATTGTTATTTCGCAGCAGCACATTTCCGTTAATAATATGGCTGAGCTGTTGCTAATTTCCTACAAACAGGAGGCTTCATATGGACTCTATTGTAAACAAACTGACAGAAATCGAGGATGCAGCTTCCGCGGTCGTGCAGCACGCAGAAGACCAGAAGTCCCAGCTCGAGAAGGAATATGAAGAAAAGCGCAGAACCTTTGATGAAGAGCTGGAGAAGAAAACTTCGGCCAGACTGGAGAGTATCCGCACGGAACTTAACAAAAACACGGCCGATATCCTTGACGGACAGAACGGCGCCAGCGAGCAGACGATCCTTGCTCTCAGGAAAGAATACGAAGAGAAGCATACGGAATATGCTCATGAAATTCTCCGGCGTATCACCGAGGTGTAGCCTATGAGAAACTTACTTGAATACAGTGGGATCGCCACCAAGATACGCGCCATGGAAGCAAAGCTTCTCTCTCCGGACCAGTTTGCCGAGATCGCAGCGCTTGGCAGCGTCCCTGAGATTGTAGAGTATCTGAAAAAAAACACGGCGTACACAGATGTTCTGGATACGCTGGAGTCAGACCAGCTCCACCGCGGCAATATCGAAAAGGTGCTCATGCAGTCGCTTTATCACGACTACACGAAGATCTACCGGTTCTGTGGTCAGAAGCAGCGCCGTTTCATGAAGCTGCTTATGAAGAATTACGAAGTTGACCTGATCAACTACTGTCTGCGAATCGTGATCAATCGGTATAA
This sequence comes from Clostridiales bacterium, assembly GCA_019420405.1. Lineage (GTDB taxonomy): Bacteria > Bacillota > Clostridia > Lachnospirales > Lachnospiraceae > Mediterraneibacter. The sequence continues at coordinate 1,428 of JAHZHF010000099.1, forward strand.
ACAGCCTTTTGATCTGAATTATAAGAAACCTTTTTTTGACCGGTACTCCCAGATTTCGATCGAGAAGCTGATCACATCCCGGACGACAGACGAGCTGGTTGAGAACCTGAAGGGCACAGAATATTACGCCCCTCTGAAAAAACTCAAAGACGCCCAGCAGGTCACGCTTTACGACTATAACCTGACACTGGATCTGTATTTCTTCACCTCTACGTGGAAGGAGCAGAAAAAAGTTTTAAAGAAGGACGATCTCGAGCTCTTCATTCGGGACCGGGGTTCAAAGATCGATCTTCTGAACCTTCAGTGGATCTACCGGGCGAAAAAATATTATAATATGAAGCCGGCGGATATTTATCTGCTGCTCATACCGATCCACTATAAACTGTCGACCGACCTGGTCAAAGAAATGGTGGAGGCTCCCGGTCTGGACGAGTTTCAGGCTGCTGTGGAACGGACCACATACGCCCGCCACTATGATTTCCAGCAGAATCTGACCATTGAAAAAATGTATGCGGACTGCCTGGAATCTCTGTATATGTCTGACCGCAGACACAATCCTTATTCGATTGCCGCGATCAACACTTACCTCTTCTTAAAAGAAGAAGAAATCAAAAAGCTGACGACCGCCATGGAATGTGTTCGCTACGGCCTGAGCCCCGGCGAGACGGTTGCCTATGTTGGAGGTAGAACTCAATGATTGTAAAAATGAAATTCATCAACATATCCGGTCCCAGGAATGACATTGACCGCGTTACTGACCTGTATCTCTCCCGTTATGAGATACAGCTCGAGTCCGCGCTGTCAGAGTTGAAAACTGTGGACAACCTCCGCCCCTTCGTGGAGATCAATCCATATCGCGATGTCCTGAACAAGGCAGTGGAATTCGTCGGATATCTTCCGAACGCAGACGATGTTGTCCCGGATGATTCCCTTGGGCTCGACGACATGTTCGAGGTTGTCCGCAAGGCAAATGAAGACTATCAGGATCTTCAGGAGAAAAAGGAAAAATTAAAGAAAAAGGTAGACGAGCTCCGCTCGAAACAACAGATCATCGCGCCTTTCCGTCCACTGGACTGTGATCTTCACAAGGTACTGCATTACCGTTATATCACTTACCGGTTCGGACGTATCGCCGTGGAATTTTACCATAAGATGCAGAAATATCTTATGGATGATCTGAACGCCATCTTCGTGGAAGGTGAGCGGGATGAAAGTTTCGTGTATGGGGCATATTTTACGTCTCCTACAGAAACACAGAAGGTTGACGCAGTCTTCCGCTCCCTTCATTTTGAGCGGATCGAGCTGAAAGACGAGTTTGAAGGAACTCCCGCTTATGCCTACCAGTCGCTCGAAAGCCAGATCGCACGGGTCAATCTGGAGATAGACGACCTGGATAAAGAAGCCGGAGAGATGCTCTCCGACCGGGCGCCCCAGCTTATCGCAGCCAGGAACCGTCTCGAGGAGCTGTCCAATAACTTCGACGTCCGCAAGCTCGCGGCACGCATGGAAGACAACAAGGAAGACTACTACATCCTGTGCGGATGGATGGCTGAGGATGACGTTGAGAAATTCCTGAAAGAAGTGGAGGATGACGACAAGGTATTCGTCGTCGTGGAAGACGACCATGACGCCTACTTCGGAGAACCTCCGACCAAACTGGAGAACCCGAAGATCTTCAAGCCCTTCGAGATGTTCGTCCAGATGTACGGCCTTCCCGCCCACAATGAGATGGACCCCACCGTTTTCGTGGGAATCACCTACTCCTTTATCTTCGGAGTCATGTTCGGAGACGTGGGGCAGGGACTTCTCCTTCTCATCGGCGGCGCGCTGATCTACCACTTTAAGAAAGCCGCGCTGGCCGGAATCATCGCCACAGCCGGAGTATTTTCCACAATCTTCGGATTTATGTTCGGAAGTATCTTCGGATTTGAGGATGTAATTCCGGCGCTGTGGATGCGGCCCATTGACCATATGACCACACTTCCCTTCCTGGGGAAACTAAATACAGTGTTTATCGTAGCTGTTGCTTTCGGTATGTTCCTTATTATGGTAGCTATGGTTCTCCATATCATCAACGCCATTAAGGGAAAAGACATCGAAGGCACCTGGTTCGATCCCAACGGAGTGGCCGGACTCGTATTCTACGCTGCCGTCGTTGTGGTGATCGTCCTCTTCATGACAGGGAACCCGCTCCCCGGCGGGATCATAATGGCAGTTATGTTCGGAATCCCGCTGATCCTGATGCTGTTCCGCGAGCCGCTCACCCGGATGATCCAGAAGCGGGCGGACAAGATGGAAACCGGAAAGGCGATGTTCCTTGTCCAGGGATTTTTTGAGATGTTTGAAACTCTGCTGAGTTACTTCTCAAATACGATCTCATTCATCCGTATCGGCGCATTTGCAGTCAGCCACGCGGCCATCATGGAAGTGGTCCTGCAGCTTGCAGGTGCAGAGAGCGGAAACCCGAACTGGATCGGCGTCATCGCCGGAAACCTGTTCGTATGCGGATTCGAGGGTCTGATCGTCGGCATCCAGGTACTCCGTCTGGAATACTACGAGATGTTCAGCCGGTTCTATAAAGGAAGCGGCCACGCGTTTGATCCTTATACCAAAAAGAAGACTGAAAAATAAAAGCAGCAGTTTGAAAATAAACATAATAAAATCAGGAGGTTTCTACCATGAATACAGCAACCAAAATCATATTTATCATCACACTTCTTTTAAGCATCATCATCCCGTTCGGCTACTATCTGCTCGGCAAAGAGAAGACCCGCAGCCGCTATAAACGCACCATCGGAACAAATGCGTTCTTCTTCTTCGGGGCGTTTGCCATCGCATCTATCATGCTGCTCGGCGGCCCGGATGTACATGCTGCTGAGGCTGCTGCATCAGGCGACGGACTCGCAACAGGTCTCGGATATCTGGCAGCTGCACTCGTTACCGGACTTTCCTGTATCGGCGGCGGTATCGCAGTTGCAAGCGCTGCAAGCGCTGCTCTGGGAGCAATCAGCGAAGATTCCAGCGTACTTGGTAAGTCCCTGATCTTCGTAGGTCTGGCAGAAGGTGTGTGCCTGTACGGACTGATCATCTCCTTCATGATATTAGGAAATCTGTAATACCAGTCAGCCGTGCGAAAAGGCGCAGGATGCCGATGTCTGCGGACTCGTCCGCAAGAATCGGCAGGCGGACGCACAGCGATAAAAAGTGCGACAAAGGAGGCAGTCACATGAAAATGTATCTCATCAGCGACAATGTAGATACTTACACCGGCATGCGTCTGGCAGGCGTAGACGGAATCGTCGTACATGAGCGCGACGAGCTGAAAAAGGCCCTGGAGGACGTGCTCTCAGACAAGTCTGTAGGGATTGTCCTCCTCACAGAGAAGTTTGGCCGGGATTTCCCCGACATTCTCGATACGTTCCGGCTGGAGAGGAGGATGCCTCTCCTCGTGGAGATCCCCGACCGGCACGGCACCGGACGTAAAAAAGACTTTATCACATCATATATAACCGAGGCAATCGGATTAAAATTGTAAAGGAGGGATTCCTCTTGACTCTGGAAGAAAAGATTGCACACCTGCGTACCACATCCATGGAACAGGCCCGGGCAGAGGGCAACGCCATCATCGACGCCCACAGAGAAGCCCTTGAGAAAATCTTCGAGGACCACAAGGCAGAGGCCATCCGTCAGTCGGAAACCCGCATCAAAGCGGAAACGACCAACGCCAGGCTTTCTCTCAATCAGGCGGCGGCCAAATCCCAGCTTGAGATCAAGCGCCGTCAGGGTAAGGTTCAGCAGGAATTAAAAGACAAAATATTCAAAGAGACGTTAGAACTCGTCAATGATTATATGAAAACCGAGGCCTACGATGATTTCCTTATTAAATGCATCCAGCATGCGGAAAACTTCGCCGGCCGGGAACCTGTCGTGATTTATATCAATCCGTCGGATGAGAAGAAGCGCTCTGACCTCGAGGATGCCACCGGCATTCATCTGACCGTCAGCGCTGAGGATTTCATCGGCGGGGTGCGCGCGGTTATCCGCTCCCGCAATATTCTGATCGATAATTCATTTAAAACTCAGCTTCGCAACGAGTACGACAAATTTTTATTTTTAGGAGGCGACGGCAATGCTTAAGACCGGAACCATCTACGGGATCAACGGTCCCGTCATCTACTTAAAAGGAAACACCGGCTTCCGCATGTCCGAGATGGTCTATGTGGGCAGCCAGAAGCTGGTGGGCGAGGTCATCGCCCTCGACAAGGACATGACCACAGTTCAGGTATACGAGGAGACCACGGGCCTGCGCCCGGGCGAGGAGGTCACTGCAACCGGAAACGCAGTTTCCGTAACCCTTGCCCCCGGTATCCTCAACAATATTTTCGACGGCATTGAGCGCCCTCTGGAGCGAATCGCAGATTCATCCGGCGGCGCTTTCATCACAAGAGGAGTCAGCGTGGACTCCCTCGACAGACAGAAAAAATGGCAGACTCACATCACCGTGGAGAAAGGCCAGTACCTGCACGGCGGCGACATCATCGCAGAAGTTCCGGAGACTCACGCCATCGTCCATAAATGCATGGTTCCTCCGGATATAGAGGGAACTGTCGTGGCTGCAGTCCCGGACGGAGAGTACACAATCGATGAGGCTCTCATCACCCTGGAGCTCTCCGACGGCTCCACAAAAGAACTGACCATGACCCAGCACTGGCCCATCCGAGTTCCGCGTCCCACGCACCACCGTTTCCCGGCATCTGTGCCGCTGATTACGGGACAGCGTATCATTGACACTATGTTTCCCATCGCCAAGGGGGGCACTGCTGCCATCCCCGGAGGATTCGGAACCGGAAAGACCATGACCCAGCACCAGATCGCCAAATGGGCGGACGCTGATATCATCATCTACATCGGATGCGGCGAGCGTGGAAATGAGATGACCCAGGTACTCGAGGAATTCGGTGAACTGACCGACCCGCGTACAGGTAATCCCCTGATGGACCGCACCACTCTGATCGCTAACACATCCAACATGCCCGTGGCCGCCCGTGAGGCAAGTATCTACACCGGCCTTACATTAGCGGAATATTACCGGGATATGGGGTATGACGTAGCCATTATGGCGGACTCCACTTCCAGATGGGCTGAGGCTCTGCGTGAGCTGTCCGGACGTCTGGAGGAGATGCCTGCGGAGGAAGGTTTCCCCGCATACCTGGCTTCCCGCCTTTCCGCCTTCTACGAGAGAGCGGGCATGATGCACAACTTAAATGGAACCGACGGTTCTGTTACCATCATCGGCGCAGTTTCGCCTCAGGGCGGCGACTTCTCCGAGCCGGTCACGCAGAACACGAAGCGTTTCGTCCGCTGCTTCTGGGGACTGGACAAGAGTCTGGCCTATTCCAGACATTTCCCGGCGATCCACTGGCTCACCAGCTACAGTGAATATTTAAACGACTTAAGCCACTGGTATCAGGACAATGTATCCCAGCAGTTCGTGGACTACCGCAACCGCCTGATGGCGCTCTTAAACCAGGAGAGCAGTCTGCTCGAGATCGTCAAGCTGATCGGAAGCGACGTGCTCCCGGATGACCAGAAGCTTGTTCTGGAGATCGCCCGCGTGATCCGCCTGGGATTCCTGCAGCAGAATGCATTCCACAAGGACGACACCTGCGTCTCCCTGGAGAAGCAGTTCCTTATGATGGACACGATCCTGTACCTTTACAAACAGGCCCGCACACTTGTCACCATGGGGCATCCCATGTCCGTGCTGAAGGCGGAAAACATTTTCGACCGGATCATTTCCATCAAGTACGACGTCCCCAACGACAGGCTGGAGATGTTCGCACAGTATCACAGAGACATTGACGCATTCTATCAGAGAGTGCTTGAGAAAAACGCGTAAGGAGGACCGGATATCATGTCAATTGAATATTTAGGCTTAAGCAGTATCAACGGCCCTCTCATCGCTCTGGAGGGCGTACAGGACGCTTTCTATGACGAGATCGTAGAATTCGTTATAGAGGGCACAGAGCATAAAATCGGACGTATTGTCGAGATCTACGAGGACAAGGCTGTCATACAGGTATTCGAAGGCTCTGAAAATATGTCCCTGAAAAACACGCACACGAAGCTCACGGGACATCCCATGGAGATCGCGCTTTCCCCGGATATGCTGGGGCGTACTTTCAACGGGATCGGACAGCCCATCGACGACCTGGGCCCCATCGTGTCCACGCTGAAACGCGATGTAAACGGCCTGCCGTTAAACCCGGTACGCCGCGAATACCCCAGGAACTATATTCACACCGGAATTTCCGCAATCGACGGACTGACCACACTGATCCGCGGTCAGAAGCTGCCGATCTTCTCCGGAAACGGACTCCCCCACGACCAGCTTGCGGCACAGATCGTAAAGCAGGCGTCCCTCGGGGAAAACTCTGATGAAAATTTCGCCATCGTCTTCGCCGCAATGGGCGTCAAACACGATGTGGCCGATTTCTTCCGGAATACATTCGAGGAAAGCGGAGTTGCCGACCATGTGGCCATGTTCCTAAACCTGGCAAATGACCCGGTGGTTGAGCGTCTGATCACTCCGAAGGTGGCGCTGACCGTGGCCGAATATCTGGCATTTGAGCAGAATATGCATATCCTTGTAATTCTGACGGATATGACCTCCTTTGCAGAGGCCATGCGTGAGGTATCCTCATCCAAGGGAGAGATCCCCAGCCGTAAAGGTTACCCGGGCTATCTGTACAGTGAGCTGGCTACGATCTACGAGCGCGCTGGTATCGTCCAGGGTGTAAACGGATCTGTGACTCAGCTCCCGATCCTGACCATGCCAAACGATGATATCACTCACCCAATCCCCGACCTGACCGGGTATATCACAGAGGGGCAGATCGTACTCGACCGCCCGCTCCACGGGCAGTCCATATATCCGCCCATCAACATCCTGCCCTCCCTCTCCCGTCTGATGAAGGACGGTATCGGAGCAGGATACACAAGAGAGGATCATCAGGATCTGGCCAACCAGCTCTTCTCCGCCTATGCGAAAGTGGGAGACGCGCGTAACCTGGCGTCCGTTATCGGAGAGGACGAACTCTCCCCTATTGATAAAAAATACCTGGAATTCGGCAAGGAATTCGAGGAGCGCTATATCGGCCAGGGCCAGAACGAAAACCGGAGCATGGAAGAAACACTGGATCTGGGCTGGGAACTCTTAGGAAAACTTCCGAGGGAAGAGCTCGACAGAGTGGATACGAAGATACTTGACAAGTATTATAAACCTGCTGACGAAGAATAATTATAAAAGATAAGTACCTTTCAGCCCCGATGTTAAAGGAGGGATTTTATGGATCCACGTACATTTCCAACCAAAGGAAATCTGATGCTGGCGAAGAACTCGCTGGCGCTTGCAAAGCAGGGCTATGACCTGATGGATAAGAAGAGAAATATTCTGATCCGCGAGCTGATGGATCTGATCGACGAGGCCCGCAGTATTCAGGAGGAGATCGACACCACGTTTACCTACGCGTATCAGTGCCTCCAGCGCGCCAATATTGAGAACGGAATCAGCAATGTGGAGCTGCTTGCGTATACAGTTCCCATTGAGAATTCCATCACGATCCAGACCAGGAGCATCATGGGAACCGAGATTCCCCATGTGAAATACGTCCCTGATGCCGGACGTCCTACTTATGCTTTCAGCACCACCCACGAGTCCATCGACAAGGCAAGGGAGGCATTCCGCAAGGTAAAGGATCTGACCATCAAACTGTCCATGGTTGAAAACGCGGCATACCGCCTGGCAGGTAATATCAAAAAGACGCAGAAGCGCGCCAACGCGCTTCAGAACATCACGATCCCGATGTATTCCTCACTCGTCTATACGATTACAAATGCACTGGAAGAAAAAGAGCGTGAGGAATTTACGCGGCTGAAAGTCATCAAGAGGATGAAGACCAAAAAAGAAGCGGCAGGATAACTGTTCAGCTATAAAGTTCAATAACTCCCGCATGAAAAACATCCGAAAACAGGGAAGATTCTGAGACGTATTCTGCGGGGATGGGGCTGTTTTCTGAGCTTTACAAGACGGAAGTTAATGAATATATAGCTTTCAGAAGTAAGGCGCGGCCAGAAGGCTTTTCGAAGTCGATAGCTCTCAAGCCGCGCCATTTCTACGTTTATCAGCCTATTTAGTCAGTAACATTTCCCGTTTGTACAGCCCAGGAAGCGGAGCGGACGGTTGGAGTACACTTTCTGGGAAAGGAGACAGCCGGGA